>CAYRIZ010000001.1:0-97693 GCA_964424565.1 uncultured Enterobacterales bacterium
TACAAATTGTATCAGGAGAGTAATATTTAAATATTTGTTCAAAGTTATCTATAACACTGTCATTGGCAGCAGATGCATCACGCATTACAAAATAAACCGGCTTTTGTTTCGCTATTTCAGTTATTACATCTTCACTGACATCAGGGGCAAAACATGCAATCAAATATGACCCGTCAACATCAAAAACTTCCGTTCCCTTTATGCGAACTGATTGAATTTTGACTGACAATTCAATTCCAAGACTCAGCATTACCTGGAAAAGAAGATCTTCTCCGGTACGATCTTGTTTAATATTGTCCTTAAACAACATATTGCTTTCAAAGTGTTCAGGAGAATAATAAACATCCTGCATGTTTGATGAATCAAGCTTTAATACCCTGAACCCGATATCTAATTTATCTATGCCACTCTTATCTTTATTGTCTTCTTTAATTTTTCTTCCAGCACGGCGGATGCGCTCTTTACCAATCTCACAGATGTTTTTGTAACCGGCTTTAAAGGCTTCACTGTTTGTATCTGTTTTTTCCGGAAGCTGTACCATGATGAATTTGCGTTTACCACCATCTTCCGTATTTAATTGCATAACTGCGTGCGCTGTTGTAGCTGATCCTGAGAAAAAATCTAAAATAACAGCATCTTTACTTTTATTTACAAAACTGAGCAAAAATTTAATAAGCCCAACTGGTTTGGGATAACTAAAAATTTTACCATTGAACAGTGCAGTTATTTCCTTAGTACCATCCAAAGACATGCCTACAATTTCTGGGAAATTAGTACTTACAGATATTCTGCCAAAATTTTCTCCTGATTTTTTTAAATCATCTTTCTTCCAATAGCGCAATACAGGTTTCTTTATTTTTAAAAAATCATAATCACCAGGAAAAACAATACGATTATCTTTCATATAATCTTTAATTGTATCAACTGTTATTCTCCATGTATTATTTGGATTAGCCGGAAATCTTTCACCTGTTCTTGGATTTGTTATCGTAAAAAAACTGTTTGGACGTTCACTAGCTGTTGTCTGTTTAGTCAAATCATGTACCCGCCAGGGTTTTCCTGGAAAATCCGGCGTTTCATAGTATTTTCTTTCTTTCCCTTTTATGCTGGCACAAAATAAATTTGTTTTGGCATAACTAATTATCCATTCATAATCCTGAGAAATACCAAATGGCACATCTGACTTTGCAGTTCTTTTACGCCATGGAAAAGTTGCAACAAAACTCTGTTCACCAAATATTTCATCGCATAATTTTATTAAATTTTTCTGCTCATTATCATCAATTGATATGAATATAACACCATCATCACTTAATAAGTCCCTGGCAATTTTTAATCTGGGATAAATCATATTCAGCCAGTCTGTATGAAAGCGCCCATTACTTTCTGTATTGCGCTGCATGGGATCTATAGTCTGCATTCCCTCTTCATCATACAGGCCACTTTGCTCTTCAAATTTATCCTTGCTCTGCGCAAATTCATCGTTATAAACGAAATCATTGCCTGTATTATATGGAGGGTCGATATAGATCATTTTTACCTTACCAAGATATGTTTCCCTTAATATCTTGAGTACTTCCAGATTGTCGCCTTCAATATACAGGTTTTGCGTGTTGTCAAACTCTACACTTTCTTCCCGGCAGGGACGCAGTGTCATGGTGGTGGAAGTGTTTGCCAGCCTGGCAGCATCACGTTTACCAGGCCAGGTAAATTGATACCTCTCTACCCCCCCCCCTTAGTAATATTATTAGACAGTTCAGCTTGTAATTTATCAAAATCGACTGCTAATTCTGTTTTCCCATTATTATTTAATTTTTCAGTAACACAACCAGGAAACAATTCAGCCAATTTTCTTATATTTGAGCGCACTACATCAGGGCTCTGCATTTTTAGTTTGTCCATTTAGCTGCTCTTTTAATTTTTTAATTTCTTCAAAATAAAGTCTTTTTCTGCGCGGCTGTTTATCTCCGGCCATTTTCTTCTGCAGGGCAGCAATTTTCCTCAGCAGTCTGCTCTGCTTTGCATCAGCTTCTATCTGCTCAGTCAGGCTGCCGCCACCGGCTACTTCAACCTGCCCGATAACCTTAACCAGATTTTCCCAGACTGCATCAAGATTAAGCCCGCTCAGAGGAATGGCAGCCTGCTCGTCTGTGCACCAGGCGGAGAGCAACAGCCTGCTGTGGAAAACTGCAAATTGTGTACTACCCGCATACTGCAGAGCAAAGACGATCCGCTGCGGAATAAGTCTGGCCAGCAGACTGATGTTTTTGGGATCGAAAGCCCGGCGCTTCAGCTGCACTGCCAGCACATAAAAATCCTTAACGTCATTCCCGGGAGCCAGAGCGGGCACGGTCTCCGGTGCAATAAGCGCCACAATATCCATACGGGATATATCGGCATCCAGCTCGGCTTTCTGCCCCGCTTTAAGCTCATAGCGAGCATAAACCGCTTTTTTGGGCAGCGGCTGATGTCGGGCGGTGGTAGGTGGCAGACCAAACATGACCTACTCCACTACCAAAAAGCAAATCAACTCAAAATCATCCAGACCCCTGATGCAACCGCTGCGCATTGCTTCGGCAGCACCGCTTAAAAAGCCGTCTATGTCGTTCTGCTCTTTAATATTGACTATGGATTCAATGGCAACATTAAGCATGGCTGAATAATGCCTCATGTTCTTTCCATCATGCGTCAGCTGATTGAACTTGCGGCAGGCCTGCGGATCAGGACTGGAGCGCCTACTGCAGAGACTGCGGAAGCGATCCAGCAGCTCTTTGGGCGACATATGATTGACCACAACCTCTTGGTCTTCCGAGATATAGACCATATAGAAGGGGTGCAGCCTGTTTTTATAGTCGAGCTTCACCTCGCTGCAGCGGTTTTTAAGCACAAAGATCACGCCCGGCGGGCAGTTTTGACCGGCAGGAACCACCGCGTGCAGGCCCAGGGGACTGAGCTCTGCCTGCTGATGCTTTTTCAGGAAAGTCATGAGATCAAGGCGGAACTCATTTAGACCCAGATCCATGATGCTGACCCCGGCATTCATCTCCTCAAGATCCACTACTTCCTGGCGTAACCGCTTCAGCTGCTCACGCCTGTATTCCAGATCTCCCTGCTCCTCAGGAGAAAGAGGATTGTCATCCCCGGTACTGGTCATTACCGATACCTTCATGCGGGCTTCAACACGTCCCTTCAGGCCTATATAGGTATCCAGAGTGACGTTGGGCCAGTAGTTGACCAGCTGTATGACTTTATTGCCGGAGCCGATGCGGTCAATGCGCCCGAAGCGCTGAATAATGCGCACCGGGTTCCAGTGGATGTCGTAATTTATCAGGAAATCGCAGTCCTGCAGGTTCTGGCCTTCACTGATGCAGTCGGTGGCAATCAGCACATCGATCTCTGCCTGCAGCTGCGGATAGAGGAGTTTTTTATCCTTGGACTGCGGAGAAAATAAGGTGAGGACTTTGTTGAAATCCAGCTTTTCCCTTCTGGGCAGACGAAGAGTGCTACGGGCTTCCACATCTCCGGTGACAAGAGCAGTGTTAAGACCAAACTGATCTTTAATTCTCCGGGAGAGATTATCGTAGAGATACTCCGCAGTATCTGAAAAAGCGGTGAAAATGATTACCTTGCGGTTGCCGGGGTTGATGGGATGCTCAAACTTATGCTGCAGATCGACAAGGAGCTGCTGCAGTTTGCTGTCACAGTCCGGGCTGATGTCAGCCAGCATGCCAAGCAGGCGATCCAGTAAGGAAACATCTGCCTCCAGATATCTGCGCCAGGAAATATGATCAATATCATCAAGGGAAATCTGTGTTTTCTTACTGCCCAGAAATACATCTGATTCCCGATCATCATAATCAAAGCCCTGATCTGAGATCACAGCTGTGTCAATAACAGCACTTTTATCTGCGTGATCCAATTTGTCCAGAGTATCTGAAATTAACGATTTAATCCGGCCTAAGGTCAGGCGGAATGAATTTACAGAGCTCTCCAGGCGTTTCAACAGATTAATGCTCATTAATCTGCGGATGCCGCGCTCGCGGCCGGATGCGCCGTGACCGAAAAAGGCATCCTGATCGGCATCTATATTTCTGTATCTGCCAATCCTGCTGGGCAGGATAAAATCTGACGGCGTATAGACAGCCAGATTAAGGCTTTCCAAAATTGAATAAATATCATTGTAAGTGACTGCAGCATCAAGAGACGTCAGATCAGGCGTGCGGGTGAGCGGGGGCAGGCGTTCAGGAAAGGAGCCGATATCGGCTGTATCATAATATTTCTGAATATGCCTGCGGCTGCGGGCTATGGTAACACTGTCCAAAACCTCAAAAAAATCAAAGTTAAGCCGGTTCAGCAGCTCTTTGGTGCTGCGCTGGGAAGCCGGCAGTTTTGACCAGACGTTGTAGGCCTTCTGAGCCTGCCTGAAGATTTCATCAAGTTTGGTTGAAGTATGCAGCAGTTTGTCTAGCTGCTCCGTTTTACCCTCACAGGCAAGTTGAATTTGGTTTTTTAAATCGTTGAAGCGGTTGTTTACCGGAGTTGCCGAGAGCATCAGCACTTTAGTCTTCACGCCGCTGCGCAGCACCCGGTCCAGCAGCTGCAGATAACGGTTGTTGTGCTTTTTGCCTCCGGCATCAGTACTGACCTTACCGCCATTGCGGAAATTATGGCTTTCATCTATAACCACCAGATCATAATTACCCCAGTTGATGAAGGACAGATCGAGGCCGTTGGATTTGCCTCCGCTGCGGGAGAGATCGCTGTGAAACAGCACATCGTAACGCAGGCGGTCTGCAGCTATAGGATTGTTTAAATAATTACTTTTATAGGTCAGCCAGTTATCGCTCAGTTTTTTGGGGCACAGCACCAATACCGACTTATTGCGGTTTTCATAGTATTTGATGACTGCCAGTGCGGTAAACGTTTTGCCCAGGCCCACACTGTCTGCCAGGATGCAGCCGTTGTATTTTTCCAGTTTATTGATAATTGCCAGGCAGGCATCTTTCTGATAATTGAAAAGTTTGCTCCAGATGCGGCTTTCCTTGAAGCCGGTAGCTTCATCAGGCAGTTCATCTTCCGAAAGGTCATCCAGAAACTCATGAAAGATATGGTACAGCGTAAGGAAGTATATAAATTCCGGAGAATTTTCCTTAAAGACGGCTGAGATGCAGTCAATAACCTTGTCGGTGACATCAGCTACGTTGTTGTTGTCATTCCACAGCTGCTCAAATAAGGTTGCGTACTGTTGGGCATACGATCCGTCAATCTTATTGATCATGGTGTAGACATTGTCGCCGCGGACACAGCCCAGCTCCACCGAGGTAAAGCTCGAAAGAGGCGTATAGACGGTTTCATCCACCACGGCAAATCCGCCCATCATTTTTTCGCTGATGTTGGATTTGAAACTGCCTTTCTTTTTAATCCACGCTGCGCACTCCTTTGCTTTGACATGCTGCGTAAGATCATTGCGCAGCCTTATTTCAAATTCAGAGCCATAAAGACTGCGCTCGCGGTTTAGGCGCGGAATATAAAACTCACGTTTTTGTTTGTCAGCCAGTGCTGAGATGAAGGCGGGAGAAGTAAAAATAAAGCGGAATTTATCAATGCTCTTAAGCTGGGACTTTAATTCTTCAAAAGCATAGATGGAAAAACGGGAGGCGGCAATATCGACCCTGCTGCCCTTACGCAGCACTGCAGTCAGGTCTTCCTTTAAGGTCTTGCTAATATTATCTATCAGTTCCATCACTATGCCTGTTAAGCCTGCTGCAGTTTGTTGTGCCCCTGCCGTAACCGGCAGACTAAGCCGGCAGCAGATACCGAAAATCACCCTGCCTTAGAAGAAAGGATTGAACACAGCGGGCGTGAGCCGGGACATCCTGCAGCACAGAACAGAAACCCAACGCTCCGTAATGGAATGAAGCATTGACAGAAAATATAGCAGCATAGTGTATGAGGCACGAACCAGTGCAGCTGCGCTTCCTCAACAGCCGGAACTCAAACTTCCGGAATCACTCCCTGACGCCGTGGCTGCCTCAAGCAGATTTAATCATACTTGCAAATTCCAGCCCATTCAACCAAACGGGCAGTTTGCCGGGGTGCCTTGGCAGGCTCAAGATCCTATAAAGCCGCCGGACTGCCGCTGCCACAGCCGGTAAAACAGTCCCTGCTGAGCCAGCAACTCCTGCTGTGTGCCACTTTCCACCACCTGGCCTGCGTCAATCACTATAATCCTGTCCATCATGGTCAGGGTGGACAGCCGGTGGGCTATGGCTATGACCGTGCGTCCCCGCATGATGCCGGCCAGATTTTCCTGCACTATGCTTTCGCTTTCACTGTCCAGGGCTGAGGTGGCCTCGTCCAGGATCAATATGGGGGCATCTTTCATCACCACCCGGGCCAGGGCTATGCGCTGCCGCTGCCCGCCGGATAATCTCACTCCGCGCTCGCCCACCATGGTCTCAAAACCGCGGCCGCCGCGGTAATCGGACAGCTGCTCAATAAAGCCCAGTGCGTCGGTGGCCGCAGCGGCGCGCTCGAGGGCACTTATATCAGTGTTGCTGCTGCCGTAGGAAATATTCTCCCCTACCGTGCGGTGCATTAAGGAAGGATCCTGAGCCACCATGGCAAAGCAGTCCCGCAGCTCGTCCTGCAGCAGATCGCGTATATCTATGCCGTCCAGGGTGATCCGGCCGTGGCGTACATCATAAAAACGCAGCAGCAGATTGATGAGGGTGGATTTGCCGGCCCCGGAAGGTCCCACTATGCCTATGCGCTGACCAGGCAGGATCTCCAGATTAAGATCGGCAAATACCTGCTGATCCTGATGATAGCCAAATGAGACATGCTCAAATCTGATATGCCCCTGCACTTTCTCCGGCAGAGCCTGCGGCTGCTCGGGATCTTTGATGTCCAGCGGCCTGGCTATGGTATGTATGCCGTCGTAAACCGTGCCTATATTCTCAAAGATGGCTCCTACTTCCCACATCATCCAGCGTGACATATTGATAATGCGTATGGCCACCGCCAGGGCCACGGCTATGCCGCCCGGAGTCACCCAGTCATGCTGCCACAGCAGCAGGGCCAGTACAGTGGTGGAAATCAGCAGGGCATAATTGAGCAGCTGCACCGTGATATCAAAGGCCGTCAGGATGCGCAGGGCCTTGTATTCTGCCTTGATGAAGCTCACCATGCCGGCGCGGGCATAGCGGGTTTCCCGGCCCTTGCCGCCGAAGAGCTTGACCGTGGCTATGTTGACATAGCTGTCTACTATGCGCCCCACCATATCGGAGCGGGTATCGGCCTGCACCGAGGCCTGACGGCGCAGCCTGGGAATAAAGTAGAAAATGGCTGTGGTATAGAGCACCAGCCAGATGAGCAGGGGAACTGCCAGATAAGGATCGGCCTCGGCCAGCATCCACACCATGGTGGAGAGGTAGACCAGCATGTGCACCAGCACATCGATGAGCTTGATGACCGAGGTGCGCACGGCCTGCGCCGTCTGCATGACCTTGTTGGCTATGCGTCCGGCAAACTCATCGGTGAAAAAGGTCATGGACTGGCCGAGCATGTAGCGGTGCACCTGCCAGCGGATCTGCATGGGGTAATTGCCGGAAATGGACTGATGCAGCAGCAGGGAATGCACTATGGTGGCCACCGGCAGCACCACTCCGGCCAGCAGCAGCATCATGATCAGCGAACTGCTGTGCTTGGCCATAAAGGTACTGGGATCGGAATCGGCCGTCCAGTCCACCAGCAGGCCCATACAGGAAAAAAACAAAGCCTCGCCGGCGGCCATCAGGGCGGTCAGGATGCCGGCGATGATCAGAAACTTCCACAATCCTCTGGTGTAGAAGAAAATAAACTTCAGCAGCCCGGCGGGCGGCTCGCCTTTGAAATCCTTGGGAAAAGGCGGGACTAAGCGCTCAAACCAGCGCCATATTCTCTCCATGAGCTGAAAGCCGATTCACATCAGGGATCTTATTTTTCCATTGAGGCCAGCATGTCATTTAAGCGGTTGTTGCATATATCCAGATGTCTGGCCAGGGATGCCACGTGATTGGGCAGCATGGCATCTCCCACTGCATTGCCGCCGGCAAACACGTAGAGGGGATTGAATTCCTCAATATAGTCAAAGCGCTTTAAGGCTTCATTGAGATTTTCCGCCCCGCCGCGCAGGCTGACTGAATTGTCCACCGCTGCCAGGGCCCGCAGCACATTGCCGGCCACGGTAGAGACACCCTTGGCAAAATAAATATTGTTGTCCGATATAAAGTGCCCCATGGAGCTGTCATTGAGCAGACCCAGGGCAAAATCGGTCATGTGGGCACAGTACTTGATGATGTTGTAGACATCATCTGATTTGACATTGTAGACGGCAGCATTACGCCCGCTCTCTCCTACATTGGCAGCCCAGTCCTGCCAGTTCTTGATGCCCTGCTTGTATTTGCCCTCGCAGTCATAGATAAACCAGAAGCCCCACACTTCCTCACCGTAGGTAAAGTAACGGGAGGTGGCATCAGCCAGGCGCGGATCTATGGTATCGCGTTCCCCTACCCGGGCGGCGGTCTTGGCCAGCATATCCGAAGCCGGACGGGTGGCATAGATCACCCCGCGCTGATAAGAGCTTTTGTTGTCGAGAATGGCGGGAACCAGGCACAGATCATTGACCATCCAGCCCATAAACCCGCTGAGTTCATGATCCAGGGCTGCCGTCACGCCGCTGGCCAGTACTGCCGCCCGCTCCTGATCCGTGGCGGTGTCCGGCAGTGCTTCCGGCCGGTAGGGTTCAGTGGCGGCGGAAGTAAAAATACCTGCAGCCAGAAGATAAATCACGGCTGCTCCGGCTACAGCGGGAAGTCCGAATTTTAAAGCACCCTTAAACATGCCCTGCGCTCCTTATCTGGTGAGATATGTGATGATTTTTGGTGTTAATGTTAACACACTCAAAACCTCTGCTGCAGTGCCGCCGTCGGTT
Organism: uncultured Enterobacterales bacterium; assembly: GCA_964424565.1. Lineage (GTDB taxonomy): Bacteria > Pseudomonadota > Gammaproteobacteria > Enterobacterales > Succinivibrionaceae > Avisuccinivibrio. Next base: position 8,975 of record CAYRIZ010000001.1, read on the forward strand.
GCGTCCGCAGGCAGTCTCCCGGCGGTAAATTGCCTCCGCTCTGCAGATGACAGCCCCGGGCTGGCGTTGCATAATAGACAAGAGCCCGCCAGGGCAGATTTTCCGGTTTCGAAATTTGCAAGGATTATCAATTGATTACTGCCTCATCACTCAAAAGATGCGCCCTCGCCGCCGCCCTCGGCCTCTGTGTGCTGCCGGCAGCGCAGGCTGCTGCAAACTCCCTGTATATCCTCAACTGGGCCAATTACATAGCCCCCGATACCACCAAAAGATTCGAGCAGGAAACCGGCATCAAGGTGGAATATGTGCTGCTGGACTCCAATGAAATGCTCGAGGCCAAACTGCTGACCGGCCACTCCGGCTTCGATATAGTGACCCCTTCCCTGCATGTCTTAAAGCGCCTGGCCGATGTAGGGGTACTGGAGCCGCTGGACAAGAGCAAACTGCCCAATTTAAAACATCTCGATGCCGGCAAAATGGCCAAGATAGCGGAAATAGACACAGACAACACCTACGGCATTCCCTACATGGAGCTCTCCACCGGGCTGGGCTACAACAAACAGGCTGTAGAAAAGATACTGGGCCCCGGAGCCACAATAGACAGCTGGGATATATTGTTTAAGCCTGAGCTGGTGCAGCAGCTGCAAAGCTGCGGGGTCAGCGTGCTCGACAGCCCCTCGGATATGATCTGCACCGCCCTGATCTACTTAAACCGCGATCCGCAGTCGCCGCACAGCGAGGATTATCAGGAGGCGGAGAAACTGCTGCGGAATATGATCAAGAGCGTGCGCTACATTCACTCCTCACAGTACGTCAACGATCTGGCCTCAGGAGACATATGCATGGCCGTGGGCTGGTCCGGGGACATACAGCTGGCCGCCCAGAGTGCAGCTGAAGCCGGCCGGGGGGACATAGTCTACGTGATCCCCAAGGAAGGAGCCCTGATGGGCTATGACATGATGGCCATTCCGGCTGATGCCGAAAACAAGGACAATGCCTATTTGTTCCTCGATTACCTCATGCGCCCGGAGGTCATAGCCGAAATTACCAATTATGTGCACTACGCCAATGCCAATGCCGATGCCACCCCGCTGGTAGATGAGGATATACGCAACAATCCCGGCATTTACTACGATCAGGAAACTTTAAAGCGCATGCACATAGTAGTGCCGCCCACCTCCATGGAGCGCACCCTGACCCGTACCTGGAACCGCATCCGTATGGATGCCGCCGACTAAAAGGAGAAATGCATGATCTTTACCGTCACCACCAGCCCCTCACTTGATTTGGTCATGGATCTCTCAGGACAGGTGCGTCCGGGCAAAATCCTGCGCGCCGTCAGGGAGGAGCTGCGACCCGGCGGCAAAGGCATCAATATCTCCATCATGCTCAAAAATCTGGGCGTGACCTCCACGGCCCTGGGCTTTGTAGCCGGTTTTTCCGGCGATGAGCTGATGCGGCTGACCACGGCGGCGGGCATTCAGACCGGATTCATCAGGGTACGCCGCGGCCGCACCCGCATCAATCTGCGCCTCAAGGAGCAGTCGGCCTGCTATTTACATCAGGAAACCCGCATCAACGGCCTGGGGCCGGGTATTACCCCGGATGACATCAAGTATCTGGTCCGCAAAGTCTCAGCTCTGCAGGACGGCGATTTTCTGGTGCTGGCCGGCACGGTGCCGCCCTCCCTGCCGCAGGATATATACACTACCTTCTTTCAGGCCCTGGATCAGAAAAAGGTGGATGTGATTGTCGATGCCCCGGCTGAGCTGCTGCAGGCCGTACTGCCTTATCATCCCTTTTTGATCAAGCCCAATCTGGATGAACTCAAGGGCTATCTCAATCAGGAGCTCAATACCACAACCGACATCATCAAAGCCGCCCACCATCTGCAGCAGGAAGGCGCCCGCAATGTACTGGTCTCCATGGGCTCATTTGGGGCGGTGTTCGTCAATACAGACGGGCGGGAACTGATTCTGCGGGCCCCGGGAGGGGTGGCGGTGGACAAAACAGGAGCAGGTGATTCCATGGTGGCAGGATTCCTGGCCTCCTACATCAAACACCATGATTTAAAACTGGCCTCCAAGCTGGCGGTGGCGGCAGGATCGGCCACCGCGCTGTCCAACGGCATAGCCGGCCAGGCCAAGGTGCTGGAGCTCTATGAGCAGATGGCCCCGCTGGCCGGCACCGAGCTGCAGCCGCTGGCCGACTAGCAAAATGAAAGGGACGCCGCAGCGTCCCCTTTCCTTAACAGATTCAGGCCGGCAGGATGCGCCTGGCCTGAGAGTTTCTTTTTTAAGCCTTTTTAGGCCTTGACCACAGCGGCAATAGCCCGGGCCAGCGGCTCAATGTTCCTGGTATTGATGCAGGCCACACAGATACGGCCGGAAGCCAGGATATAAATACCAAAATCCTTCTTTAAGGCATCTATGTGATCGCGGGCCAGACCGGAGAAGGAGAACATGCCGTTCTGCTCCACCATGAAGTCAAAGTCACCGGCACCGTATTCCTTGAGTTTGGCAGCCAGCATCTCGCGCATCTGACGGATGCGCTCACGCATCTCGGTCAGCTCTTCCTGCCACTGGGCACGCAGCTGCTCGTCACCCAGCACGGTGGTTACTACCTTTTCGCCGTGGGCCGGAGGATTGGAAATGGCGCTTCTGACGGTGATCTTCAGCTGGGAGAGTACCTTGTCGGCAGCTTCCTTGTCCTGGCAGACTATGGTCAGGGCACCCACACGCTCATTGTAGAGACCCAGGTTCTTGGAGAAGGAGCTGGCCACCAGCATCTCCGGGCAGCGGGAAGCAATGATGCGCAGACCCTCGGCATCTTCCTCCATGCCGCGGCCAAAGCCCTGATAAGCAAAGTCCATGAAGGGCAGCAGCTTCTTTTCCTTGAGGAAATCAGCCAGGGTTTCCCACTGCTCACGGGTGGGATCAACACCGGTAGGATTGTGGCAGCAGGCGTGCAGCAGCACCACATCACCTTCCTTGGCCTGGGAGAGGGTTTCAATCATGCGCTCAAAGGCTAGACCGTGGGTGGCACGATCATAGTAGGGATAACGCTCAAACTTCAGACCGGCCAGAGAAATGATCTGATAGTGGTTGGCCCAGGTAGGATCGCAAATCCATACAGTGGCAGCCACATTCTGCTGCTTGATGAAATCAGCACCTGTGCGCAGGGCACCGGTACCGCCGGCGCAGTGGCAGGTCACCGCACGATTCTGGGTGACTACAGCACTGTCGGCACCGAAAATCATTTCGCGCACCATCCGGCCGAACTCAGGCATACCGGTGATAGGCAGATAGGACTTGGAGGTTTCAGTCTCCAGAATGCGCTTCTCTGCTTCCTTGACGCACTTTAAGACCGGATTTACGCCGTCTTCATTCTGATATACACCGGCACCAAGATTAATCTTTCCGGCTCTGTCGTCACTCTTGTAGGCCTCGGTTAAACCGAAAATAGGATCGGCAGGAGCCGCCTCGATATGATCAAAAAACATAATTCCCCTTCTTAACACCATCTGCAGGAGAGCAGACCAGATTAAGCAAAAAATAGTGCAGAAACAGTGCAGACTATAGCACAAAAAAGCTGCCGGAACGCACTTTCAGCCGCGCCCCGGAAAATTGAGATCAGATCAGTCCGCGGCCTTACGCTCAGCGGCGGCAGAGGAGCCCTGATCGGCTGTCTCGGCAGTCTCTGCCGTCTGCCCGCTCCAGGGGCGGCGGCGTCCGCGGTAGTCCAGGCTGCGGCCCTTCTTAAAGGAGGAATAATGCAGGTTCTCGTATATATTGGGATAGCTGTCGTCCGGACGGGTTTTGAAAAAGCGCAGAAACCACATGTACTGCTCTTTGTAGCGCCGGACCTGCTCCTCAATAACCTGATTCATGTAAGTGAGATCGGCCTGCAAATCCCCTGAAGGGTAATCGGCAAACAGCGGAGAGAAATGCACTTCAAAACAGGCAGTTTTGAAGTTGTACACGGAAAAAAGCTGCATCACCGCCGCATTGCCGGCCCGGGCCAGCTTGGGCAGTGTGGTCACCGTAGCCTTGGGCACGCCCAGAAAATTCACAAACAGGCTGTTTTCCCGGCCCAGATCCTGATCGGGCAGGAAAAAGCAGGAGTGACCGGCTTTGAGTTCGCGGATCAGGGTGCGCAGACCAGCACTGCGCTCATAAACCGCCCCGCCGAAACGCAGCCGCTGGGCATTTAAAAACCAGTCATAAACAGGATTTTTCTGCTGATGCACCATGGTGCACATATGCAGGCCGGCATAAGACAAATACAGCCCGCAGCGGTCTATGGCCAGGGCATGCGGCGCCACAAAGATAATGGCCCTGCCCTGCTCTCTGGCCTGCTGCAGGTATTCGCCCCCCACTATCTTCCAGCGCCGCCGCAGCAGAGCCCGCGGCAGCACCGAGGGCTCGGCATAAGCCATAAAGACGGCCAGACCGGCTGCCATCATGCGCCGCACTATGCGGCGGCATTCCTTGGGAGGCAGTTCCGGGAAGGCAGTGCGCAGATTGGCATAGGCAATACGTCTGGGTCTGGTAGGGATCAGCACGGCTATGTAAGACAGTGCTATGCACAAAATATCGCGCAGCCGGTTGGGCACCCAGGCTAAGAGAGCCAGCAGACCCAGCGAGAGCCAGGAAAGCAGGTAACGCGGTTTGAGCAATTTTTTATATGACTGCGGGTCAAAGGCTGATTTTATATTGGCTTTGATCTGCGGCATAATTTTCCCTTTCCGTCCTGATTTCCTAAAGTGTGCCCGGGGAGCGGCTGCAGGGCCGTCTCTCCGTTCTGTGTTTGTTTACTTTGTGCGTGCCTGTCTTAAGTACTGCAGTCCTATGGTTTACAGGATCTTGGACAGGAAGCTCTGGGTACGCTCTTCCTTGGGATGGCTGAACACCTCATCGGGAGTACCCTGTTCTACAATATAACCGCCGTCCATAAAGATCACCCGGTCTGCCACCTGACGGGCAAAGCCCATTTCGTGGGTCACCACCATCATGGTCATGCCGCTTTCAGCCAGGCTCTTCATGACATCGAGCACTTCATTGACCATCTCCGGATCCAGAGCGGAAGTAGGCTCATCAAACAGCATGATCTTAGGACGCATGGCCAGAGCACGGGCTATGGCCACACGCTGCTGCTGACCGCCGGACAGCTCGGACGGACGAGCATGGGCCTTATCCTGCAGGCCCACGCGGGTCAGCAGTTCCATGGCTGTTTTTTCAGCCTCTTCCTGGCTCATACCGCGCACCCTGACGGGAGCCAAGGTAATGTTCTGCAGCACGGTCATGTGCGGGAACAGATTGAAGTGCTGGAACACCATGCCCACTTCCGCCCTGATGGTATTGATGTTGACATTACGGGTGATGGTCTGACCGTCCAGGGTAATGGAGCCGGAAGTAGGTATTTCCAGATAATTGACGCAGCGCAGCATGGTGGACTTGCCTGAGCCTGAGGGCCCGATCACCACCACTACCTCACTTTTTTTGACGTGCAGGTCAATTCCCCGCAGGATTTGCTTGTCGCCAAAACTCTTGTGCAGATCTTTAATGATAATCATCAGTGGAACCTCTTCTCCAAATAGGCCACAAAGCGGGTAATGGACAGGGTCATGGCCAGGTAGATAATGGCCACAGCCGTCCAGATTTCCAGTGAGCCGTAAGTAGAAGCAATGATGAGCTGTCCCTTGCGGGTCAGTTCCTCAAAGCCAATGACGGAAACCAGGGATGAATCCTTGAGCATGGCTATAAATTCATTGCCCAGCTGCGGAATGGTGCGCCTGAAGGCCTGGGGAATGACGATGAATCTCATGGTCTGTGCCCAGGTCATGCCCAGCGAGCGTCCGGCTTCCATCTGTCCCTTGTCTATGGACTGAATGCCGGCACGGAAAATTTCTGCCACATAAGCGCCTGAATTGATGGAGCAGGCCGCTACAGCCGCTACAAAAGGCTCTATGCGCATGCCCAGTACTATGGGCAGGGCAAAGTAAATGATGAAAATCTGCACCAGCAGCGGAGTGCCGCGGATGAAGTCTACGTAAATCTTGGCCGGTACGCGCAGCCATCTGTAACGCGACAGCTCGGCAATACCGACAAACAGACCAAACATCGTGCCTATGGCTACGGATACTGCCGTGATCTCTATAGTGACCAGGGCACCTACCAGCAGCAGCGGCAGATGATTGGTAATCAGTGAAATATCAAAACCCATGACTGAACCTGTCCGCAATAAATGAGTTTATGTACCAAAAAAATAAAAAGTACACCAGAAGACCTGATGTACTTTCCCAAAATTAAATCTTATTCAGCTACCGAGAACCATTTTTCATGAATTTGGGCAAAGGTGCCGTCTTCGTGAATTTGCTGCAGGCCGGCATTGAGCTTGTCGAGCAGCTCCTGATTGCCTTTCTTCACTGCTATGCCGTACTGCTCGGAGGTAATCATTTCGCTCATCTCCACTATGCCCTGGGCATGGGAGGTAGCCAGATAGTAGAGGTTCACCGGGCGGTCATTAACAGCGCCGTCGCAGCCGCCGGTCTTGAGCTCATTGAATACTTCGGATTCATAGTTGTAGCTCTTGGAATTGCCGCCGGAGAGCTCGGCTGCCTTGGCAGCACCGGTGGTGCCGATCTGACCGCAGAGCACGGCACTCTTTAAGTCATCCAAAGTCTTGTATTTGTCCTGATCGCTCTGCCGGATCAGCACGCTCAGGCCTGAATTGTAGTAAGGATCGGTAAAATCAACCCTGGCGGCACGCTCGGGGGTTATGGTGATGGCGGCTATGGCCACATCGATCTGACTGGTCATCAGGGAAGGAATCAGGGCATCAAAACCCATATTCCTGATTTCTACTTCCATGCCCTGAGTGGCGGCTACGGCCTTGATGATGTCCATGTCATAACCGATGGCCTGGGCATTGTCATCCATAAACTCAAAAGGAGCATAGGTAGCTTCAGTACCGACGCGCAGCACATCTGCTGCCCCGGCGCTGAATGCAGCGCATGATAAAGCTGCAGCCACAGCAGCTGCTTTGACGGACTTAACTACATTAACAGACATCTTTCACTCCTGTGCGGAATTAACGGGCAGAAAAAGGCTTTCTGCCCTGGAAAATATGATTGCAATATTATCATAAAGGTATTTTCTTTTTACGGTGCACTATTTTGTTGCGTGCCCCTTTGTGGTTTGGCAAAATCTGAGAAAAAATCACCCGGAGAAAGAATCGTGAGCATTAAAAACATCATCTTCGATTTCGGTGCCGTCTTAATAGACTGGAATCCGCGCTATTTCTACAACGATGTTTTCGGCGACCCCCAGAAGGCCGATGATTTCATCAACAACATCTGCACCGGCACCTGGAACTCCCAGATGGACGCCGGGCGATCCTTTGCCGAATGCATCAGCGAACTGCAGGCCGAGCATCCCGAATATGCCCGGGAAATAGGCCTGTATTACGAGGGCTGGCCCAAAATGATCAGCGGTCCCATTGCCGCCGGTGTGGATATGCTCACGCAGATTAAGCAGTCAGGACAGTTCAGATTGTTCGGACTGACCAACTGGTCTGCCGAGACCATAGGCTATGCCAAAGAGAATTTCGAGTTCCTGCAGTATTTTGAGCAGATCATAGTTTCAGGAGAAGAAGGCATGATCAAGCCCGAGCCCCTGATCTACTGCCGCCTGCTGCAGAAAACCGGCATCCGCGCCTGTGAATCCCTGTTTATAGATGACAACATCAACAACGTCCGGGCTGCCCGGGCCATGGGCATTACTGCAGTGCATCTCAAAGATGGTGATTTTGCCGCCGCCAAGGCCGAAATTACCGCCCTGACCGGCTTTGAGTTTGCCTGATCACAAGTTACCCACGCCGCAGCGCAAAATGCTGCGGTTTTTCTCTATAGCAGCCTGAGCCCAGGGCCCAGGCATAATTGACGGCAGAAAATCAGATGAAGCAGTCCTGGCTCCTTTTCATAATCCTTGCGTTTATCGGGTTTGTCTCATTGATTGTAATCGGTTATATACCAAGACGAGGTGATATCAGTATGATGACTGTACTGGCCTGGGGCATCATATACAGTGTCTGCGTCTTTGTTTTTTTCTTCAAAAGAAAGCCCTGAGACGCAGGACAAAACCCGCAGACTGCAGCAGAGGGAAAGCGCAGCCACCATCCGGCGGCTACGCCATGCAAAGAGAAACTATTTGTTCTCCCCGCGGCAGGCGATCAGATAGAGCATATCGAGCACCAGCGTAGCTGCCGCCAGAGAAGTGATCTCGGCATGATCATAAGGCGGAGAGACTTCCACCACATCGCAGCCCACCAGATTAAGACCGCGTAACCCCTGCATCACGGACAGAACCTTGGCTGAGGACAGACCGCCCATCACCGGAGTGCCGGTGCCCGGGGCAAAGGCAGGATCCAGACAGTCAATATCAAAGCTCAGATAAACCGGACGATCGCCCAGGCGCTGTTTGAGGCGGGCGGCAATCTCACTGCCGCTGTGCTCACAGCACCAGGGAGCAGTCAGCACTTCAAAGCCAAAATCAGGATCATATTCCGTGCGTATGCCCACCTGTGCCGAGGCCTGCAGATCTATTAACTGATCTTTTTTGGCATAGTGGAACATGGTGCCGTGATCGCAGCAGTTGTCCACTTCATAGGTATCGGAATGGGCATCAAAATGCAGCAGAGCAGGCTTTACTCCGGCCTGATTGAAGGCCCGCAGTATAGGCAGGGTGATGAAGTGATCGCCGCCCAAAGTCACCGGGATGCGGCCGGGACGCTGCAGCAGATGGAAGATATGATCCTGCAGGCGGGTCTTGAAATCCTCAGTATTGCCGAACTCATAGACCAGATCACCGCAGTCTGCTATCTGCAGTTTTTCCCTGACATCAAAATTCCAGGGGAAACGGCAGTGTTCCCAGGCCAGATGGGAAGATACAGCCCGGATGGCCTGCGGTCCCATGCGGGTACCGGCACGCCCGGAAGTGGCCATATCAAAAGGCACACCGGTGATCACCACATCAGCATCCCCGGCATAAGGGTCAAAATCTATTCTGCTGCGCAGAAAACCAAAAGAATTGGACACCAGCGAGTAATCAGGCAGATGCCCCAGGGTTTGATGAGACACGCAAAGCTCCTGTCAATGAAAATACCAAAGAAAACCAACAGCAGCAGGCGGGCAGACAGCAGATTAAAGGCTTCAGGCCCGGCCTGGCTGCGGACTGAGATTATATATGAGGTAATGAGCCGGCGGCTTGGCCGAGCGTTTGGCTATGTAAAAACCGGCATGCTGGGCGGTGCGCAGGGCTTTGAGGTCATTCAAAGCCGCCAGGGTGGAAACGGCTTTGAGGCTGCCGTGATTGTAAGTGTCCAGACTGTAGCGGCGCAGTTTTACCGCCAGCCCCTGCCCCTGATATGCCGGGGCAATACCCAGATAAAGCTCATGAATAATGCCGGCACCTTCCTCGGCGCGGTTGAACATAAAGGCATCAAAACCTATTACTGCACCATCTGAGTTCTGCAGCACGGAAATGAGAGCGGCGGCCCTGAAGCGGTACACCCAGTGCAGCCAGCCCAGCAGCGGCCGGCCGAACAGCTGCCGGTACAGCTCCTCCACGGCCGGCAGCTGCCGCGTCGTGGCCGGGGCAAAGGTAAAACCGTCTGCACATACTCTGTGGCGCTGTCTTATCAGCCCGCGGCACTGCTGCAGGTTGAAGAGCCATAAGGACCAGTCGTGGCGCAGATGCTCAAGCTCAAACACAGCTCTTCTCCCTATTGGTGCTGTGGTGTCTTACCGGCGGATGATCTGATTAATGCCGGCCCAGCGGGGTAAAGAGGCGGCGCAACGAGCGGATGGGCGGATGGCCGCGGCTTTCCAGGAAATCCAGCACCCGTGCCGGGCTGGTGTTGAGCACCTGTTCATAGCTCATGCCGGCCTCTTCTATAACGCTGATGCTTTCATCAAAGCGGGCCAGAAAGGTCACAAAGTGCGCATCTGTGCCGAGGGCAATCACATTGCCTATCTTTTTGGCCAGACGGGCTATTTCCACGCAGAAGGGATGACTGCCCATGCGGGTATTGATGCCGGAGGAGGCATTGAGCTCCACGGCTACATTGTTTTCCTTGGCGCAGAGCAGTACGGCTTCATAATCCAGGGGATAACGCGGATTGCCCGGGTGGGAGATAATGTCCACCTTACCGCTTTTGATCACCTCCAGCATCAGCCTGGTATGCTCCTCTTTGGAGGTGGGGGTGTAATTGGGATGAAAGGAGGCCAGCACTATATCCAGTCTGCTTAAGATGCTGTCTTCCAGATCGAGTCCGCCTGAAGCCGAGATATTGGCTTCCACACCGCGGAGCATGCCTACATGGTTGACCACATGGGGCACCACCACCAAATTCTTAAAATGCCACTTATGCGGAGCATCAGGCAGCGAGGGGCCGTGATCGGTGCAGGCAAAAAGCTGTACGCCTATGTCAGCAGCATAATTGAAATAATCCATAATGGTGCTGTAGGCATGATCACTGGCTACGGTGTGGGTATGAAGGTCAACTAGGAAACGCATAACTCACCTTATTTTGCTTTACTGCAGGCGGCAAAGACCGCGGGGTCACTGCTCTGCAGTGTAACACTTTGCCTGCAGCAGAAAAAATGACGCCAGCTTAAATTTCGGCACTTTCTGCCTCTGTAGTGTGGGGCTGCCGGAGATTTTTAGGCTGAATTTTTATTCAAATAAGATTTTTATACTGAGAAATTCAAGGTTCTATTCTTGCATAAAAAAAAAAAAATCTGTTTTTGTTAAATTCCCCTTTGGGAAGTGTATAATTTTCAAACAGATGAAATGAGGCTGCGGCAGGTTTTTTCAGGCTGCAGGTTTATTCATCTCTTCTGCAGCCGGTAGCGGCAGAAGATCCTCTGCATGATGGTGCAAGTCTGCTGACCTCACCTCTGAGACACCGTCATGCCATGCAGTTTGACTGCATTCAAAATATATTGCTTCAACAACAATCTGATGCGGGATCCCCTGAGGTCCCGCATAATTTTTTGGCAGGCAGTAAATTTCTTCAGGCAGCAGGCCGGGATCGTCCGGCTTATATTCTACCCTTGGATTGTGTTCCCATGAACTTGGAGTCAGGCTCCTTTCGGACCTGCTGTTGCTGCTTTTGCGTTCCGGGCTGCTGTGCCTTACGCTGCGGCTGCGGCCTGCTGCCCTGAGCCTGCGGACGGGCCTGGCCTGCAGGCTGTGCCTTGGGAGCAGGAGCGGCTGGCTTGGCTTTGGGAGCCGGAGCTGCAGGTTTGGCTCTGGGAGCTGGTGCAGGCTTTGCCGGTGCCGGGGGCTGCGGTCTGGGCGGCTGCATCCGCGGGGCTGGTGCCGGCGCGGGAGCCGGGGCCGGTGCAGGAGCTGCTGTGGTCTCGGAATAATCATAGTCACCATTGACGGCGGCTATGGCAGCGGCTACCGCCTGCACATCGTGGAACGCATGATCGACATTCTCATAGTCCGCGACCGTACATCCGGTCAGCAGAACTGCTGTGAGCGGCGGCAGCAGCAGGACCATACTCAATTTTTTCATCATAACCTCCTTTATGTTTTGGCTTCAGGCTGCAGCAGACAGGCGGCTGCCTGATGCAAAAACCGCCTGACCCGTAGCGCCACAGGACAGGCGGTAATTGCCAAAATTACTGGCTGCAGCGGCTGTCTCTGCAGGGCTGCAGGATCACAGCCTGCTTATGCCTTGCGGGCCGGCTGTTGTTCCTTGGGATCTTTCTTGGGCTGCTGCTGCGGCTGAGGCTGCGGCTCAGCCTTCTTTTCAGGCTGGGCTTTGGCAGGCTCCTGCTGCTTTACCTGGGCAAAATGCCTGGCGCCGCCCTGCGGAGCGGGAGCAGGCTGTTCCATTCTGGCGGGAGCGGGAGCCGGTGCAGGAGCCGGGGAGCCGCCGCCGCGGTGAGGCGGAGGAACCACACAGCCGGTCATCAGCACGGCCATACCGGCCACAGTCAGAAAAGTAGCTAATTTTTTCATGTGAAAACTCCTTTTGTTATGTATTGTCCGGCCTGGGATGAGAAAAGTCATTTCACCCCCCAGGCAGACCAGGCCACGCTGGGCGGCGGCAGAATCTGTTTTCTCTGCCTTAGAATACGCCAAAAAAGCTCTGTTTTTACAGAGAATTTTGCTTAAATTATCCAAAAACAGGCAAAAAAATCATCATGCAGGCGGCAGGACCTGCTGTGCTGCGCTCTCCCTATTCCATGACCACCTGCCAGTTGTCTGCGGCCTTGGCGGCAAAGCAGAGCTGCAGCTGTTCAGGGGTATTGGTATCCAGCCGCAGTTTATCCAGCGGCAGGGCATCTTCTGCAAAGAAAGCGCAGTCAATGGTTTCCGAGTTGGGGACAAACTGCCCCGGCTCGGCCGTACAGATGAAGAGAAACTTCACCACCCCAAAAGGCAGGCGCGGCACATTGTGCCTGTTGCGGTCCAGGACGGCCACCAGTTTGCTGACACTGCAGGCCAGACCGGCCTCCTCCCGCACTTCCTTGACTACATTGTCCACCACGGACATGTTTTCATCGCACCAGCCGCCGGGCAGATTCCACAATCCGTTCTTCTCCTGCACCAGCAGGATTTCTCCCTGAGGATTGAAAATGGCTGCCCTGGTGTCTACCTTGGGGGTGATGTAGCCGCGGTCAAACAAAAAGCTGTCCTGTACCGCTTCCACCGGCAGCTGACAGCCGGCGGCCAACATTTCCGCGGCAATCTGACGCAGGCGGGTCCAGCGCTCTTCATCGTAAACATCCTTGCAGTAATTAAGCCCGATCTGTCCTATGGCCTGAATTTCGCGGGCCCACTCAAACCACTGCTCATGCGGCGGCAGAGCCGTCAGGATATTGATGAGATCGAAAGGAGTACGCAGGTAATGCCGGCAGTTTAAATGCTCCCTTACCGAGCCGCCCCACAAGGCCAGGGCAAAATCCACCCCGGCGGCATCGGCGCACTGCATATCGGTTTTGGTGTCCCCTACAAACAGGATCTCCTCCCGGGAGGCCCCGGTCTGCTGCATGTAATGCAGAATGGAATCCGGTGCCGGCTTGGGATGAGGGACATCATCGGCACAGACGGCGGTGTGGATATAGGGACGCAGCTGCGGCGGCAGACAGTCCCCAATAGTACCGGCAAAAGCGCTGTGCCGCCGCCTGGAGGTGATCACGGCCATCTTAATCTGCCGGCGGGCCAGCCAGGCCAGCACCGGCGGCACATCAGCAAAGATTTTGACTGTATCTGCCCTTTTGACACAGCCTTCCAGCCAGAGAGGATAAATCCGATCCACCTCCTGCGCATTAAGTCCCAGCGCGGCCAGGCCCTGCCGTCCCGGGATGCCGAAGATGGGATCGAATTCCTCCCGGCCAAAGGGGCGATCCGGAAAGAAACGCTGCATCAGCTCTGCCAGCGCATCTATATTGGCAAAATAACTGTCATAGAGAGTGCCGTCCAAATCAAACAGCACATGCCGGTAACGCATTTGAGCTCTCCTCTAGCAGGTCCCGGCGGCAGGCTGTACCGTACATACAGTCACCACGCCGCCGCTGACCTTAAAACCTATATTCAGATCCCACAGCCGGGCAAAATAAATCCGCTCATCCTCCTCCCTGGCTTTATAGGCCGGACGCGGATCCTGGGCCAAGATCTGCTGCAGGGCCCGGCGCTGCTGTGCCGTCAGCAGACGCTGCAGACAGGCTTCCGCCTCCGGGGTACAGCGCACTTCCCTGAGCACCGGCGGCTCGGCGGCAAAGCCCCCGCTGGCCTCGGGATGAGCATCTACAAAGGGCACATAGGGCTTGACGTCCACTACCGGAGTGCCGTCCACCATATCGGCGCCGGCCACCTGCAGGCGCATCAGGCCTTTTTCCACCCGCATGCCGCAAAGCTGCAGCACCGACAGCCCCAGCCGTGCCGGCCTGAAGGGACTGCGCGTGGCAAAGACCCCCAGATGCTGATTGCCGCCCAGGCGCGGCGGGCGCACCATGGCCCTAAAAGGCTGTTCGGCTATTTCATGAAACATGAAGATCACATAAAGATGTGAAAAACCCTCAAGACCGACAAAGGCCTGAGGGTCACCGTAAGGGGCAAAGAATTCTATTTCGCTCAGCGCATCCGGTGCCAGGCCGCCCTGCCTGGGCACCGCAAATTTCTGACCGTAAGGGGTGTGCATCACCCCTATCTGCGGCAGGGAAAACTCAATGGGAGTCTTTGACATAAAGCGCATCACCATAGCAGGTCACGGACAGTGAACAGGCTCCGGTTTCGGCAGCCCGGATGCATTGATTGATGACCAGGGCATTGGCGCCCATATCCACGGCATGGCGCTTGAGCTCGGTGCGGGCATCGGCTTCATTGGCCGGGAAGCTGTCCGCATCCTCCTGACAGGACAGCCCGCGGGCAGTGCCCAGGCGCACGTAATTGCTTCCCTCCAGCTCCTCATAAGTCACTACATCTACTCCGGAAGCCTTGAAGTAATCGGTGAAGTTGCCGGGATTTAAATTGGTACGGACGCTGACGCCGGAGCAGCCGCCGGCGGCCAGGGCCGCGGCAGCCAGACTAAGCAGAACAATCTTTTTCATGGGCAGACAAATCCTCAGGTGAAGAGCTGATATTAAGCCGGGCGCCAGACCCTGACATTATGATGCCCCAGCTCCTTGAGCTGCCGGGCCTGCATCAGGGACATCACCCCCTGATCACAGTAAAGGGCATAAGTCTTCATTTTGTCAAGGCTGCCGAAATCTTTGGCCGTACGATAAAAAGGCATGCATATGACCTGATGCCCCTCAAGCTGCAGCGGGCTGCGGGCGGCATCATCCGGGGATCTGACATCAAGTACCACATCTCCTTCCCTGAGCTCCGACACTACTTCTACCTCGGTGCTCAGGCGGTTGATATCCTCGGGAATATCCTTAATGTCCACCCAGCGGGCGGCAGCTACGGCCCGATCTGCCACCTCGGCATCGAGTTTGGCCTCTTCCTCCTCCACAAAGGAGCGCTTGGGGCAGACATTGGGATGATCGGAAATCACGCCGCAGTACTCGGGCATGGTTTCGGCAAAACCGGCAGTGCCTATGGCTTCGGCCTCATCTATGATCTGCTGTTTGTCCATCATGGCCAGCGGGCGCAGGATCAGCGTATCGGTAACGCTGTCTATATGCCTGAGGTTGATTAAGGTCTGCGATGACACCTGACCCACACTCTCGCCGGTCACCAGAGCCTCAGCCTGCAGCCTGGCGGCAGCTGCCGCGCCGGTGCGCATCATCATGCGCTTTAAGAGCACGCCACGCACTCCGTGATGAGTGCGCTCGAGGATCTGGCCCACAATTTCCTCAAAGGGTATGGTGATGAACTTGACGCGGTGGGAGGAGCCATAGCGGTCCCACAGGAAATAAGCTTCCTTTTTGACCCCCAGCTCGTGGGCTGTGCCGCCCATGTTGAAGAACAGATAATGCACCCGCAGACCGCGGCGTATGGCATAGTAGGTGGACACACCGCTGTCAAAACCGCCGGAGAGCAGAGACAGGCAGTCGCCCTGCGAGCCCACGGGAAATCCGCCCAGACCACGGAAATTCTCCTCGATCACAAAGGCCCGGTTTTCATCTATTTCAATATTCAGCGTCACTTCAGGATGGGACAGATTGACGCCCTTGTTGGCAAAATTGGCCTTGAACATGCCGCCTAAGATGCGTTCGGCCTGCTGTGAGGTAAAGCTGTGGGTACCGCGCCGGCGGACACGCAGGGCAAAAGTCTTGTCGATAATGCGCGGCCCCAGGATATCCCGGCAGCCGTTGAAAATATCCTCAAAGCTCTCAAACTCAAATTCGCTCACCGCCTGAAAGGAGTGAATGCCGGGAATGCGGCTGAGCTCGGTCACTACGCGATCCCTGTCCTCATCGGCACAGCGGACAAACTGCTTGTCCCACTGACTGAAGACATGCACTTCCAGCTTATGATGTTTGCAGGCATTGATGATGTTATGCTGCAGCTGCTGTATCAGCCGGCTGCGTACCGGGCGGCTTTTGATGGAGATCTCAGGGAATAAACGGATAATAAACTTCATTTTGCCTCAAAAAACTGTGATGCCCCCGCAGGCAGGATCAGGCGGTGCTGCCGCCTGGCGGGGGCGGGAAATGAATGCAGGCAGGGTTTACGGTTTTACTGTCCCCTGCCTCAGGCTGCAGGCGGGATTAATGCTGATGACGGCCGCAGCAGCAGTGATGGCCTTCTTCAGCCTCATCCTCATGATCGTGATGATGATGGCCGCAGCAGTGATGGCCTTCTTCAGCCTCACCCTCGTGATCGTGATGGTGGTGACCGCAGCAGTGATGCTCTTCTGCACCCTCATCCTCGTGATCGTGGTGATGACCGCAGCAGCAGTGATGCTCCTGTTCCTCGCTGGGGCAGTGACCGTCCGGATGGACGTGACCGTGGGCTTTTTCCTCGGCAGTGGCAGCCCGCACATCCTCAATGCTGACCAAGAAAGTCAGAGTTTTGCCAGAGAGCGGATGATTGCCGTCCACCACTACAGTGTGTTCCTTGATTTCCTTGACCACCACACCTATGCGGCCGCCGGCGGTATCAGCCTCAAAGACATTGCCTACTTCCACCGGGAAATCGCCGAACATGGAGCGGTCAATTTCCGAGATCAGGTTGGGATCGGTGACGCCGTAGGCATCAGCCGGGTTCAGGGTCACGGTAAAGCTGTCACCCTTTTCATGGCCATCTATGGCCTTTTCCAGACCACGCACCAGCTGGCCGCGGCCTACCAGGCACTGTACAGGATGCTTGGGATCGGTACGCCCTACCACTTTGCCTGTTTCATCGGTCACAGTAAAGGCAACAGTTGCCACAACATCGCGTGAAATTTTCATAAAGGTTCCTAAAGCTGTTTTCAGATGGATTTGATTTCAAGCAGTTCTGCCGGCCCGTTGTTGTCACGGGCAGAAGCTGAATTGGTTATAAGGGGACGGGCGCCGGACGGAGCCTGATTGGGCTGCACATCATCAGTCAGGCGGTGCAGCGCTGCTGTCTTGCGGTTTTTCAAATGATCAGGCAGGCAGGACATATCGCGGTGGCCTTCTTTGTTCAGGGCATAAACCGTGCCTTCACTGTTGATGCCGTATTCCACGCACAAATCATCCAGCTGGCCGCCCTTGGCCCTGAGGACTATGGAAAAACCGTCATCAGCGGCATCTATGCTGGCATCGTAAAACTGCAGCACCTGATCTGAAAATTCAAAGTGACAGCCTATGAAGCCGGCATTGATATCGCCGCAGGAACTCAAAAAGCCGGCCCCATTTTCCAGCTCGTCCAGGGCATTGCGGCGGTGCGCCAATATGATGGAGCGGTGGGAGGACTCCCCGCTGCCGAACAGCGACTGCAGACCGCGGCTGCCGTCAGTCCCGGAAGCACTGCTGTTGTCCGACAGTATTTCTGTGCCGCCGGCGGCAGAATCTCCGGCCTCGTCACTGTCTGCAGACAGCAGGGCATAGGCTATCATGCACACAGCCAGCAGCAGCAGACAGCCGGCGCGAAACCAGCTGACGCTGCCATCTTCATTGTAAAGGGGATGAAAGCGATGAAGCATGTTGTTCCACAGTTATTTGCAGGATTACATAAAATAGTTAATTGTAGCACGCTGCAGCAGTCCCGGCCCGGCCGGGACCTGCTTAATTAAGGGGCAGCACGCTGCTGCAGAGACTGCAGATTGAGATAAGGACGGGCATACATGGCCCTGACGCGGTCCTGCAGGAATTCAGGATAGGCGGCCAGGCGGGAGGCAAACTTCTGCTGATCGGCCGGGCTTACTCCCTGACTTACGCCGGCGGCGCAGAGCGTGGTCGGGAACAGTTCATAATGCTGCCAGATAAAGGCATCGATCAGCCCCGCCAGCTCCTCGGGGGTCTCAAAACCGTCCTTGATGGGCTGACCGGCCACTATCTTGATGCGGCCCTTGTAACCCTTGATGCCTCCGGCAATGCTCAGCAGATCTTCCATCCGGCTCTTCTTGTAGGCGCCGTGGACCTCGCGCTCATACAGTTCGCGGGCCTTGCTCAGATCAGAAGGGTCATATTCATAGCTGATGGCCACCGGCACCAGATTGAGACCGGCTATATAGTCCCGGAAGGACAGCTTCAGCTGCCGGCCGTACAGGTGAAACATCTTGAGCACCGAGACCTCGGTGCGGTCATCGCCGTCCTTGGCGCGGCCCTCGCGCTGGGCAATCCAGACGGAGTGTCCCTCCTGCACGGACAGGCCTATGTAGGCTGACAGCCTGGTCAGGGCCTTTAATTTCTCGCGCGGGCTTTCCACCGAGCGCTGCACTATAAAGCTTTTGTTCAGGCGCATCAGGGAAGTGGCGGCACTGCTTTTGAGCAGATTGTCGCCTATGGCAATGCGCACCGTATCGCAGTTTTGTTCAAACAGCGCCAGATCTATAAAGGCCGGATCGAGAGAAATATCCCGGTGATTGGAAATAAAAAGATAACCGGTATTTTTATCCAGCTTATCAAAGCCCTCAAACTGCACGCCGTCGGTGGTGGTAGCTATGGTGTGGTGCATGAAACCGGCCACCTTTTTCTGAAAGTCCGCTATGGTTTTGATCTGACTGCAGCTGCGGATCAGATACTGCCTTACCAGGGGCTTTAAGATAAAAGGACAGAGTTTGGAGAGTGTGGGATAGCGGAAATTGATAATTCCCTGCAGCAGCTCACGGTCATTGCAGATCTTCATCAGCTCGGTGGACACCTCGCTGTCATGGCAGGGTCTGATATCTTCAAAGATCGGATCATCACTGCTTACTGCAATGGGTTGCACAGCCATGTTAGTCCTCGTAATGTAAATAATGACTTGGGATTTGCGACAAAAACGCGCGTGATTATAGCGCAAATCGATTCGGCGTTTTCTGCCGCCGGTCTTATTTTGCCATTTTATGCCGCTCTTGTGAAAGGCATCCGGGCGCCGCACAGATGAGAAGATCAAACATGCGGCACGGATCGCACGACAGGCAGCCTGCAGACCTGGCGCAGCAAGTGATCAGATCTCAAAGCCCAGGATCAGCCCTACAGGCGCAGCAGGAACCGGCCCAGAAAACAAAATCCCCACCGGCATACCGGCAGGGACCTTGGTAATTTAACCGCTGCACTTCTGCAGCCTGTGGGTCTCAGCCCTCAGGATTAGACATACAGCTGAGCGGCAGCAGTGTGATAGCTGTCAAAATCCTTGAACAGCTCAGGCTCGTTTTCACGCAGCTTCTTGAGCATGTCGCGGGTTACGAGCACCACACCGCCCTCAGAGCGGTAGAAGCGGCGGGCATCAACCACCGGATCTTCACCAATGATGAGACCGCGCGGCAGTTCGCAGCCACGATCCAGCACTACCTTGGTCAGACGGCAGCCGCGGTGTACTACGCAGGAAGGCAGAACCACAGCATCAGTCAGGAAGCAGTTGGAGTGCACACGGGCGGCGGAGAAGAGCACGGAGTGCACAATGGAAGAGCCGGACACAATGCAGCCTGCGGAGGTCACGGCATTTCTCACAATGGAGGAAGTGCCGTTGATGTCCTGCACGAACTTGGCCGGCGGCATCTGCACCTGATGAGTCCAGATAGGCCAGCTGGTATCGTAGACGTCCAGCTGAGGCTGTACGGAGGCTATATCCATGTTGGCTTCCCAGTAGGCATCGATGGTACCGACGTCACGCCAGTAGGCGATTTCCGGGCAGCCCTTGTTGCGGATGCAGGAAATGGAGAAGTCATGGGCATAGCACAGGCGCTGCTTCACCAGAGCCGGGATGATGTCCATGCCGAAGTCACGGTGTGAGCCTTCAGTTTCGGCATCCTTCTGCAGGATATCGTAGAGGAAGTCTGCATCAAAGCAGTAAATACCCATGGAAGCCAGAGACATGTCCGGATTGCCGGGCATGGCAGGAGGATCCTTGGGCTTCTCCACGAAATTGGTAATGGTACCATCCTGATCCACAGCCATGACACCGTAGCCGGTGGCATCCTGACGCGGGGTGGGGATGCAGGCAATGGTCAGCGGCTTACCGTGTTTGATGTGATCGAGCACCAGCTCGGCATAGTCCATCTTATAGATGTGGTCGCCGGCCAGGATCACTATGTACTTGGGATTGTGATCCCTGATGATGTCGATGTTCTGATAAACAGCATCGGCAGTGCCCTGATACCAGTGTTCCTCGTCTACACGCTGCTGAGCCGGGAGCAGGTCAATAAACTCATTGAACTGATTTCTGAGAAATGACCAGCCGGACTGCAGGTGACGCAGCAGACTGTGGGACTTGTACTGGGTTACGACACCAATACGGCTGATGCCGGAGTTGACACAGTTGGACAGAGCAAAATCGATGATTCTGAACTTACCGCCGAAAAATACTGCCGGCTTGGCACGTCTGTCGGTCAGCATGCGAAGTCTGCTGCCACGGCCGCCTGCGAGCACTAAAGCCAGAGTTTGCTTTGCAACGTCACGAGCGTTATCCACTTAACACCTCATTACTTAATAGTTGATAATTTTCTGGTGATCATATTTTGGAACATCAGCCCCGTCTTTAGCTAAAGGAGTGTGCAAAATTTTGAGTGCGGTCAAATTTTGAAAAAATTTGTCTTATGAAAAATGAGACTCCTGACCAATTTTATTGTTGCAAATAAAAAAGCCCGCCTGCCGCCCCGCATCTAAATCGGCCGGGTTGTCAGGGATCGTAGCCGGCCTGCCAAAAACTCTTGGGCCGCCGGCTGCCCAGGTCTGCTGTCTGCAGACCGGCATAAATTTCCTGCAGGTTAAAATTTTGAAATTTCACCCCAGGCGGAGGCGGGCTGCGGTTTGGCCCCCTGCCCCATGACTGGTACAATGTGCAGAAAAATCAAAAGCATACCGCCCGGGCGGAATCAAAGAGGAGGACATCACATGTACGGCATCATAGGAGCCCTGGATGAAGAAGTTCAGAGCCTGCAGCAGGCTCTTGAAGACAGGGAAGATCATAAAATCGGTCCCTATACCATGAGCTGCGGCAGGCTGGCCGGCCGGGAGGTAGTGATCTGCCGCAGCGGCATAGGCAAAGTGGCCGCCGGCAACTGCGCTGCCCTGATGGCCGCCTGCTTTAAGGTCCGGGCCCTCATCAACACCGGTGCGGCCGGCGGACTCATCCCGGGCATGAAGATAGGTGATCTCATCCTCTGCACTGCCGCAGCCCAGCATGACTTTGACCTGCAGGTCTTCAATTACGCCCGCGGGCAAATTCCCGGTCACGAGCCGCTCATCAAATCCGATGCCGCGCTGCTTGACTGCGCCCGCCGGGCTGCTGCCGCCGCCGGTCTGCCCGCTCCTTTTGAAGGCATAGTCTTAAGCGGAGATCAATTCATCTCCAGCGATGAAAAATGCGCTGAGTTCAAAAAGAATTTCCCCGGCTGTGCCGCCGTGGAAATGGAAGGCGCGGCCGTGGCCCAGACCGCTGAGGATTTTGGCATTCCCTTCCTGGTTATACGTGCCGTATCAGACTGTGCCGATCAGCACGGTGCCGTATCCTATGATGAGTTCTCCCGCACCGCCTCGCTTAAAAGTGCCGCTTTGGTACAGGCACTGCTGAGTGAACTGAAGTGATCCTGCACACAATCTGCAGCAATCAAGACTAAAGCCGGGGGAGGATGGAACAATGGATGCAGGCAGCGGAGACCAGAACAATAACAATAACGATCAGGATTTTGCAGCGGCCATGGCCGGCCTGGACCTGAAACAGGGTGATGACACTTCCTTTGCCGATTTGATGCGCGGTGAAGGCATCACCAGAATGGCCCAGGACAAAATAGCCGGCAGCAGCCCCCTGCTGGACAAAAACACGGCCAAAATCAGACAGGAGGCGGCCACCACCGACAGGGAGCAGCTGGAGCTGGAGGCTTCATCGGCCTTTGTCCCCATGGTAGATCCCAATGAGGTGCTGTCATTCAGGCGCAGCGGCGTGCAGCCCTATGTGCTCACCCGCCTGAAAAAAGGCGAATATATAGAAGCAGACTACATAGATCTGCACGGCAAAACAGTAGAGCAGGCCTACGATTTGGTCATGCGTTTTCTGGAACATGCCAGGCGCGAGGAGTTCCGCTGCGTGCTGATCATTCACGGCAAAGGCAGCCGGGGACCGCAGCGGGCCCTGCTGAAAAGCTATACCGCGCACTGGCTGCGGCAGATCCCTGAAGTGCAGGCCTTTCACAGTGCGCCGGCCTGGAAGGGCGGTACAGGTTCAGTGCTGGTGATCTTAAAGAAAGGAGACAAGAGCCGGGCGGAAACCCGCGAGCTGCATTCGCGCCGGCAGATCTCCCGCAGCACCGGCTGGAAATAGATACTGCCAAGGCACATCAATCAATCAGTAAAAAGGCAGGGATTTCGCCCTGCCTTATGCATCTGTAATCTGTAAACTGCAGCTTAAGCGCAGAGAATGCGCAGCATGCGTCTTAAAGGCTCGGCGGCACCCCAGAGCAGCTGATCACCCACAGTGAAGGCGGACAGATAAAGATCGCCCATCATCATCTTGCGCAGGCGGCCAATAGGCACATTCAGGGAGCCTGAGACCTTGGCCGGAGTGAGTTCCTGCAGCGTGACTTCCTTGTCATTGGGGATAACGCGTACCCACTCATTCTGGGCGCGGATCAGATCCTCGATCTCGCTTATGGCCACATTCTTCTTGAGCTTGATGGTCAGGGACTGACTGTGACAGCGCATGGAGCTGATGCGCACGCAGTTGCCGTCAACCGGCACGGTGCCGGGCTGCAGACCCAGGATCTTGTTGGTCTCGGCCATGCCCTTCCACTCCTCGCGGCTCTGACCATTTTCCAGCTGCTTGTCAATCCAGGGCAGCACGGAGCCGGCCAGCGGAGCGGTGAAATTGTCCACCGGGAACTCCGGGGCATTCATGCAGGCGCGGACCTTGCGCTCTATATCGAGTATGGAGGAGGCGGGATCGGCCAGCTCCTCGGCGGCACACTGATACAGGCAGCCCATCTGCACCAGCAGCTCGCGCATGTTGCGGGCACCGGCGCCGGAAGCGGCCTGATAGGTGGAAGAGGAGATCCACTCGATCAAATCAGCCTCAAAGAGGCCGGCTAAGGCCATCAGCATCAGGCTGACGGTGCAGTTGCCGCCCACAAAGGTACGGCCGCCCTTGTTTAAGGACTCATCTATTACTGCACGGTTGACCGGGTCGAGAATAATGACGCTCTCATCCTTCATGCGCAGGGTGGAGGCGGCATCAATCCAGTAGCCCTGCCAGCCGCTGGCGCGCAGTTTGGGATAAACGGCGGTAGTGTAATCACCACCCTGGCAGGTGATGATGATGTCCATAGCCTTTAAGGCTTCCAGATCATAGGCATCAAGCAGAGTGCCTGCTGCTGCCCCGTCAAAGGCGGGGGCACTGCAGCCTGCCTGAGAGGTTGAGAAAAAGTGAGGAGTGACACCAGTTTGAGCAATGTCATGTTCCTGCTGCATGCGTTCCATCAGCACGGAACCTACCATGCCGCGCCAGCCGATGAGACCTAAATTCTTTGCCATATTTTCCAGGCACCTTTTCTCCCCGATTGCCCGGACAGGCGGGGTGAAGTGCCAGCTCCTGTTAAAGTTAAAATTTCTGCGCGCCCGGCAGTCATTAATATGCGGAAAATGCGGTTGTGCTGCCGCAGATTAAAGCCGTCAACAGCTTGTTTATTCTGCTGCCTGCCGCAGCGGACATTGAGTAAGACTGTAGCGGCGCTCAAATGAGCCGTCGCTGCCCTGTAATAATACAGTCAGCTTTTTACCTGAGGCAATAATATGATAAAACTGCTGATTTTTGCACAAAGCGGGTGCATTTTTAACAATTTGATCGAGGATTTGATCCCGCTCACTGACAGAAACATCACCAAATGCTTCAGGACTGCGCACAAAGGTCAGCACCACCTCTCCTGCCTGTTCCTCCACCGCGGTAAGAGAGGTGTGGGCATCTATACGCACCGGCAGATTAAGATCGAACAGCGAGGGCTCTTCAGACGATCTGAAAAAGGTGCTGTAGAGACAAAAAGCCCCGAACAGCACGGCTGCCACCGCATAAACCCGCCAGTTGAGCTGCAGATACTGCAGCCTGAATTTAAGCCGCCGGCCCCACCCCGGCTCCCTGCCTGACTGCTCTGCCGTCATGTAAGCCCGTCCTGTAAAATGTTATGATCGCCTGCAGCCGCGGTCCCCTGACTGCCGTCTGCGCCGCCCGGCCCGCACCACTGAGGAAACAAGCAGAAACCATGTCTACTTTTATTATCGGAAAAGATGCCCCGCTTGAGGAGACTTTAAGCCGCTTTAAGGGCATCATACAAAATCTGGGCTTAAATCTGAAGGAAAGTCACTGGCTCAACCCGCTGCCCGGGCTGTGGTCCGTACTGCTGACTGACACCCGCCTGCCGCATGTGATCTTCTCCAACGGCAAGGGAGCCTCCCGCCTGGCCGCCCTGTGCTCGGCCTACGGCGAAATGCTCGAACGCCTGTCTGCTCATGCCTTTTTTGCCGATTATTTCCTGGGCCAGGCCAATGCCCTGGAGGACAAGGTACATTTTTCCGATGAGCGCTGGACCCCCCTGCCCGATCCTGAGGCTGAAGATCAGCAGGAAGGGGAACTGCCCTCCGACATCTTAAATGCCTCCCTGCGCCGCTTCTACAGTCAGGAGGCCGGCATCAGCCTGTATGATCTGGTGGATTTGGGCTCCTCCGCCGTCAGCCGCGGCATCTGCTCCATCCCCTTTACCAATGCCCGCAACGGCGAGGTGGTGTATTTTCCCATCAACCTGCTGGACAACCTCTACGGCTCCAACGGCATGAGCGCCGGCAATACGCAGTTTGAGGCCCTGACTCAGGCGCTATCCGAGATCATAGAGCGCTACGTCAAGAGGGAAATCATCAGCAAGGGACTGGCCCTGCCGCCCATTCCCGATCACATTCTGCGCCTCAATCAGACTTCCTATGAAACCCTGCAGGGTCTGCAGGGCGACAATATCAAGGTAATCTGCTACGACGCCTCCCTGGGCGGGCGCTTCCCTGTCATCTGCGCGGTGCTGTTCAATCAGTCCAATGGTACCTGTGCCGCCGCCTTCGGGGCCCATCCCATTTTTGCCGTAGCCTTGGAGCGCACCTTAACCGAGCTGATGCAGGGCCGCTCCTTTATGGATTTGGACAGCTTTGATGAACCCAGCTTCGATCTGGAAATGTGTGCCGATCCGGTCAATCTGGAAGGTCACTTCGTCTCCTCCACCGGCCTGCTGCCCCTGCGCATGTTCAAGGATCAGCCTGACTTTAAGTTCGTGCACTGGGATTTCAACAGCACCACCCACGATCAGTACAAGGCCCTGCGCTACATGATAGACAAGCTGGGCTTTGAGATTTATGTGCGCGCTTATCATGGTCTGGGAGTTCCGGCCTACCGCGTGATCGTGCCCGGCATGTCCGAGGTTTATCCCCTGGATGATCTCAGCTGGAACAATCTGGCTCAGGCGGCAGATTATCAGGAAGATCTGCTCTCGCTGCCCGCCGGCACGGAAACCCCGGAAGCTTATGCCCGCTATCTGGAGGAGCTGGAGGAAAACGCCCCCTTTGCCGATGAGGATTTGATCGCCCCGGCTCTGGGCATCCTGACCGAGCCCGGCACTCCCTGGGCACAGCTGCGCGCCGGCGAGCTCAAATGCCTGCTGGCCCTGGCAGCAGGTGACTGGGACAAAGCCCTGGAATACGCCGGCTGGACCTGCAGATTCAATCAGCATGAGTTCAAATTAAACCGCCTGACCTTTTACCGCTGCCTGATTCGGGCCCTGGAGCTGAAGACCAGGCAGGATCTGCAGGAGGCAGAATACAGCCGGACGCTGGAGCTCATTTACGGCCCCGCCGTCACCGCCCAGGTGCTGGCCCATATCAGCGGCACAGCCAAATTCAACGGCCTGGTGCCCTCCAGCCCCAATCTGGAGAATTTTGCCGATCATCAGGCCCTGCTGGCCGTGTTCAAAAAGGTCAAACAGACCGAGCTGGACTATGCCCGCAGCCAGCAGACTACAGACACAGCCGCCGGCTGAAGCGCAAAGCAAAGATGATGAAAAAATCAATTGCCGCCGTACTGGGACTGGCCGCCGCGCTGATTTTGGGCGGCTGTCAGAGCGGACTGGAGAGCACAGCCGTCAGCACCGATGCGGCCTACTGGCAGCAGATGCAGCAGAAATTGTCTGCAGTAAGTCACCTGAGCCTGCGCGGCCGGCTGGGGCTGAGCGGCGAAACCCGCTTTTCCGCCAATTTTGCGCTGATTTGTGACCAGGACCGCCTGCAGCTGACCTTAAGCTCGCCCTTCGGCCTGACCCTGGCCCGGCTGGAGGCCACGGCGCAGGGAGCCTTTTTGGATGACGGCACGCAGATCCTGTCCGCTCCATCGGCAGATTTACTGCTGCTGCAGCTGCTCGGCCGCTCCATTCCGGCAGAGCGGCTGCGGGACATCATTCTGGGGCTTGATGCCGATCAGGCACAAACCTCCCCGCAGGGCCAGCTGCTCTCCGCCCTGTACTCAGGATTTGCCGTCAGCTACGATCGCTACAGCGAATTTCGCGGTTATGCCCTGCCCACCCTGCTGACCGTACAGCAGAATGACATCACTCTCCGGCTCAGCATCAGTGAGGTACTGGAAATTGACTGAAACACTGAAACTGCTCTCCCCCTGCAAGCTTAATTTGTTTTTGTACATTACCGGCCGCCGTCCGGACGGCTATCACAATCTGCAGACCTTGTTCACCATTCTGGACTACGGCGATGAGATGAGCTTTACTGCCGATCCCAGCGGCAGCCTGAGCCTGCAGGGTCCCTTCAGCTTCCCTCCTGAGCAGAACACCATCATCAAAGCGCTGCATTTACTGCGGCAGGAAGCTGCAGCCGCAGGTCACGATACCAGCCGGCTGGGCCTTAAGATCGCAGTGGACAAGCGCATTCCTGAAGGCGGCGGCCTGGGCGGTGGATCTTCCAATGCCGCCACGGCCCTGCTGGCGGCCAATGCCCTGTGGGGACTGAATTTCCCTGAAGACAAACTGCTGCAGCTGGGAGTCAGGATAGGCGCCGATGTGCCCATCTTCATCAAGGGCTGTCCCTGCTTTGCCGCCGGGGTGGGAGAGCAGCTTACTCCCGTGGATCTGCCGGAGCGCTGGTATGTCACGGCCGCCCCGGAAAACTGCCGGGTCAATACCGGGCAGGCTTTTGCCGACCCCGAGCTCCGGCGCGACAGTCCGGTACGCTCCTACAGCGAACTGCTCTCTGCCGGCTGGCATAATGATTTTACGGATACTGTGGTCAAAAAATATGCAGCAATTGGACACCTATGGTCTATACTGATAAAATACGCGCCACCGCATCTTTCCGGCAGCGGAGCCTCCTGTTTTATTGAGTTTGCAGACCGGGACGAGGCCTACAGAGCCTATACTCAGCTGCAGCAGCTGCACCGCGGACCAGTCTTCATGGCCCGCAGCGTTAAATGCTCTCCTGTCGTGAACATCTTGCGCAACATGAACATGTATTCCTCTATTCCAAAGGTTTAATTATGGCTGATATGAAGCTGTTTGCGGGCAATGCGACGCCGGAACTGGCCAGGCGCATAGCCGCACGTTTATACACCAGACTGGGCAATGCCACAGTTGACAGATTTTCAGATGGAGAGATCCACGTACAGATCAATGAGAATGTACGCGGCTGCGACATCTTCATCATTCAGTCAACCTGTGCCCCGGCCAATGACAACATCATGGAACTCGTAGTCATGATCGATGCCATGCGCCGCGCTTCTGCAGGCCGCATCACTGCCGTCGTCCCCTATTTCGGCTATGCCCGTCAGGATCGCCGGCTGAGATCAGCCAGAGTGCCCATCACCGCCAAGGTGATAGCCGACTTCCTCTCCAGCGTAGGTGTAGACCGCGTACTCACCGTGGATCTGCATGCCGAGCAGATTCAGGGCTTCTTTGATGTGCCTGTGGACAACTGCTTCTCCTCCCAGATTTTTGTGGAGGACATGCTCCAGCAGAATCTGACCAATCCGGTGATCGTCTCTCCGGACATGGGCGGTGTGGTCCGTGCCCGCGCCATAGCCAAGCTGCTCAACAATGCCGATATTGCCATCATCGACAAGCGCCGTCCGCGCCCGAATGTGTCCGAGGTCATGCACCTCATAGGTGAAGTCAAGGATCGTGACTGCATCATAGTAGATGACATCATCGACACCGGCGGCACCTTATGCAAGTGCGCCGATGCCTTAAAGGATCGCGGCGCCCTGCACGTCATGGCCTATGCCACCCACCCGGTGCTCTCCGGCGATGCCGTCAAGAACTTAAGCAACTCCAAGCTCGACGAGCTGGTAGTCTCCGATTCCATTCCGGCCACCGGCCCCATAGCCAAACTGGAGAAGATCCGTTACTTAACTCTGGCTCCCATGCTGGCTGAGGCCATCCGCCGCATCAGCAATGAAGAAAGTATTTCTGCCATGTTCCAGCAGGAAGTCTGATTTGTCTGAGGTCCTGCTGCTCCGGCGGCAGGGCTGTTCCCATCCCTTCAATTCTCCTCTTTTTCCCGCTTCCACTGCTCTTTTTTCCTTTGCTGCGGCAGCAGATGAGATGGTCTTTGGCTCAGCCTACCTGCTCAATGCGTGCCACCTTGAGGTAAGGAGTCAGATGATCTCCTCTGGTGGTAATAATGGTCATGTCATCAATTCTGCAGAAGGACACGGCAGTATCGATGCCGAATTTGGAATGATCCGAGAGCAGATAATTCTGCGGACAACGTTCGATCACTGCACTCTTAATGGCAGCATCCTCGCCGTCGGTGGTGGAGATGCCGCCCCTGATGGTAATGCCCAGCGCGCCGAAAAAGGCTATGGAAAAGTTGAAGCGGCGCAGAAATTCCAGCGTATAGCAGCCCTGCAGTCCCTCGGTCAGCTGTTTGATGTGACCCGGGGCTATATTGGCATTCATGCCGGAGCGGGTGAGCACCATGGCCTGCTTGAGGCCTATGGTGATATAGGTGGCACTGCGCTCGGTGATGTACTCGCACATCTTTTCGGTGGTGGAGCCGGAATCTATAAAGACCAGATCATTGGGCTTGATCAGCGAGGCGGCATACATGCCTATTTTTTCCTTTTCCTTGGAAAAAAGTCCGTAGCGGCGATCGATTAATTCCTCACCACGCCCCAGGATGGCAGAAGAGGACTCAGCTCCGCCGCGCACCAGCTTAATCAGCCCGCGCTTGTTCAGCTCGTTGAGATCCCGCCTGAGGGTGGATTCGGAAATCCCTATGGCCTCAATCAGATCGGGGAAGGACATACGGGTATTCTCGTTGATAAGTTTTATGATTTTTTCCTGGCGATCGCGGATCAACATCGTGCTGTGTTCCAATGTATTTGTTTTAACTGAGGTCTGAGAGTTCATCTTATCTGATTTTCCAAATCCCGCAACGCAGGCATGTCGTAAAAACTCAAATAATGTCAAATACTGGTGAAGCAAATGACAAAGTTTTTGTGACCGACCGGCCGGTCGCTGTCTTATGACAAATTACAACTAATTTCTGAAAGTTTACGAAATTTTATGACATGTTCTGAGTGATTTTGCTCTAAATTTGAAGTTTTACTTCCTGGCGGCAACCTGACTATTTAATTCTCTAAAAAATAAAAAATTCCTTATATTTCAAATAGTTAATAAAAATTCATCCCGTAAACCCCCGCTTACCTCCATTTTTTCTCCGTAAAAAATCTGCAATACACTTAACACTTTTTGATAATTTATAAAACATTTTGGCATTGTTTTGAAGTTTTGTGACGTAAATTAAACTTTAAATGAAAGATACTGCATAAGATCTGTGCATCTTTTGACATTTCTTGAACTGTGGAGCTTGCATGATGATGAAAAAGTGCCTTAAGACCGGCCTGAGTCTCCTGGCCGCCGCCGTACTCTCCTGCGGAGCAGTATCTACCGCCTCAGCTGCCGCCGATGATGCCGATTACGCAGTAGTGCTCAAAGTTTTCTCTTCTGAGTTCTGGCAGAGCATGAAGGAAGGTGTGGAAGCCGAAGCACAGCGTCTGGGCGTCAAGGTTGATATTTATGCCGCCAATTCCGAAGACGATGTGGAAGGTCAGACCACAATCATGGAAAACGCCGTCAATCAGGGCTACAAGGGCATAGCCTTTGCCCCCATCTCCCCGGACAATCTCAACCCGGCCATAGCCGACGCCACCTCCCGCGGCATAGTGATTGTAAATATTGATGAGCTGGTGAATCTGAACAGCCTCAATGCCCTGGGCGGCAAGGTCTACGCCATAGTAGCCACCGACAATGTGGATGTGGGCCGCATGGGTGCCCAGTACATCATCGACCGCATAGGCGGTCAGGGCAAAGTAGCCATCATCGAGGGCAAGGCCGGCACGGCCTCAGGTGAGGACCGCCGCATGGGCGCTGCTACAGCCTTTGCAGCCGCCGCTCCGGGCATAGAGCTGGTGGAAAGTCAGCCGGCTGACTGGGATCGCACCAAAGCCTATGACATAGCTACCAACTACATCAGCAAATATCCCGATCTGGCCGGCATCTACTGCTGCAATGACACCATGGCCATGGGCGCCCAGGCAGCGGTGAACGCCTCCGGGGCCAATGTGCTGGTGGTAGGCACTGACGGCAATTCAGATGCCGTGGAATCTGTAATGCGCGGCGAGCTGGCCGCTACGGTAAGACAGCTGCCGGCCGATGTGGGTGCCATGGGTCTGCGCAGTCTGGTGGAAGCAGTACAAAGCGGTGCTGAAGCTCCGGAAAAACCGGTACCGCAGATGGTTAAGGCAGAGCTGGTGATCAAGCAGTAAGTAATTCACCGCACCACACAGGCAGGGCAGAAAGGTATGCCCTGCTTTTTTACAGTTTGAGCGGAGAGAAACATGGTACAGCCTTTAGTGGAAATGAAGCATATCCACAAAAGCTTCAACGGCGTGCCGGCATTGAAGGACATTTCCTTTGATGTGCTGCCGGGAGAAGTACATGTGCTGTTGGGAGAGAACGGGGCCGGCAAATCCACCCTGATGAAGATCCTAAGCGGCGCATATACCCCCACCTCCGGTGACATTGTCATCAACGGCATGACTTATCACAGCCTGACCCCGAAACTGGCCCAGGCCTTGGGTATCAGCATTATTTATCAGGAACTGAGCATCATCAATGAGCTCAGCATTGAGGAGAACATCTTTCTGGGGCGTCTGCCCATGCAGAAGGCCGGCCCCCTGCAGGTAGTGAACAACAAACATTTGCATGAGCGCACCAGGCAGCTGATCCAAAGCATAGATCTGCAGGCAGATCCGCAGACCCCGGCCGGGCAGCTGAGCATCTCGGAAAAACAGATGATCGAGATCGTCAAGGCTGTGGCCTTCAATGCCCAGGTCATAGTAATGGACGAACCCACTTCCTCCCTGACCGACAAGGAAGTGGAGCGGCTGTTTGCCATAGTGCGCAAACTCAAGCAGGCCGGCCACGGCATAGTCTACATCAGCCACAAACTGCGTGAACTGCAGGAGATCGGAGACCGCATTACCGTCCTCAAGGACGGCGTTTCAGTGGGCACCCGCGACGCCGGCAATGTAACAGTGGATGAATTAATCCGCATGATGGTGGGCCGCGAGGTCAATGCCCACTATCTGGCGGCCAATCCCATCAGCAGGGAGAGCAGGGACAAAATCCTGGAAGTACGGGGCTTAAACCGCAAGGACGGCACCATACATGATGTGAGCTTCGATCTTTATAAAGGAGAAGTGCTGGGCTTTTCCGGACTGGTCGGCGCCGGACGCACGGAAACCATGTGTGCGATCTATGGAGCGGCTCCCCTGGCCTCTGGCGAGGTGATCCTCAAAGGCAGGAAACTTAACATCAAAACCCCTTTTGATGCCCTGCAGGAAGGCATAGGCCTGCTGACGGAAAACCGCCGGGAAACCGGTTTCTTCAAGAACTTCAGCATATCCCGCAACATTATCCTGAGCCGGCAGCTGCAGCACGCCCGTTTCGGCGGTGTCTGGGGCATGGTCGATGACAGTCAGGAAAATACTGTCGCCCAAAAGATGATTGATGAGCTGCAGATTAAATGCGTTGGCCCGCAGCAGCTTATCACCGAACTTTCAGGCGGCAATCAGCAGAAATGTATTTTAGCAAAATGGATGGCCTCGCAGGTACAGCTGGTGATTTTCGACGAGCCTACCAAGGGCATTGACATAGGTACCAAGGCGGAAATCTACAAGCTGATGCGGGCGCTGGTCGATCAGGGCATAGGCGTCATCGTGGTCTCCTCTGAACTGCCGGAGCTGCTGGCAGTGTGTGACCGCATCATAGTGATGAAGGAAGGCGCCGTTACCGCC
Organism: uncultured Enterobacterales bacterium; assembly: GCA_964424565.1. Lineage (GTDB taxonomy): Bacteria > Pseudomonadota > Gammaproteobacteria > Enterobacterales > Succinivibrionaceae > Avisuccinivibrio. Next base: position 41,434 of record CAYRIZ010000001.1, read on the forward strand.
GAATTTACCTCAGATCTCGCAACGGAAGAAAAACTCGTCAAGGCCGCCACCGTCGGCCGGGAGAACTAAATCATGAGCAAAAATATTCAGGACATCCAGGCTAAAAAAGACTTTACCTACTACTGGGACAAATTCAGCACCGTATCGATCCTGCTTCTGCTGCTGGTGGTATTTTCCATAGTGGAACCCCGGGCCTTCATGTCGGTGAACAACTTTGTCAAAATCATTGAGCAGAGTTCCATCACCATTCTGATCGGCTGCGGTGAATTTTTCGCCATCCTGCTGGCCGGCATTGATTTGTCCGTAGGCTCGGTCATGGCCCTGACCGGCGTCTGCACGGCCAAAATGATGGCCGCCGGCATTCATCCGCTGATCGCCGTCCTGCTGGGCACCATCTGCCTGGGCGCCCTCATTGGTTTCATCAACGGCTTTCTGGTCAACAAAACCGGCCTGCATCCCTTTATCATCACCATAGGCACCCTCTCCATATTCAGAGGCGTGACCATGATCGTGGCCAACTCCAGAACAGTGTCCGGTGTCCCGCCGGAATTTACCCGCATGATAGGCGGCCGCCTGTTCGGTGTTCTGCCCTCGCCCATCATCATCTCCCTGCTGGCGGCCGGCGTGCTGTTCTTCATTACCATGAAGACGCAGTTCGGCCGCAATCTGTTTGCCATAGGCGGCAACCCGCAGTCTGCCTGGTATGCAGGTATTCACGTCAAGCGCCATGTGCTGCTGGCCTTCATGATCTCCGGTGTCTGCGCCGGCCTGGCCGGCATGGTCAATGTAGCCCGTCTGGGTGCGGCTGAACCCAATGCCGGTACTGGCTATGAAACCTTTGCCATTGCGGCAGCCGTCATCGGCGGCACCAGTTTCTTCGGCGGCATAGGTTATATCCCCAAGGTGGTCATAGGCGGTCTCATCATAGGCGTCATCAACAATGGTCTGAACATGGCCGGTGTGTCCTCCTTCTATCAGCAGATCGCCATGGGTGCCCTGATTATTGTGGCCGTGACTTTGGACCGCTATTTCGGCGCCTCCTCCAAGGTGGGCATCAAGTAAGCCTTACCCCCTCCTGCCGCTGCCGCGGCAGGAACAGCTCAACCCTGCAACCCGAACAATTTCGTAACCATCGGCGGCCGGCCGTACTGCAGAGCCGCCGCCGCGGATGGTGTTTTTTGGAGAAAATTACCATGAAGGCACAGTTTTCAGTATCCCTGATGTGCATGGACTATCTGCATATAGCAGATCAAATCAAAGCCCTGAATACAGAAACAGACTTTTACCATGCCGACCTGATGGACGGCCACTTCTGCCGCAACATCACCATGTCTCCCGATCTCATAGGCGCAGTGTGCCGGGAGGCTGACAAGCCGGTGGAGGTACATCTGATGACCACCAATCCCAATGACTGGATTGAACCGGTGGCCAAAGCCGGCGCGCAGATCATCTCCGTGCATGCCGAAACCATCAACACCGATGCCTTCCGGACCATCAACCGGATCCGGGATCTGGGCTGCCAGGCCGGCGTGGTGCTCAATCCGGCCACCAGTCTGGAGGCAGTGCGTCATTACATCAACCGCATCAGTATGCTGACCATCATGACCGTGGATGTGGGTTTTGCCGGCCAGCCCTTCATTCCGGAAATGCTCGACAAGATTGCCGCTGCCAGGCGGCTGCGCGACGAGCTGCAGCTGAGCTTCAGCATTCAGATTGACGGCAGCTGCAACAACCGCACCTTTCAGCAGCTGCGGCAGGCCGGAGCAGATATTTTTGTCCTCGGCACCTCGGGCCTGTTCAAACGCGATCCTGATGTACATCAGGCCTTTGCCGGCCTGCGCCATGATTTTGCCGAGCTGACCGGAGAGGAGGTGTGAGATGAGCCCCTGGGCCCTGGGTATGGATATAGGCGGCACGCATGTGCGCATAGGCCTGGTATCCCCTGAAGGCAGGCTGGAGCACTTTAAGATGGCAGCCTCCGCTCCTCTGCTTAATACAGCCGATCCGCTCGGCCGTCTGGAAGAGCTGATGCGGCAGTTTATGGAGGAGCACGGGGTACAGCCGGCCTGCGCCGCGGTGGGCTTTCCTTCCACCGTGGATGCCAGACGCGAAGTGGTGATTTCCACGCCCAATATTGCTTCCCTGCAGCAGCTACCGGTGACAGCAGTGCTTTCCCGCAAACTGGGCTTTCCTGTATACGTCAACCGCGACGTCAATCTGATCCTGCTGTCCGATCTGGATGAACTCAAACTGGATCCGGCACCGGAGACGGTATGCGGTTTTTATATAGGCACCGGTCTGGGCAACACCATCATGATCAACGGCCGGCTGCTGGTGGGCAGCCGCGGGGTGGCAGCTGAGCTGGGGCATATGCATGTTCCGGGCTTTGACGGTACCTGCGGCTGCGGCGGTCAGGGCTGCATTGAGCTGCTGTGCGGCGGCCTGGCCTTAAACCGCATCCGGCAGGAATACTATCCGCAAACTCCCATAGGTGAGATGTTTGTGCGCCACGCCGGCACCAAACCGCTGCAGCGCTATATCAGGAATCTGGCCGGAGCTGTGGCCGGAGAGCTGGTGCTGATAGATCCTGAAGTCTCCATTTTCGGCGGCGGCGTGCTGCAGATGAAGGGCTTCCCGCGGCAGTATTTTGAGGAATGCATTTATTCCTATGCCAGAAGACCCTGTCCGGCAGGCTCGCTCAAATTCATCTACGTCAAGGATTCACAGCACAGCGGCGTACGCGGAGCCGGGCTGTATGCCTTCAGGAGGCTGTCCGATCCTACCTATCTGTAGCCCGCGGATATACCGCGCCGGCGGAAATTGTTTTTTGAAAAACCTGCAGGACCGCAGTCTGGTCCTGCTGCAGGAGGACTATACATGAAACTTGCATTAGCCAGCGATCACGTGGGACGTGAGCTCAAACTCAAACTGATGGCCTGGTTTGATGAACAGGGTATTGCTTATCACGATTTCGGCACTTACAGCGAAGAACGCTGCAATTATCCCGAGTTCGGCTTTGCCGCCGCCAGGGCCGTGGCAGCCGGGGAATATGACCGCGGAATAGTGATCTGCGGCACCGGAGTGGGCATTTCCCTGGCAGCCAACAAGGTCAGGGGCATACGCTGTGTCTGCTGCTCCGAGCCCTACTCCGCTCTGCTCTCGCGGCAGCACAACAATACCAATATGCTGGCCATGGGCTCGCGCGTGGTGGGGTTTGATCTGGCCAAAATGATTACCAGCTGTTTCCTGGACGGCGTCTATGAAGGAGGCCGCCATCAGGTGCGCATAGATCAGATCAGTAGTATTGAGGAAACAGGCTCGCTGTAAGGGCGGATCAACCGGGAGTACAGAGTCCGGGAGAGGAGATAGAGAGGTGCTATAAAAAATCAGAGCGCCGGGAATGACCACCAGCGCTCTTTGACTATCTCAACCATGAGATGATTTTAAACAAGATTTCAGCAGATCGCTGCAGAAAAGCTGATCTGCCCTGAAAAGATCCCCTCTGCCTTACCAGAGTGCAGACAGCAGGAAAGACCTCAGATCACCTTAATCTGCTGCCGTCTGTCCAGTCAGCGCCTGCTGCAGGCGGGGCACCAGCCCGCCAAAAGAGCCATTGCTCATACAGATCACAGCTGTGCGGCCGGAGAACTGCCGGCATACGGCGGCATACAGCTCATCAAAATCGGTAAACACCTGATGCGGGCGCGGGCAGGCGGCCAGAGCTTCCTCTACGGCAAAATGCACGGCCGGGCTTTTGTATACATAAACCTCATCGGCGGCATCAAATGAGGAAGCCAGAGCCTCGCCATTGGCTCCCATCTTCATGGAATTGGAGCGGGGCTCAAAGACGGCCAGGATGCGGCACTCCCCGCCCACATGGGCGCGCAGTCCCTCCAGGGTTACCCGCACGGCTGTGGGATGATGGGCAAAATCATCATAGATCTCCACGCCGCCTGCTGACGCGATCAGCTGCTGCCGGCGCCGGGGCAGCCTGAAGGAAGACAATGCTGTCGCCGCCTGCAGGGGCTCAATGCCTACAGCCGCCGCTGCAGCCACGGCAGCCAGGGCATTGCGCACATTGTGGCTGCCGCAGCAGGGCAGAGTGAACTCACCCAGTTCCTGCCCGCGGTACAGCAGAGTACAGCGCGAGCCTTCGGCATTGAGCAGCCTGGCCTCATAGCCCTCCGGACCGGCAAACACACAGCGCTCGCTCCACAAGCCGCGGCTGAGCACATCCTTGATATTGTCATCATCAGCCGGCACCACCACCGTACCGCGCCCGGGTATGGTCCGCACCAGATGATGGAACTGCTTTTTGATCGCCTCTATATTGTCAAAAATATCGGCATGATCGTATTCCAGATTGTTGAGCACAGCCACAGTAGGGTGGTAATGCAGGAATTTGGAGCGCTTGTCAAAGAAAGCGCAGTCATACTCATCTGCCTCTATGACAAAGTAAGGGCTGTCCGTGGTCCTGGCGCTCTGCGGGAAATTCCCGGGCACGCCGCCTATTAAGAAGCCGGGATTGCGGCCGCAGACCTCCAAAATCCAGGTAAGCATGGCTGTAGTGGTGGTCTTGCCATGCGTGCCGGCCACAGCCAGCACTTCCCTGTCCCTGAGGTAATGCTCATACAGCCACTGCGGTCCGGACATATAGGGCAGCTTTTCATTGAGCATGCGCTCTATGACGGGCATGCCGCGTTTCATCACATTGCCCACCACCAGCAGATCGGGATGCAGATCCAGCTGTTCGGCCCCGAAACCCTGCATGATCTCTATACCGGCCGCGGCCAGCTCAGTGCTCATGGGCGGATAGACATTTTGATCGCAGCCGGTCACTTTATGACCTGCAGCCCGGGCTATTAAGGCAATGCCGCCCATAAAGGTGCCGCAGATGCCGAGAATATGAATATGCATATTACTGAGGATCCTTTCCGTCGCATTTTAAGTAAGGGGCAAAATAGCGGTTGTAGCGCCCCTGAGGCTTGCCGTCCTTCATTTCAATGACATACACGGCCGTCTCATGGGAGTCACCCCACTGCAGCGCCTCATCGGCCCCCATCACCATCAGGCCGGTGTCCAGGGTATCGGTGATCAGGGCGGTGCGCTCTATGACCGTCACCGACACGGTGTGATGATCTATGGGCGCGGCTGTACGCGGATCTATGATGTGGGAGTAGCGCTTGCCTGTTTCCTCATCCACAAAGTAATTGCGGTAGGAGCCGGAGGTGGACATGGCCATGCCCTGCGGGCAGACTATGGCCAGGGGCTGACCGTCGGGATTTTCCGGATTGACTATGCCCACTCTCCAGTCCCTGCCCTGCGGATTGTGCCCGCTGGTGCGCACGGCGCCGGCTATGGATACCAGATAATTGCTGATCATGGCTTCATCGAGCTTGGAGGCCAGACGGTCCACGCCCAGGCCCTCGCCTACGGTGGAGAGATCCAGTTTGACCCTGGGATCTGTTTTCTGCAGAAAAGCCTGGCCGCCTATGTAGCTGACTTTGTATTTGTCCATGCCCACAAAGCGCCCGGCCTCGGCCACAGCCTCACTGTCCGGCACGCGGTTAGGCCGGCCGTCGGGACCAAAGCCCCAGAGATTGACCAGGGGGGCTATGGAAAGATCCAGCACTCCGTCTATGCGTCTGGCCTGATTGTTGACCTCTTCTATGACATTGCCCAGATAATTGGAAATGAGCATGGGCTCAGTGCTCTGCCAGTTGTTGAAACGGGCAATTTCACTGGTCACATCAAAACTGGAGATGGCATCGCTGACGTATTTGAACTGCTCTTCTGCATCCTGCCGCAGCTTCTGCTCATCCAGATCATATTTGCCGGGCAGCACGGTCAGGGCATAAAAAGTGCCCATGGTCCGGCCTTCAACCCTGACGGCAGGTTCAGCCTGCTGGGCGGCGGGGGAGTCGGTGGACTTCCCGCAGGAACACAAAATTAAGGCAGCGCCCAGAAGCGCTGCCGCGGCGGTTATTTTCTTCATGGTATGCCCTCTATACCTGTTTGTGCTCAATGCGCAGATCAGCCTGACAGTTTTTGCCCGGCTTGTGCTTCTTATGGCCGGCAAAGCCACAGTTCATTGAGCAGGCGGCACAGTTCAGACCTTCAAGTGCGGCCGCGGCCTCATCTTCAGATTTCAGCGCCTGTCCGCGAAAAATCAGACCTATGGCCAGGCTGCCGACAAACAGCATAAAAAAGATGAATGCAAATAAGTAGATCATGGTGGCTCTCCCGTGCATTATTCGTTTTTCATTATACGAATTTTGCTGCGGCAATCTGCACCAAAAATGCCAAATATGCCAACAGTCAGTGCTTTTTACCCAAGGGGGCAAAGGAAAAAATAAGTCCCCGCTCCCGGCCCGGAACCACCTTTCCCGGCTTCTCCTTCCCTATCTCCCCCTGTCTGGCAAAGCCGCCGGCAGAGGTTATAATAAGCGCCAACCTATGTTTCATGTTTGACCCCGGCTGCCAAGCGCACATGACTACACACAAGGCAGCTGCATATTTCAGGACAGTTAAATGCGTACCAGCAAATATCTCTTATCCACCCTTAAGGAAAATCCTGTAGAAGCCGTCGTGGACAGCCATCGTCTGATGCTGCGCGCCGGCCTGATCCGCCAAATAGCCTCCGGCATTTACACCTGGCTGCCCACCGGCCTGCGGGTGCTGCACAAGGTGGAGCAGGTTATTCGTGAAGAGATGAACCGCAAAGGCGCCATAGAGATTGCCATGCCGGTGGTACAGCCGGCCGAACTGTGGCGGGAAAGCGGCCGTTACAGCAAATACGGCCCGGAACTGTGCCGTCTTAAGGACAGAAAGCTCAATGAATTTGTGCTCGGTCCCACCCACGAGGAAGTGATCACCGCCATAGCCCGCCGCGAGATTAAATCATCCCGGCAGCTGCCTATGAATCTCTACCAAATTCAGACCAAATTCCGCGATGAAATGCGTCCGCGCTTCGGCATCATGAGAAGCCGTGAGTTCATCATGAAGGATGCCTACTCCTTCCACATGGATCAGGCCTCGCTGGAGCAGACCTACAATGATATGTATGACGCCTACAGCCGCGTCTTCACCCGTCTGGGCCTGGATTTTCGTGCCGTGCGGGCCGATACCGGCGCCATAGGCGGCAATCACTCCCATGAGTTCCAGGTACTGGCCGACGCCGGCGAGGATACCATAGTGTTCTCCGACGGCTCGGATTATGCCGCCAACATAGAAATGGCCGAGACCATAGAGACGGCAGAGCGCCCCGCTCCCGGTGAGCCTTATGCCAAAGCCGCCACTCCGGGCTGCCACACGGTGGATGAAGCCGCTGCGGCTCTGGGCATTGAGTCCAATCAGGTCCTCAAGAGCCTGATCGTGCGCGGTGAGCCTGATGCCGACGGCCACTATGAGCTCATCATGCTCTGCCTCAAGGGCAATCAGGAGCTCAATGAAGTCAAGGCCGGTCATATCCCCGGCGTGGCCGATCCTGTGGTCTTTGCCGGCGATGAGGAAATTGCCGCCTTTACCGGCTCCCATACCGGCTCTCTGGGCCCGGTGGGCTTCCGCGGCCGCATCATAGTAGACCGGGCTGCCGCCCTGATGGGCAACTTTGCCTGCGGCGCCAACGAGGACGGCTTCCACCTCATCAATGTCAACTGGGATCGCGATATAGAGCATTATGAGACTGCAGACTTGCGCAATGTAGAGGAAGGCGATTTAAGCCCGGACGGCAAAGGCCGCCTGCATCTGCGCAAGGGCATTGAGGTAGGTCAGGTCTTCATGCTCGGCACCAAGTACTCGCAGGCCATGAACTGCACCGTGATGGATGAAAAAGGCGAATCCATACCCATGGTCATGGGCTGCTACGGCATAGGCGTAACCCGCGTGATTGCCGCGGCCATAGAGCAGCATCACGACGAGCGCGGCATAGTCTGGCCGGCCGGCATGGCTCCTTTTGATGTTTCCATCATAGCCATCAAGCCTGGCAAATGCCCGCAGGTGCATGAAGAGGCCGAAAAGCTCTACGCTGCCCTGGAAGAACTCGGCGTGGAAGTGCTGTATGACGACAGAGACGAGCGTCCGGGCGTGATGTTTGCCGATACCGAGCTCATAGGCATTCCGCATATCATCACCGTAGGCGAGAAGTCCCTCAAGGCCGGAGAGATCGAATACAAGGACAGACGCACCGGCACCAGAGTGCAGGTAAACAAGGATGAGATCTTAAACTTCATCAAGGAAAAGCTCGGGCTGTAATGCAGCCTGAGGGCGCATCCATTCCTGTCTCCTGCAGATATCAGTACGCCGGTCCCCGGCGGCTGCAGGAGATCACAGAGGCGGCCTGCCTGCTGCGGCAGCGCCGCTTTTCTTTTGCTCGGCCTCCAGCTCCTGCCAGAACTCTTCATGCAGGCCTTGATTTGCAGCCGCCAGTCCTCAGTCAAACTCAAACCTACTGTAAAAGCCATATTTCCGCCCCCTGAAGCTGTGTGAGTGATCTCAATCACATTTATAAAATGTAAACGGTATCACAAACATGAAAACGGCAAAATGAAAACCGCATGGGAATGCGGTCTGGCGCAAAAATGGATCATGTAACTGTAATTTATTTTGGTTACACTCATTAATTTATTTGTCTGAAAAAATATGCGCAGCTTCTCATTTTTATCAAACATTAATTCGTAGTATGCGGCTCATAAAGTCTTTTATTGTGGAGTGTGTAGTATGAAAAAGACCCTAACTGCTCTGGCCGCCGGGGTAATGCTGGCCGCAGTGACTGCCTCAGCCCATGCTGACGAGGATGTGCTCATTGGTTCCTGCATCTACAAATTTGATGACACCTTCATGACCGGGGTGCGCATCAACATGCAGAAGGCAGCCGAGGAAGCCGGTGCCGAAATTGAGCTGGTGGATTCCCAGAACCGCCAGCCGGCCCAGAACGATCAGGTAGACACCTTCATTACCAAGGGAGTGACCGCCCTGGTGATCAACCCGGTGGACAGAAGCGCTGCCGGCCCGCTGGTGGACAAGGCCAAGGCCGCCGAGCTGCCCATTATCTTCATCAACCGCGAGCCGGATCGTGATCTGCTCGACAAGTGGGATCAGGCCTGGTATGTGGGTGCCAAGGCCGAGGAGTCCGGCACCATAGGCGGTCAGCTCATAGCAGAGTACTTCAAGGCTCATCCTGAAGCCGACAAGAACGGCGATGGTGTGCTGCAGTACATCTTAATCAAGGGCGAACAGGGCCATCAGGATGCCACCCTGCGTTCAGAGTACTGCGTCAAGGCCATGCTGGATGCCGGCATCAAGATCGAGGAGATCGGATCCGACAATGCCAACTGGGACAAGGTGCAGGGCCACGACAAGATGAAGAACTTCATCACCTCCAAGGGCATAGAGTCCATTGAAGCCGTGCTGGCCAACAATGACGACATGGCTCTGGGCGCCATTGAGGCCCTGAAGTCAGAAGGCTACAACACCGGCACTGATCCCAGCAAATTCATTCCCGTAGTGGGTGTGGATGCCACTGCCCCGGCCCTGCAGGCCATAGCCAATGGCCAGATGCTGGGCACTTCCCTCAATGACGCCCACAATCAGGGCACCGCCGCCGTACGCATAGCCGTGCAGGCTTCCAAGGGAGAGCCGGTAACAGATGAAACCATAGGCTACAAGATCACCGACGGCAGGTATGTGTGGATTCCTTACGTCAGAGTAACCCAGGAAAACTACAAGGATTTCATGTAATCCCAGGATCCCAGGGTTCAGAGAAACAGCCATCGCCCCCTGCTCTGTGCAGGGGGTTTTAGTCAGATTGTGAGGAACACTGCATGTCAGAATACGTGCTGGAGATGAACGACATAGTCAAGCGTTTCCCCGGCGTGCTGGCCCTAAATCATGCCAACCTGAAGGTCAGGCCTGGCACGGTACACGCCCTGATGGGCGAAAACGGCGCCGGCAAATCCACGCTGATGAAATGTCTGTTCGGTCTGTATCACCCCGATGAGGGTGAGATCATTTATGACGGCCGCAAAATCACCGATATTCCCAACACCAAAGCCGCCCTGGCCATGGGTATTACCATGATTCATCAGGAGCTGCACCCCATACGCTTCAGACCGGTGATGGAAAATGTCTGGATTGGCCGTTTTCCCAAAAAAATGGGCTTTGTCGATCACGACAAGATGTACCGCGATACGGTGGAGCTGTTTGCGCGCATAGGCCTGAATGTAGATCCCAAGGCTTTGGCCGGCACGGTATCTCCGTCCAACCTGCAGCTGGTGGAAATAGCCCGCGCCATATCCTACAACGCCAAGATCATCATCATGGACGAGCCCACCTCGTCGCTGACGGAAAATGAAGTTGAATATTTGTTCAACATCATCAATCAGCTGCGCTCCGAGGGCCGCTCCATTATCTACATCTCCCACAAGATGGAGGAGATCCTGCGCATCTCCGACGATGTGACCATCATGCGTGACGGTCAGTATGTAGGAACCTGGCAGGCTCGGGACATAGACGAGGACTTCATCATCCGCCACATGGTGGGCCGCGATTTGACCCACCGCTTCCCCGTCCATGAGGGCGGCTCCTCCTCCGAGGTGGTCCTGAAGGTGGAGCATTTGAGTTCAGCTGCCGTCCGCTCCTTTGAGGATGTCAGCTTTGAGCTGCACCGAGGAGAGCTGCTGGGCATAGGCGGCCTGGTGGGAGCCCAGCGCACCGAGCTGGTGGAAAGCATTTTCGGGCTGCGTCCGGTGCGGGAGGGCAAAATTTACAAAAACGGGCAGGAGATCCACATCAAATCGGTACGCGATGCCAAAAAGCACGGCATAGCCCTGCTGACTGAAGAGCGCCGGCAGACCGGTATTTTCGGCATCCTCTCCATATTGGACAATACCCTCATAGCCGCTCAGTCATCCTTTTCCCATCTGGGCATTCTGGACAATTCCAGACGCACGCCGGCAGCCGCCGAGGCCTGCCGGGAGCTCAATGTGAAGATGCCCGGGCTGCAGACGCCGATCAAAAACCTCTCCGGCGGCAATCAGCAGAAGGTCCTGATTGCCCGCTGGCTGCTGACCCACTCAGACATCATCATTTTCGATGAGCCTACCCGCGGCATTGACGTAGGTGCCAAATACGAAATCTATACCCTGATGCTCGAGCAGCTCAAACAGGGCAGATCCATCATCATGATCTCCTCTGAAATGCCTGAGCTCATGGGTATGTCCGACCGCATCATGGTGATGTGTGAAGGTCATGTCACCGGTTTCGTGGATAAAGAACATTTTGACCAGGTGGAAATCATGCGCCTGGCTTCCTCATTCAAATAAGGAGCTCTTATGTCCAGTGTTATCACTAGAAGCAGCTATCGCAAAACCCTGACCGGTATCGGCGCCCTGGTGCTGCTGGCCGGCCTGGCACTGTATTTTGCCCAGATCAAGAGAATCTATGACCTGCCGATCATCATGATGATCGCCGGTGCCTGGATATTTCTGCAGAACCTCTATCGTCTCTACAAACCGGGAGCGGCCTGTCAGGATATAGAACTCAACTCCAAGACCCTGAACAACATACTGACCAACTATGCCATCATCATAGCCATGGTGGTGCTGGTCTTCATCATCTGCGTCCTGCAGCCGCGTTTCATGCAAATTCGCGTGGTACTGGACATCATGACGCAGTCCTCGACCAAGCTCATTATCGCACTGGGCATCTGCTTTACCCTGATCATAGCAGGTTGCGATCTGTCAGCCGGCCGCATAGTGGGTCTGGCCGCCGTGGTTTCCACCTCCATGCTGCAGACCCCGGACTACGCCAACCGCTTCTTCCCGGAGCTGGCGCAGCTGCCGCTGTTTGTGCCCATAGTGATTGCCATATTGATCTGTATGGTGTTTGGTGCCCTCAACGGCTTCCTGGTAGCCCAGTATGAGATGCATCCCTTTATTGCCACGCTTGCCACTTCGGTGATCGTCTACGGCAGCTGCTCGCTGTATTTCGACCTGCCGCCCAACAATTCCCAGCCCATAGGCGGTGTGCGTCCGGACTTTGCGGCTTTGGGTCAGACCAAGTTCTTCCAGTCAGGATCCTTCCCCGGCATTTCCATACTGATCCCCATAGCCGCGCTGATCACCGTCTTCATCTGGTTTGTGCTCAACAAGACCGTGTTCGGCAAGAATGTCTATGCCATAGGCGGCAACCGGGAGGCGGCAGTGGTGGCCGGCGTAAACGTCTACCTGACCAACCTCTTCATCTTTGTGCTGGCAGCCGCGCTTTACGGTATAGCCGGTGTCCTCGAGGCGGCCCGTACAGCCGGTGCCACCAATCAGTACGGTCAGGGCTATGAGCTTGATGCCATAGCCGCCTGTGTGGTGGGCGGTGTCTCCCTGATGGGCGGTATTGCCACGGTATCAGGCATCATAGCCGGTGTGTTCGTGTTCACCATCATTCAGTACGGCCTGCAGTTCATCTCCGTGTCCCCTATGTGGCAGCAGGTGATCAAGGGCATTATTATTGCCGTGGCCGTGGCCATTGATATGGGCAAGTACCGCCGCAAGGTCTGATCCTTCCCCCGGCCCGGGACTGCAGCACAGCCTCTGGATGCTGCAGGCAGGAAAACCCGGGCTGATACAAAAGAGCAAAGATCAGAGCATAAAAAAAGCACCTGATTCCGCCATGAAATACACAGAATCAGGTACTCTTATGCTTCTATATGGAAATTGGAAATTTGGGAGCGCAGCTGCTGCGCTTGTACAGGATCCGGCTTCCGTTCAGTCGGAGCCAGGATCTGTAGCCGGAACAGCTGTGTATACGGCGGCATCTTTTTCTTCTGCCGCTGTATTTTCATGGATGGACAGATCGATAGCCTGCAGCTGCAGTTCGGCGTATCTTTCCAAAGCAATTTCCACCAGATAACGACTGATACTTCTGCCCTGACGCTTGGCCAGAGCGCGGATCATGGCTTCTTCCTGTTCAGTACAGGAAATAACCAGGCGTCCGCAGTGTGGAGTCCCTCTTGCATAACTACCCTTGGGACGACCTTTGGGGCGGCCGATAGTTTTCTTCTCGCCCATGTTTCCTCTCCCCCTGTGAATGTGTGCAGACACAGCAAAGTGCATCTGCTGACAATCAGACCATTTCTATGATAAGGCTTTTTACTAAAAAATTCCCGCAAAATCAAATGTTTATATAAGAGTTTTTGGCAAAAATTTTCAGCAGTTGCCCAGGGCTTACCCGCCTATTTAGTTTAATATCAACGAAAAAGGCCGAACCGGCAGAATTGATCAGACGAAAGCAGGTATTTGCGCGCCAAGGGCTGTGCACCATTACAGGGCAGTGCAGCAGACTATTTTTCAGGTATTGATCCAAAACTCTCAGATTGGCCCCAAAAGAGCAGAATTTGGCAGCAGATGCACCTTGACGGCCGGCAGCCGCCCGGATTAAATAAAATTGCTGAATTTATTGTGGTCCGTCTTCAGCCCCCGGCCGGGACAGCCTGCCGCCGGCGCCTGAAGCATGGAGTGTTTTCCCTTAGTATAAGTAAGGAGGAAGGTCCGCCTGCGCGGCCTTAAAGAAGATGAGTGATTTTCTGCAGGATGTGCCTCTCAATAAAGCTTACCGCTTAATGAACCTGGGTGCCACCGCTCTGATTTCCGCCGCCCACGACGGCAGGGAAGACGTGATGCCTGCTACCTGGAACTGCCCGCTCGATCTGTCTCCGTGCAAGTGCACCGTGGTGATTGACAAGAGCCACTACACCCGCCCGCTGATGGAGCAGAGCGGCTTTTTTGCCGTGAGTATACCTGCCGTGAGCATAGTGCAGCAGGTGATGAAGCTGGGCACGGTCAGCAAAAATGACGATCCCCTGAAACTGGAGCATTCAGGCGCCAAATTCTTCAAGCTGCCTGGCTTTGACATGCCGCTGACTGAAGGCTGTGTAGCCCACCTGATCTTCAAGATCCTGCCCGAGCCTCATGTGCAGCAGGCCTATGATTTGTTCTTGGGCGAATGCGTCAAGGCCGTGGCTGACAGCCGGGTCTTCCGGGGCGGCCACTACTACTACGATGACAGCACCCGCGATCTGCGCACCCTGCATTATGTGGCCGGCGGTCACTTCTATGCTCTGGGCGATGAGATCATGCTGGACGAATACGGTCTGGAGGAGTAAGGCTCTTCTGCTCCTGCCCCTACTTTCCACTGAGCTTTTGCTCTCAGTCCGGCCGGCACGATAAAGGTGCACGGCCGCAGGCAGTCTGCGCAGGCAGATCAGATCAACTTGCCGCAGACTGCCCCCTCCTGCATTTTCGTGCCCTGCAGCGGCTGTGTCTTTTGTATGCTGAAACTGCGCGGGAGATCTCAGGTCTCCCCCCGGGTTCAACACAGACCAAAGGAGTTTGCTATGCAGTCGCTCAATTTAGTTATCCTGCGCGGCACCGTAACGCAGCATCATTTGATCAGCCACAGCCGCAGCCGTGGTCAGGCTGTACTGAGCTTCAGGCTGGCCACCTGCGAGCGCTGGGGCCGCAGTGGTTTTCTGCATCATGAGTATCATCAGCTGCTGCTGCGCGACAGCGGCGGCTTCCGCAAATACAGTCAGTACGGCCGGCATGTCAGGGAAGGTGCCCTGCTGCTGGCCGAGGGCGTGCTGAGGCATCACAGCACCGGCGGCAGCAGCACCTTTATAGACTGTCTGCGCATAGTGCCGCAGCAGACCACACCCTCAGCCGCGGAAAGTGCCCCCTTAACCTGCCGCGATCTGCCGGCCCTGCAGAAGCTGAGCGCCAGGCCGGAACTGATCCATACCCTGTGCGCCGCCGGACTGAGTGCAGAGGAAATCAGAGTGCTTTGTCTGCTGCTGCAGACCACTCAGGTGCAGCTGCAGGCGCAGGCTCGGGAAGAACAAGCGGCCAATGACACCGCTGCGCCGCAAAATCCACACAAAGACGACAGCGCCGCTTAAGTCAGGATGAAGCCGGAACAGGGGAAAACAGAGAGGAATGGCGGCCCCAGGAGGAATCGAACCTTCAACTAACCCTTAGGAGGGGCTTGTTATATCCATTTAACTATGAGGCCGCGCCATGGCGGCTATTGTAGCAGGTTTAGCCTCAATTGCAATAATGCGCCCTGCCCGGCTGCCGCCAGGCAGGCCCGGGAGTTTACTGGGCGTTTTCGGCGCTGCGGCGGCGGAATATAGCCTCAATCAGGGTCTGCTCACGCTGTTCTGCCTTGGCAACAGTGACGAAATAGCGGTCGCTTTGCTGCAGGATGCAGAAGCTGTAGATGCCGTCCTGACGCGGGTAGTAGCGCAGCTCCTCAAAGCGGGAAGAGGGATTGAGCTCCTGCGGGGCCGAGCCGTCGCGCAGTATGCCCGGCGGGGCGGCATAACCGAAATTGGAACCCTCGCTCCAGTCGGCATCGGCAAACTTGAAGCGGTAAGGAGACCAGTCGGCGCGCAGCGGGGCGGCGGTGCAGTAGGCACCGTCACTGCGTTTGATCAGCTGATATGAAGACAGCGCGGCATAATCATTCATCTCACCGCGCAGATAAATCGTTTTGCCCTGCGGGGCAAAAACCTCCACCGCCGCAAGTCCGGGGAGGAGGTTGTCATCGGAGCTGCTGTCACTGCTGCAGCCGGCAGTCAGTACTGCCAGCACGGCCGCGGCAGCAGCTGAGGTAAAAAATTTCTGCATTTCAATCACATCACAAAACAAGCCCGGCCTGCAGTCCTCCTGGACTGCAGCTGCAGTGCATTGTAACAGGATTTACTCCCTGCGGCGGCCGGCAGCAAAGGCAAATTGCCCGGACCAGGGCAAAGTCTGCGTTAGATTTTGCCTGTGCTTTGCGGTAATATCTACTGTTAGTCTGCTGTGGTCAGGCAGCAAAATAAAGATTTGTCTGTTGGGTCTGCTCTGCTTTTTCAGGATGGTCAAAGTGAGATTTAAAATAGGTCTTACCGGCGGTATTGCCTGCGGCAAAACCTCAGCCTGCAGAATTTTTGCCGCCCAGCATATTCCCATAGTCGATGCCGATGTGATCTCGCATGAGCTTACCGCTCCGGGATCACCGCTACTGCCGCAGCTGGCCGCCACCTTTGGGCCGGGCATCATAGCCGCCGACGGCAGCCTGGACCGCCGGGCCATGCGCAACCTGGTCTTTTCCGATGCCGGAGCCCTGCAGCAGCTCAATGCCCTGCTGCATCCGGCCATACACCGCCGCCTGCTGCAGGAGGCGGAGGAAAAAGAGCCTGCCGCCCCCTATGTGGTCCTGGCCGTGCCGCTGCTGTTTGAGCATCATCTGGAACATATGGTGGATCGCATCCTGGTGCTGGACTGCAGCGAGGATCTGCAGCTGCAGCGCATCATGCAGCGTGACGGCTCCTCCGAGGCCGTGGCCCGCAGCATCATGAATAATCAGGTTTCGCGCAGTTTCCGGGTGGCGCATGCCGATGATCTGGCAGATACACAAAGCGGATCCCTGGCCCTGCTGGAAGAGAGGATTCTGCAGCTTCATCATAAATACTTACAGCTTGCAGCAGCACACAGCCGTGCTGATCTGCAGAGGCAGTTGATGTAATGTACATTTACGATTTTCCCTTTAGCCCCAAGGCCAGGACTTATCTTAAATTTGAGGGGATCTTCAAGAGGATTGAGGCCTGCCAGTATCTCAATTCCAATGCTGAAACCATGGCGCTGCTGCGCGGCATCATAGACTACATGGATATGGTGGACGGCGCCGGCGGCTTCAAGCTGGATTTGGTCAAGGATCTGGACAGACTGGATCAGCGCCTGAAAATCTGGCAGCAGGATCCCGAGGCCGATCAGGAATTTGTAGCCGAACTGCGCGCCTCAGTCACCGCCTCCCGCCAGAGCCTGGAGAAATTCACCAGACAGCGCACCGTGCTGCAGCAGGATCCCATCATAGCCTGCATCAAGCCGCGTTTTCTGACCCCCTGCGGCGTAAACTGCTTTGATACGCCGCTTTTTGCCTACTGGAACTCCCTGCCGCGGGAGGAGAAGCGCCGGAGCGTCAGCATCTGGCTGCAGGAGCTGGAAGCCGTGCGTACCCCGGTGGCCACCATTCTCTATTTGTGGCGGCTGTGCGCCGACTTCAAACCGCGCCTGGCCCGCCGCGGCTTTATGCAGGAAATTGCCGAAAACTGCGATTTGATTGAAATTGCCTACCCCGAGAGCGTGCGCGGCTATCCGGTGGTCAGCGGTTTTCAGTCCAGCCTCAATGTACGCTTCATGGCCTATGAAAAAGGCACAGTGCTGGGCGATGTGGAATTTGAACTGGCTTATCTGGGGAATGCCGTACTGTGAGTTTAAAAGATCTGCTGCCTGCCGGCACCTTTGAGGAAATATGCGGCGAGGCCCGCCGCCACGTGATCAATACCGGAGGCAGGTCTCATGCCGCCGGCTTTACCGATGCCGCCGGAGTGCTCCGGGTGCGCTGTCCGCAGTGCGGCCGGGAAGTGATCTACAGTCCGGACAATCCCTTTCGGCCCTTCTGCTCCGAGGCCTGCCGCATTATAGATTTGGGCGCCTGGGCCTCTGAGGAACACAAAGTGGCAGGCGAGCCGGTCAATCAGGATGAGGATGCCGATCTGCTGCAGGATCCTGCCCTGCCGCGCCGCTGATGCTGCCGGCCGGGACTTGTGAAAATCACAGAGCAGATCTAATCTAAAATTCATATTCAGCTTATACAACAGGATCAAGGCCTTGCAATACTTTGAGAAGTCCCGGGACGCTGCCCGGCATGTCAATATCAGTATTATGTCAGCCGCTCTGGCCGCCGCCCTGACGGTACCGGCACATGCGGCAGTACAGGAACAATCTTCCGGGACACAGGCCGAGACCGTACTGACCAGGCCGGTGGCCGTACGCCAGACTGACGGAGATCTTTTGGCCGAACAAAGAAGGCGCACTGTCAGCGACATGTCCACCCGCATCTACTATTTGATGCAGCAGTACAGCTCACAGCGCTTCCTGCAGAACAGGCATTTGTCGGCCGCCTCCACCTTCCCGCTGCGGCTGTTTGACACCCTGGCCCGCAACCCCTGGCAGCGCGCCCCCTTCATGCCGGTGCCGGATCGCGATCTGGCCTGCTACTACGGCATTCCGCCCTACCGCACCCCGATGGAATATGATGTCAATACCACCCCGGTCAATATAGCCGCCGATTCTGTGACCGGCTCGCTGGAGCATGACATTATCTACGAGGGCAATGTGGAGCTGACCCAGGGCGACACCACCATGACGGCAGACCGCACCGCCTATGACGGCAGAAACGGCCTGCTCACTTCCTCGGGCAACATCACCTATCAGACCGGGGAATACACCATTACCTCGCAGAAGACTGTGGTCTTCGATATGAAAAGCAAGGTGACCTCCATAGAGGAGGCTCGGATTCAGCTCAACGGCTCGGTGGCCCGCGCCGAGGCTGAAGATATGGAAATAGATAATCAAAATGAGACGGCCACCATAGGGCGGCTGTCCTTTTCCACCTGCCCGGTATCAGATGAGGTGTGGTACATCACTGCCGAGCAGATGGACATGGTCAAGGGCGAGGCCTACGGCTCGGCCCGCCATGCCACCGTCTGGATTAAGGACGTACCGGTCTTTTATCTGCCCTATGTGACCTTCCCCATATCCAATCAGCGCAAGAGCGGTCTGCTTTATCCTGAAATCAGCATTTCCTCAGGCAGCGGTTTTGATTACGCCCAGCCTGTATATTTAAATCTGGCGCCCAATTACGACTATACCCTGACCCCGCGCTACATGAGCCGGCGCGGTGTAGCCCTGGGCAATGAATTCCGCTATATGCCCCTAGCCGGCAGCTCGGGCACCCTGAACCTGGACTTCATTCCCTATGACAACAACTGGGATCTGGCCGGCAGCGATCACAAGCGCTGGATGATCGACTGGAAGCATCACTCCGAGTTCATGAACCGCGATCTCACCTTTGATGTGGATTTTGAGCGCGTCCGCCCCGGAGACTATGATTATCTGTCCGATCTGGGCAGCAGCGGCAGTACCAACATCACCGACGATCACCTGGTGCAGTCCCTGCGCGCCGCCTGGAACCGCCCCAGCTATGAACTGGGCATGGAAGTGCGCACCTATGAAAACCTGGTGCCCTACGAGGCCTCCATTATCAGGCCTTTCTCCATGCTGCCGCAGCTTAAGGGCTCCTATCATGAAACCTACGGCGCGGCATTGTTTGCCGTCAGCGGAGAAATCACCGAATTCGTCAGCCCTCATGAAACGGACTACAGCAGTTTTCAGACCACGCGCCTGCATGTGGAGCCTGAGATGTCCTATCAGGTCTACAACAGCCGCGGCACTTCCCTGACCGCCGGCGGCAAGCTCTTTTTAAGCCACTATGAGCAGGACAGCCTGTCCGACCTGCCGGATTACTACCGTACCGATCTGGGCTTTACCAGACTGGACAGCAGTGCCAACCGCGCCTTGTATCTGCTGCAGCTGCGCGGCAAGACCACCCTGGAGCGGCGCGTGCTCGATCTGCGCCATACCCAGACCCTGGAGCCGGAATTTGCCTACCGCTATATTCCGTACAAGAATCAGGATCACATAGGTCTGTATGACACCACGGACCGCATGACCGACTACTACTCCAACTTCTCCTACCGGCACTTCACCGGCTTGGATCGCATAGCCGACGTCAATGAATTTACCTTTGGCTTTACCTCCAGACTGCTCGATCCCCACGATCGCGAACAGCTGCGCCTGTCGGTGTCGCAGACCTACAGCTTTGTGCCCACCCGCGTGACCTTAAACCCCAGCGACTCGGCCTCGCGCTACCCGCGCTCCCCGCTGTCTTTCAGCGTCAATGCCAATCCGCTGGAAGGCTGGACTGTACACGGCTCCCTGAGCTATACCAATGAGACCAATTCCGTCTCCTCCTGGAATGCCATGACCGAGTATGTCTCCCCGCAGGGACTGAAGGGCCAGATCAGCTACCGCTTTGCCCGGGACGGCAACCGTACCCTGGAAAACGATATAGTAAATCTCGATCAGCTCGGTCTGCTGCTGGAGCTGCCGATCACACGCAACCTCAAATTTATCGGTGCCTTCTATCATGATCTGGAACAGCATGATGACATAGACAAGAAATTTGCCCTGCGCTATGAAGAGTGCTGCTGGGCTATAACCGGCATGATCGAGGAATACAACAAAACCGACTGGGAAGATCTGACCCGCGAGCGGGAAACCCGCTTCGGCATACAATTTGAGTTCAAGGGTCTGGGCGCCGTCAATGTCAGCGGCAACAAGGATCCGGCCTCCCTGGATACGGCGCTGCTGGATCACTTCAACCCGACTAACCTGAACAACTGACATTCAAAGCAAAATACTCTTAACAGCTGCACTGCCATGCTAAAATCAGTGCTGTTGTTTTTGTGTGAGGATCTGATTGTGAATAAATTTGCACGAAAATTAGCCGTGCTGCTGTCATTCGTGCTGTGCACCGGCTATGCCAGCGCTGAGGAACAGACTCTCGATTCTGCTGCCGCCATTGTCAACAATGACATCATCCTGGTCAGTGAGCTCAATGATGCCCAGAGTGAAATGGCCCGCAGCTTTGCCAGCCGCGGTATGCCGGTGGACAGCATCAGCACCCGCAAGGCTGCCCTGGAAGGCCTGATCACCCGCAGTCTGGTACTGCAGCTGGCGGAAAGACAGGGCTATGTCTTAACCGACATGCAGCTGGACAATGCCATAGCCCAGACTGCCGCCCAGCAAGGCATCAGCGAGCAGGAGCTGCTCGCCCAGTCCGCCCCCGGCATGTCCTCCGCCCAGGCCAGAGAAGTTTTCCGCAACGATTTGCTCCTCAGTGAAGTGCGCCGCGCCCGCGTGCGCTCCCGCATCAATATCTCAGACACTGAAGTGGATCTGCTGGCCTCCAATCTGCGCCACGCCGGCTCGGTGGAGCCGCAGTATCACTTAGCTCAGATCATTGTGCCGCTGCAGGGCCGCAATCCCGCCCGCGCCAATCAGGATATGCAGGAAATACGCGCCCAGCTGCGGGAAGGCGCTGACTTCAATACCCTGGCCGCCCGCTACTCCGTAGGCTCAGTGGCCGCCCAGGCCGGAGATTTGGGCTATCTGCCCGAGACTCAGGTACCGCCTCCCTTCCTGCCGGCCATACTCAAGGCCAAGCCCGGCGATGTGCTCGGTCCCTTCAGATCTCCCTTTGGCATACATCTGCTCAAGCTCTACGATGTCTCCCACGATGCCGTGCGTCCCATCTCGCTGTATGACGCCAGCCACATCCTGCTGCAGACCTCCATCATCTTCTCCGATGATGCCGCCCGCGAGGAACTGCTGGGGATGAAAAGACAAATAGAAAACGGCAGTCTGAGTTTTGCCGAGGCCGCCCGCCGCTTCTCTGAAGATCCGGGCTCTGCCATTAACGGCGGCGATCTGGGTTATGCCACCCCCGACCGCTACGATCCTCTGTTTGCCCGCGCCATGGTGTCCTTAAAGCCAGGTCAGATTTCAGATCCCATCAAGTCAAGCTTCGGCTGGCACCTCATTTACCTCAAGGACATCAAAATAGACCGCGATTCCGATGAGGCCTACCGTCAAAAGGCCCGCGATCTCATCTACCGCCGGATGTACCGTGAGGAATCCGCCGCCTGGGAGCGCGAACTGCGCGACAGCGCCTATATACATGTGCTGGATCAGCAGCTCCTGCAGGCCAACATAGACATGGATCAGGATGCCCTGCCCCCCGGCGGCAGCCGTTAGGCCGTCTTCAGCCTGCATGCCTGCAGCTCTGGATCTGTGGTATCAATTC
Organism: uncultured Enterobacterales bacterium; assembly: GCA_964424565.1. Lineage (GTDB taxonomy): Bacteria > Pseudomonadota > Gammaproteobacteria > Enterobacterales > Succinivibrionaceae > Avisuccinivibrio. Next base: position 63,238 of record CAYRIZ010000001.1, read on the forward strand.
GGCCCCGCCGGCAGGCGGGGTCTGTTTATTCCCTCAATTCTCAACCTTACCCATGGAGGCAGTGCCTGCCGGCACTGAAAATCAATGCAGCAGGTAAAACGCATTGCTGTCACCCCCGGAGAACCGGCCGGCATCGGCCCCGAGCTGATGTATCACCTGGCCGTACGCTCCTTCAGGCATGAACTGGTCATCATAGCCGATCCCGACCTCATAGCCGCCAGAATGCGGATCTTCCCGCAGGGCGGGGACATCAAAATCAGGATCTGTGACCCGGCCGCCCCGGCACAGTCTTCGGCTACCGGCTGTCTTTGTGTATTGCCGGTACCGCTGGGTGCCCCTGCCACTCCCGGAGTGCTGAATGTGCAGAACGCGCCTTATGTGCTCTCCTGCCTGGATCGGGCCCATGAGGGGCTGCTGCGCGGCGAGTTTGCCGCCCTGGTGACCGGGCCGGTCAGCAAGAGCATCATAGACGGCAGCGGACTGAAATTCACCGGCCACACCGAGTATCTGCAGCAGAAATGCGGCGTCAGCCGGGTGGTAATGCTGCTGGGCTGCCCCACCCTCAAGGTAGCCCTGGCCACCACGCATCTGCCCCTAAAGGAGGTCAGCGCCGCCATCACCCCGCAGCTGCTCACCGAGGTCATAACCATACTGCATCACGATCTGCAGAGCAAATTCGGCATAGCCAAACCCAAAATCTTTATAGCCGGGCTCAATCCTCATGCCGGCGAGGACGGCCACCTGGGCCATGAAGAGCAGGAAGTGATCATCCCGGTCATAGAGAGACTGCAGCAGCAGGGACTGGATCTGATCGGCCCCCTGCCGGCCGACACCATGTTCACGCCGCAGTATCTGGCCGAGGCAGATGCCTTTTTGACCATGTATCACGATCAGGGACTGCCGGTGCTCAAATACGCCGGTTTTGATCAGGGCTACAATACCACCCTGGGTCTGCCCTATATCCGCACTTCAGTAGATCACGGCACCGCCCTGGCCCTGGCCGGCCAGGGCACGGCCGATCCCGGCTCCCTGTTCTCAGCCGTGGAGCTGGCCGCCGAGATGATCGAAAGTGCCGTCAACCTTCAGGAGGAAAAGTAACATGGCCCTGCCCCCTCCCCATTTGAAAGCCCGCAAGCGTTTCGGGCAGAACTTTCTGGTAGATGACAGCGTCATCAGCGCCATAGTCAATGCCATCAATCCCAAACCAGGGCAGTATCTGGTGGAAATAGGTCCGGGACACGCCGCCCTGACCCGCCCGGTGCTGGAGCGGGCCGGTGCCCTGACGGCCGTGGAGCTGGACCGCGATCTGGTGGAAATACTGCAGCACGATCCCTTCTTAAAGGGCCTGACCTTAATAGCCGGCGATGCCATGAAGCTGGACTACAGCGCCCTGCCCGGAGCTGCTGAAGGCAAACTGCGCGTCTTCGGCAACCTGCCCTACAACATCACCTCCCCGCTCATCTTCCATCTGCTCGGTCAGACCGGCATACAGGACATGCACTTTATGCTGCAGAAGGAAGTGGTGGAGCGCCTGGCCGCCGGTCCCCACAGCAAGGACTACGGCCGCCTGACCGTGATGGCCCAGTATCTGGCCGAGGTGATCCCGGTGCTGGAAGTGCCGCCGCGCGCCTTCAGGCCGGCCCCCAAGGTCACCTCAGCCGTAGTCAGGCTGCTGCCCAAAGCCCTGACCCCACAAGAGCGCGCCCTCACCCCTTATTTAAATCAGGTGGCCACCGCCGCCTTTGGGGCGCGGCGCAAGACCCTGCGCAATGCCTTAGGCAAATTGTTTGCCGGCCTGCTCGATGACCTGCCCTGCGATCTTAGTCTGCGCGCCGAGGATCTGCCCCTGGCCTCTTATGTGGAGCTGGCAGAGTTTCTGCAGCAGCATCAGCCGCAGCCCGAACCCCAGGAGGAATGATGTCTGAGTTTTCTACCCCCGTGCTGGAACTGCTGGCCCGCTCCAAGGACACCTTTGCCGGCCGCACCGCCGTATTTGCCGGCAGTATTACCGATCCTGCCGTGCTGCATCTGGCCAAGCTCTGCAGCCGGGCCGTGGTACTGTGCGACGATTACACCGCCGCCTGCGGCATGGCCGCCCTGCTGGGACAGGAACTGCCGCCGCGGCTTAATGCCTCAGTCACCTTAAACCACATCACGGTGATCTATACCGCCCCGCAGCTGTTCGAGCCGCCGCAGTGCGATCTGTTCTGCCTGCTGCTGCACAAATCCAAGCCGGTCAATCAGTATCTGCTGGCTGCCGTCACCCGTGAGCTGATCCCCGACGGGCTTATTCTGGCCGCCGGAGCCAATGATGCCGGAGGGCGCAGTGCCGACAGCTATTTGGAAAGCCACGGCATGCTCTACAAAAAGGACAGCGCCCGCAAATGCACGCTGTGGCAGCTGCATTTCAACAAACACCTGCCCTTTGCATATCCGCCGCAGAGTTTGGTGTTGAGCGATGAGCAGCGCCGGCGCTGCAGTGCTGAGCTGGGTGAAATCTATGCCGGGCACAATTGTGATGCCGCAGGCAAACCTTATCTGAGCCTGCAGCAGGAGCCGGGTGCCCTGCTGCCGCAGCTCAAACTCAACCTGCAGGGACACTGTCTGCCGCTGTGGCAGGATGTGAATGTCTTCAGTCCCGGCCGGCTGGATGAGGGCACGGCACAGCTCATTTCCTGTCTGCCTGATTTTGCCCGCAGCCCGGCTTTGGATCTGTGCTGCGGCTGCGGCGTGGTGGGACTGACGCTCTGCGCCATGGGCATCAGGACGGCCTTCTGCGATCTCTCGGCGGCAGCGCTGTTTTTGACCGAGCTCAACTTAAGCGCCTGCGGTCTGCGGGAGTTTTCCCTGGGAGTTCGGGCCTCCAATATGCTCTCCGATCTCCCCGCCGGGGACGGCTTTGGGCTGATTGCCGTCAATCCTCCCTTCCATCAGGGAGTAAACCGCCTGCACACCCCGGCCCGCAGTTTGTTTGCCGAGGTGAAAAATTATCTGCAGCCTGGCGGCTGCCTGCTCTGCGTGGGCAATGCCTTTTTGGGCTATGACCGCCTGCTGCCGCTGCATCTGCCTGAAGTCCGCGTGGCCGCCCGCAGCAGCCGCTTTGTCACCACGGCCGCCTCCGTCTCTCCACTGCCCGGGGCCTGAAACGGAGAATATTGACTTTTAGCGGCCAAAAAAGGCCGTAAAACCGGTTTTTATAAACTTTATGCCGCCTGCTGCTGCGCCGCAGGCGGCGTGGGCTGTTATCATTTATCTCTAATCTTTTTAGTTCTGCTCCACTCCCAAAAGAGGGCCTCTTTTCATGACGCAGTTTGACAAACGCAACATCTCCATGCTGATTGACCTTTATGAGATCATGATGGCCAACGGCTATTTCGTAAATCAGGAAGCGGAAACGGAAGTCATCTTTGACGTTTTCTACCGCAAAAACCCCGATGGTGCCGGTTTTGCCATATTCGCAGGACTGGAGCAGGTACTGGAGTATCTGGAAAATCTGCACTTTGATGCAGATGACATAGCCTATCTGCGCTCGCTGCACCTCTTTGATGAAAAGTTTCTGCAGGTCCTGGCCAATTACCACTTCCGGGGTACCGTGCGCTCCATACCCGAGGGTACCATTATGTACCCCTACGAGCCGGTCATGAGCATCTGCGCCCCGCTGCTCGATGCCCAGATCATAGAAACGGCCGTGCTCACCCAGATCAATCATCAGTCCCTGATTGCCACCAAGACGCAGCGCATAGTCAATGCCGCCCAGGGCCGTCCGGTGGCCGACTTCGGCGCCCGCCGGGCCCACAATGTGGACAGCGCCGTCTATGGCGCCAGAGCCAGCTTTATAGGCGGTGCTTCCGGTACTGCCACCCTGCTGGCCGGCCAGATGTTCGATATTCCGGTCAGCGGCACCATGGCCCACAGCTTTGTGATGTTCCACAAGGATGAATTTACCGCCTTCAAGCTGTTCGCCGAGCTCTATCCCGAGCGCTCAGTAATGCTGGTGGACACCTACGATGTGCTCAAATCAGGCATTCCCAATGCCATACGCGTGGCCCATGAAGTACTGGAGCCCAAGGGACACCGCCTCAAGGGCATACGCATAGATTCAGGCGATTTGGCCTACCTCTCCAAGGAAGCGCGGCGCATGCTCAATGCCGCCGGCCTGCAGGACTGCCAGGTGGTGGCCTCCAACAGCCTGGATGAGTACACCATACGCTCCCTGCTCGATCAGGGCGGCACTATAGATTCCTTTGGTGTGGGCGAGAGACTGATCACCGCCAAGAGCGATCCTGTGTTCGGCGCCGTCTACAAGCTGGCGGCCATCAAGCAGGACGGCAAATGGATCCCCAAAATCAAGATTTCCGAGAATGCCGAAAAGATCACCAACCCCGGCGAAAAGAGACTGTGGCGCATCTACAATGACACCGGTCATGCCGTAGCCGATCTCATCACCCTGGCATATGAAGAGCCCGATTTCTCCCAGCCTTATGCCTATATAGATCCGCGCCGGCCCTGGAAGCGCTCCTCCTTTAAGGGCTGCACCGGCAAACAGCTGCTGGAAGTGGTGCTGCAGGACGGCAAACGCACTCAGCCGCCGCGCAGCCTCAGGGAGATCCGCGACTATGTCCGCCATCAGCTGGATCATGAGATCTGGAAGGAAGAGCAGCGCTTTGAAAACCCGCATCATCACTTCCTGGACATGAGCCCGGCCTACTACAACATGAAGATGAAACTGCTGGCCGACGCCCAGAATTTTGACAATTAATGCTCCCGGCTGCGGCAGAGAAAACCCAGCCTGCTGCCGCAGTTGCGGGCTGCTTTTTTCTCCTGCGGTCTGTTCCCGCACCACGTGCATTTTTTGTCTTTCTGACTGCCAAACTGCAAACCAAATCAAGAAATTTACATGCAAAATAGATTAGACTTGCAGGGCAGGATTGTTTTGCAGTGAAAAACATAAAGAAAAACTTTTTCAGAACAAAAAACCACAAGAGGAACAACATCTATGTCCGGCGTGATGGGCATGATTTTGGCAGGCGGCAGCGGTGATCTGCTGATGCCTCTGACCAAATCGCGCAGCAAGCCCGCGATTCCCTTTGGCGGCAGCTATCGTCTTATTGATTTTGTACTCAACAATTTCGTCAATTCCGGCATCATCCGGCTGTTTGTGATCACGCAGTACAAGTCTCAGTCCCTTTATCTGCATCTCAAGGACGGCTGGCAGGTCAGCGGCATCCCCGGCTGTTTCATCGATGCCATACCCGCCCAGATGCGTACCGGTACCGGCTGGTATCAGGGTACGGCTGATGCCGTCTTTCAGAACCTCACCTTTATAGAAGAGCGCTTCCCCGAGCATGTATGTGTATTCGGGGCCGATCACATCTGCAAGATGGATATCAGGCAGATCCTGGACTATCATCATGCCGTGCAGGCCGATCTCACCGTAGCCGCCGTCCGCATACCCAGTGCCGTGGCCGCCGGCCGTTTCGGCGTCATAGAGGTGGACATGGAAGGCCGCATGATAGGCTTTACCGAAAAACCGCAGTTCCCGCGGGAAATTCCCGGCGATCCCGGGTACAGCCTGGTGTCCACCGGCAATTACATCTTCAGGGCTGAGGTGCTTTCAGCCGAGTTGCATTTTGATGCGGCCAACCCGCACAGCAGCCACGATTTTGGCAGTGATATCATTCCCCATCTCTATCCGCGCGGCAATGTCTATGTCTACGACATCTCCAACAATGTCATCAAGGGCGAAAAAGGTGAAGTCTACTGGCGCGATGTAGGCTCAATTGATGCCTACTGGGATGCCCATATGGATCTGCTGGGAGAAAATCCTCCCTTCTCCCTGTTCAATCCGCAGTGGCCGCTGCATACTTATTATCCGCCGCTGCCCCCGGCTGCCTTTACCGACACGCAGCAGCACCGCTGTGCCGTCTCTCAGTCCATGATCTCCGCCGGCTGCCGTATAGAGGGTGCGGACATAGTCAAATCCGTGCTGGGTTTCTGCTGCACCGCCGGCGACGGCGCCGTGGTGGAGGAGAGTGTGCTCAACGGCAATGTCACCATAGGCAGCGGCTGCCGCATCAGAAGAGCAGTCATAGACCGCGGTGCCGAGCTGGCCCCGGGTTTCTGCCTGGGCATAGACCCAAAGCAGGATCGCAAACTGATTGATCCCAACAATATTAATGGTCCGCATATTTCGGACCGAGGCATCATCGTCATTCCCCGGGGCATGAAGCTGGGCTTCTGACCTGGGCAAAGACGTGTGAAATTTTGTTTGTATTTGACACAAGGCCGGAGCTGATGCTCTGCCCTGACTTAAAAAAATAAGAGAGGCTCTCTTGAATATTTTATTTATCTCCTCTGAAATTGCAGGTCTTATCAAAACCGGCGGTCTGGCCGACGTGGCAAAAGCTCTGCCCTGTCAATTGAAGGCAAACGGTCATGATGTCAGATTGGTAATGCCCTGCTACAGCCTGGTCAAAGGGGCTTTTGACCTGCCCATCATCGCTACCGGTTGCCTCAATGAAGGCAGTTCACAGCAGATGGAATATGCTGTGCGCCAGACCTTTATCGGGGATGAAAAAGTCGAAGTATGGATGATCGACTACCGAATGTACTATGAGAGAACATCCATCTACGGCGACAACAATCAGGCCTACGGTGACAATGGCGAGCGCTTTGCCTTCCTGGCTGCCGCCGCCCTTGATGCCGCCTGGCGCATGCAGTTCCAGCCGGACATAGTGCACTGCAATGACTGGCATGCCGCCCTGGCCCCGATGATCCTGCGCTTCAAGTACGGCTCCACCCCCTTCTTTGACCGCACCCGTTCCCTGATCACCATACACAATGGCGCCTTCCAGGGCGTGTTCGACCGCAATCAGGTCCGTTTCCTGCCTGAGATCGCTTCCTACTACAACGATCAGATCATGCAGGGCTCCTACATCAACTTCCTCAAGTGCGGCGTGTTCTTTGCCGACAAGATCAACACCGTGTCCCCGGGTTATGCCGCCGAGCTGGTCACCTATCTGGGCGGCCACGGCATGGCCAAGAACTTCCAGGACCGCGCCAGGGATCTGGTGGGCATCATCAACGGCTGCGACTACAGCGACTGGGATCCGTCCACCGACAAGCACCTGAAGATCAATTACGATTCCACCACCATGGAAGAGAAAGTGCTGGGCAAATATCTGCTGCAGCGCGATCTGGGCCTGCCTATGTGCGATGCCCCGCTTTACGGCATGGTAGCCCGCCTGACCGATCAGAAGGGTGTAGGACTGCTGCTGCCCATCCTTGACCGCTTCCTGCAGCATAAGGTGCAGGTGGTAATCGAAGGCACAGGTGATCCGGTGTTTGAAAAGAAGATGAGCGATCTGGCTGCCCGCTATCCGGACAAGATGCGCTTCCTGCCCAAATACGACAATGCCCTGGCCCATCAGATCGAAGCCGGCTCCGACTTCTTCCTGATGCCTTCCATCTTTGAGCCCTGCGGCCTCAATCAGATCTACTCCCTGGCCTATGCCACCCTGCCTATAGTGCGTGCCGTAGGCGGTCTTAAGGACACCGTGACCGACTACGATGCCAATCGCGAGCACGGCAACGGCTTTATGTTCTATGATGCCAATCCCGAGGAGCTGCTCTCCCTGCTGCGCCGCACCCTGATCTTCTATCTGGAAGATCCTGCCGAAATGCGCCGCATCAAGCAGAATGCCATGCACACCCGCTTCCTGTGGAAGGACAGCTGCAAGCTCTACGAAGATCTCTATCAGCAGGCTCTGACCAAGCCCAAGTGGTGGTAAGCAGTTTTTCTGCTCCATCAGCTGCAGCCGCCTCCTCAGGGAGGCGGTTTTGTTTTGAGGGGTGGGAAAAGTAAAGGTTAAGGCCGCACCGGCGGGCCGTCAGTAAGGCCAGGTAAAGGCCGGCGGGTGATCTGCGGGGGTATTTGCGGGATCTTCCTGGGATTGGGATTCGGCAGGATCTGCTGCAGCAGGCTCTGCTGCAAGATAACAGCTCTCCCGGGCCGCGCTGAGGCTGGCTTCCAGAGCGCGCAAAGTTTCCGCCCGGCGCTGCCTGACCCCGGAGATTAGAATCTCCAATGCCGCCAGCTGCGCCAGGCGCGGGCTCTGCAGCTGATTGCCGTCAGCATCCGCCCGGCTGCAGTACAAATTCAAGCCTCCGCAGGCGGCCAGGGCGCTGTCGCGCGGACAGAGGGCTATCACCGCCGCCCCGCCGCGTACGGCCTGCTGCACGGCCTGCACCACAGGCCTGTTCTGGCCGGTGGCAGAAATGGCCAGCAGCAGCTCGCCCGGGCGCAGCACCGCACTGACCTGAGCGAGCTGTGTGCTGTCGGACACTATTTCGCAGCTCAGCCCCAAAGAGAGCATCCGGGCCTGCAGGAACATGGCAGCCGGCAGGGACAGGCCCCCGGCGGCCACCACCAGGCGCCTCGACTTACTGATTAAATCCGCAGCGCGGGCGGCTGCCCGGCAGTCCAGGGTACGACCCAGCTCTTTTAGGGCCGACACGGCACTGTCCAGGACCCTGGCGGTCAGCTCATTCATGCTGTCGCCGGGGCTGACCTGGTGGTGGGCAGAGGAGAGCTCGGCTGACAGCAGCTGCCTGAAGGCAGGAAAGCCGTCAGCACCAAAAGCCCGGCAGAAGCGGTATACAGTAGGCTCGGATACTCCGGCCCGCAGGGCCAGCGTGGTGATATTCTCCCCTGCTGTCCGGGCCGGATCGGCCAGCACGGCGGCGGCAATTTTGCGTTCCGATCTGGTAAGCCCGCTCAGGCGGGCTGTTATGCTGTCCAGCAGACTGCCCACTTTTTAATCCTGTACAGGCTTCTCCCCGGCCCGGGCTGCCCGGCGGGCCCGCTTGGCGGCAAAGTCAGGTTTGCCCTTGTTCTTCTTGTCGCGCCAGCGCTCCTTGACCTTCTTTTTGGACTCATCCTTGTCATCCCGGTGTTTGCGGTCAAAGCCGCCGTGTCCGCCCAGGGAGGCCCGGGTGGGCTTTTTGACCGGCAGGGTCTTTTCCACCGGGAAAGCGGCGCAGACATTTTTAATCTGTCTCTTTTCAATTTCCCGGCCGGTGTAGCGCTCAATGCGCTCCAGCAGCGGCAGTTCATTGCGCTCCACCAGGCTGATCACCGTGCCGCGGCTGCCGGCGCGGGCAGTACGGCCGGCGCGGTGCACATAAATATCGGCGCGGGCGGGTAAATCGAAATTGTAAACCTGCTGCACATCGCTGATATCCAGGCCGCGGGCGGCTACATCCGTGGCCACCAGCATGCTCACTTCATTTTCCTTGAAGCGGCGCAGGGCGGCGCGGCGCTCGGTGATGTTCATGTCACCTTCCAGGGAGGCTGTTCTGATCCCCAGCCGGCGCAGGAAGCGGCAGACTTCACTGACCCTATCGCGGGTGCGCACAAAGATCATGGCCTTGCCGGCGGCCGTGCGCAGCAGATGACCGAGAATATTGTATTTCTGCTGCGGGGTGGCCGCGTAATAGGCCCGGGAGGACAGCAGCTCAGGCAGCTTTTCATCCTCCTCCCCGCCGGCGCCTATATGCACCTCAAAGGGATCGTTTAACACCTGAGCGGCAAAATCGCGTACCCCTGCTCCTTCCAGGGTGGCGGAAAAGAGCATGGTCTGATAACGCCGATCGGTGGCACGTACTATGGCGGCCACTTCATCGCGAAAGCCCAGATCGAGCATGCGATCGGCTTCATCTATGATCAGCAGTTCCACCTTATCGGTTTTGAAGCTGCCCTTGCCTATAAATTCATTGAGGCGGCCGGGAGTGGCCACCACTATGCAGCCGCAGGCGGCCTGCTGAATGTCGCGGCCCTCACCGCCTATGACTGTATAGGCCTGAAAATGCGACCAGTCCTGCCCGGCCCGATCGGCGGCATCGGCTGCCTCTTCATCTTCCTCCCAGCGGGCGGTACCGGCCTGCACCGCTTCCCGCAGAGCTGCGCACAGGGCATTGGCATCGGTACAGACCTGCTGCGCCAGCTCGCGCGTAGGCTCCAGGATCAGGGCGCGCACGCCGCCTGCCTGCGGGTTTTCGCTCAGTCTGGCCAATATTGGCAGCAGAAAAGCGGCAGTCTTGCCGGTGCCGGTGGGGGCACCGCCCAGAATATCCGAGCCCGCCAGTGCCGGGGGAATGACCAGGGTTTGTATGGGAGTGGGACTGCTCCAGCCCCGGGCTTTCACGGCCTCCAGTACATCCAGAGGCAGACCTAATTCAGCAAATTCCATTAAATTTCGCTCTCACAGCTTAGCAGTTTGCTTATATGTGTGTTACGCCGCCGGGATTAGACCCCTTCCACGCCGCGCCGGCCTTCATGACATTTGATGATGAAATCCACCATCTGCTGCCGGCGGGCAGTATCCGGAGCGGCCGTGCCGTGCAGCCAGCGGAAGAGCTCCAGATCGGAGGCGGAGAGCAGATCCATGTAATCGGCAATCACCTCTTCACTGCACTGCGGCAAATCATGCTCCACAAAAGGCAGCAGCATCAAATCCAGCTCGCGCATGCCGCGCCGCGACTGCCAGCGGATGCGTCCCCAGTTAATATCAGCCATACCATCCTCCCTATACTGCCACCGGGGCTTTGATAACCGGCCAGGGGTCATAGCCCTGCAGCACAAAATCCTCAAACTCATAGCTGAAAATATCAACCGGCCGGCGCGCAATTTCCATCTGGGGCAGAGCCCGCGGGGTACGCGAGAGCTGCTCCCGGCACTGCTCGAAGTGATTGTGATAAATATGAGTGTCGCCGCCGGTCCAGACAAATTCTCCCGGCTGCAGATCGCACTGCTGAGCCAGCATCATGGTCAGCAGCGAGTAGCTGGCAATATTGAACGGCACCCCCAAAAAGAAATCGCAGCTGCGCTGATACAGCAGGCAGGAGAGCCGGCCTGATGCCACATAGAATTGAAACAGCACATGACAGGGCGGCAGCGCCATGTCATCCACCTGCGCGGCATTCCAGGCATTGACCAGCAGGCGCCTGCTGTTGGGATTGTGTTTGATCTGCTCTACCACCGCGCTGATCTGATCTACCTTGCGGCCGTCCGGGCCGTCCCAGGAGCGCCACTGATGGCCGTAAACCGGGCCCAGATTGCCTTCTGCATCCGCCCATTCGTCCCAGATGGAGACCTTATGATCATGCAGATATTTGATGTTGGTATCGCCCTGCAGAAACCACAATAGCTCATAGATAATGGAGCGCAGATGTACTTTTTTGGTAGTCAGCAGCGGAAAGCCCTGCTGCAGATCAAAACGCATCTGTGTCCCGAAGATGGAGCGCGTTCCGGTATGAGTGCGGTCATCGCGATCCACACCCTCTTCCAGAATCCGGCGCATCAAATCCAAATACTGTTTCATGTAAGTCCTCACAGCCCGGGCACGTCAACTCCTCTCCCGCTGCTGCCCTGCGGCAGCAGCAGAAGGGGCAAAAGTGCGGCGGACCGGTAAATTTTTATCTGCCGTGCCGGCCTTCCGCGCTGATCTCAGGCAGCGACTCGGTGGCTACCTGATAGGCCTTTTTCTGCGCCTCATAAAAATCAATGGCCGCCGTCAGTCCCTTGGATTTGGCGTAATTGACAAAGAGATCGCGTATGGCCTGCGGATCGGACAGCTCCAGCGCCAGCCCGCGCATGGCCTGCAGTTCAGCCCAGCTGACCCGGCGCAGCATATATTTGACCCTGGCCAGCTCGGAGTAATTCATGCTCAGATGATCATAGCCCAGCGCCAGCAGCAGCAGTACGCCCAGGCCGGAGCCGGCCAGCTCACCGCATACTGAAATGCGCTTGTTGTACTGTGCCGCCTTGCGGGACAGCCAGGCCAGGCAGCGCACCACAGCCGGATGGAAGGGATCGTAGAAACGCTGTACCCGGGCATTGGAGCGGTCCACGGCCAGCAGATACTGCATCAAGTCGTTGGAGCCTATGGACAGGAAATCCACTTCATTGATGATGTCATCCAGGATGCAGATGAGGCCAGGCACCTCCACCATCACGCCAAAGCGCGGCAGCGGGAAGCTGTGCCCCAGCTCCGAGCACAGGGCAGCGGATTCCTGCACCAGCATCCGGCGGACAAAGTAGATTTCATCTGGCCTGGAGACCATGGGGATCATGATCTCCAAATTGCCGCTGTGCTGCTGGGCGCGCAGCATGGCCCGCAGCTGCGTGCGCAGGATCTGCGGATTGTCTATGGTGACGCGCACACCGCGCCAGCCAAAGGCCGGATTGGCTTCCTTTATGGGCAGATAAGGCAGAGACTTGTCCGAGCCTACATCCAAAGTGCGCATGCACACCGGTTTGCCGGCAAATTGATCCAGCAGCGAGACATACCACTCATACTGCTGCTGCTCGGTGGGGAAGGACTGCGTGAGCATAAAGGAGATCTCAGTGCGGTACAGTCCTATGCCGTCGGTGACCAAAGCCACCTTGTTGTTCCAGTCCTGATGATTGAGTCCGGCATTGAGCTGTACCTGTATGCGCCTGCCGTCTATGGTGACCGGTTCCTGTTCCAGCTCATGGCCGAAGAGATCGGACTGCTGTCTGTCCTGTCCTATCAGCTCGGAGAATTCATCCACCACTGAAGGCGGCGGATCGAGCAGGATTTCACAGCGCCTGCCGTCCAAAATCAGCGTATGCCCGTCTATGGCACTCAAATCCAGATTTACCCCGAGCACGGCCGGGATGCCCAGATCGCGCGCCAGGATCATGGTGTGCGCACTCATGGTGCCGGAGACGGCCACAAAACCGGCTATCTTGTCGCGCGGCAGTTCGGCTATCATGGCCGCAGGCATGCTGTCCACCACCAGGATCACCTGGCCCTGAATTTCAAAATCGCGGGCGGAGGCCTGCACCAGGCGGGAGATCAGCACCTGGGCAAAATCGCGTATATCGCTGTACTCCTCCTCATCCTGCCGCTCGCGGGCCGCCTCCAGGCGCTCCCCTATGACCAGCTTGATGGCCGAGGAGGCCAGCAGTCCCTTATCATTGATGCGCTCGTCCACCTCATCCTGAAAGGTAGGATCATCCAGCAGCCGGCCGTAGCTGGACATATAGCCGCACAGGGCGCTGGATTTTTCATCCTCCTGCATCTTCAGGGAGGCGCGGTCCATTTCCACCTGCAGCTGGAACATGGTCTGATGGAACAGCTCCACCTGCAGCAGGGGATCGTCGCTGTGCAGAATTTTGACCTGATCTATGGATACGGAAGGCTGCCAGACCAGGGCCCTGGCTATGGCCAGGCCGCCGGTGCCGGACTCGCCGTGGAAGCGGCGGATATTGTGCTCTTCATCCACCTCTACCGTGCGGTTCATGGCTATGATGGAGGCAATCTGCACGCTCAGGGTCAGCATGAAGTACTCTTCATTGGCCCCGAACTGCCGCTGCTCGCGGCTTTGTATGACCAGCACGCCCAGCAGATCGCTCTGATTGATTACCGGCACTCCCAAAAAGGAGTGAAATTCATCTTCACCTACATCAGGCAGATATTTGAAGTTGGGGTGCGAGAAGGCATCGGCCAGATCCAGCATCTCGCGGCGCTTGCCCACCACGCCCACCAGGCCCTCGCCTGACTTGAGCACAGCCTTGCCCACAGCTTCCTGGGCCAGACCGTCAGTGGCACGCAGCCGGAAACGGTCGCGCAGGCTCTCATACAGATAAAGCGAACAGCAGTCAGCGCCGGTGGCCTTTCTGATCTGCCTGACCAAAATCTGTACAGCCTTTTCCAGGCTTTGTTCCGCTGCCACCGCTTCCGTGATTTGACGCAGGGCAAGCAGCAGTTCACTCTGTCTTTCGTCCATGTTAATAATTACCTCCGCGTGTCCTGCCCCGGTATGTCCGCATTTCTGCAGACAGAGGCTTGCCGAATAATGCCGTCGGCGCAAATTCTGTCAGTATTCTCCGATAAACATCGCGCTTGAACGCAATAACCTGCCGCACCGGATACCAGTAAGACACCCAGCGCCAGTCATCAAACTCAGGATGACCTTCACGATTAAAGCGGATATCAAACTGTTTTTCCGCGGTCAGGGACAGCAGAAACCATTTTTGTTTCTGCCCCAGACACACCGGATCGTCCGTCCAGCGGATCAGACGCTTGGGCAGACGATATTTATGCCAGAAGCGTGACTGTCCGAGGAGCCTGACATCACTGCGGCTTAATCCCAGCTCTTCATAGAGTTCACGGTACATGGCCTCCAGGGGCTCCTCCCCTTCATTCAGACCACCCTGCGGGAACTGCCACGAATTCTGCCTGACACGGCGTGCCCACAGCACCTGAGCGTTGCGGTTGCAGATCACTATGCCCACATTGGGTCTGTATCCATCCTCATCGATCACAAAAACCGCCTAGTTCTGCCTCAAACTTTCAGGCCTGCAGGCCCAAAAGCATATGCTTTCATTCTCTTATTATTGATATTATCGCACAGAGATAAACCTTTGATTAGGGCCGCAGCCCGTGCGATAACATTGTTTTTTCATTACTCTGTTCTGGTTACAGCTTAACAAAAAATCAAAGCCCCGGGGCAGCAGATCCGCTCTCCTCCGGCGGGCTGATACTGCAGTCCAGGGCCGCAGAAAATGACGCCGCCTGCCTGCAGTATGCTGTAATAAGGGAAGTCCCCCAGATAAGACAGGAGCACCAGAGAAAATGAGCCGCTATTTTGACCATATACCAGGTCCGCCCCCGCCGCAGTCCTTATCCGAGCTCAAGGCGCGGCTGGATCTCATCATGGGCTTTACCTTGGGCGAGCTGGCCGCCCCCCTGCATATTGCCGTACCGGCAGGCTCAGTGCACTCCAAAGGCTGGGCCGGGGAATTCGTCGAGCTGCTGCTCGGCGCCAGAGCCGGAAATCTGCCGCTGCCTGATTTTGTCAATCTGGGCATTGAGCTCAAGACCATGCCCATAAACCGTAATTTTGAGCCGCTGGAGAGCACTTTTTTGTGCCATGCCCCGCTGCATCAGGTGCGCGGGCAGAGCTTTGAGCAAAGCGCCCTGGCCGGCAAGACCGCCGCCATGCTGTTTGTCTTCATCCTAACCGGGCGCGGCATGCCTCCGGCCAGGCGCCGGCTGATCGACTACTATCTCTTTGTGCCCACGCCGGATGAGCGCGCGCAGATCAAAGCCGATTTTGATGAGCTGATGGAACTGGCCGCCGCCGGCCGGACAGCGCAGATCACCGCCCATCTGGGCACCATTATTCAGCTGCGGCCCAAATGCGCCGACGGCTCACAGCTGGTGCCCTGCATAGATGAGGAAGGACAGCTTTCCGCCACCAGGCCGCGCGGCTTTTACCTGCGGCGGGAGTTCAACAGGATCATCTGCAGCCGGGCGGCGGCCGGCAGAAAACTGCCGCTGTAACTGCTCTTCCGGCGGGTAGTTTGGGGAGCAGTTTTGGGCCCAGCCTATAAAAATTTGTCTAAAAGTATAATTAGTCCCTACATGGTTCTTTTTGTGTATAATGAACCATAATGCGGGGACAACCCGTGCTAAATAGTTATTATTTAAGAAAAAAAACAGCAGCCCGGAAAGGCCGGCCCGGGTGACGGCAGCTGCTTGCAGGCACAGGAGAATAAGCATGAGTGTTTCAAAACGATTTACCGACAAAAAACTGACCGTAACCTTTTATATCAAGAGGGAAGCAGCCCAGGGAGCTTCCCGGATCGAGCTGCTGTGCGAGCATAACGGCTGGATGCCGGTGGCCATGAAGCCGCAGAAGAACGGCACCTTCCGGGGCTCCATCACCATCCCGCGCGACGGACAGTTGTCCTATCAGTACCGCTTCAAGCTCCTGATGTCCGATGGCAGTGAGAAATTCGACAATGACTGGGATGCCGACGGCTACATAGCCAATCCCTTCGGCGGCGAAAACTCCTACTTCACCACTGAGCCCAAAAAGAAGTAAATTCCCCGGCAGCCTTCCCCACCGGGTCTGGTCAGACTGCCGCCTGACCGGCCTGCAAAGCCGCAGCACCCTGCTGCGGCATTTTTATGTTCAGTTTTCAGTCAGCGCTTTTAACCGACTTGGGCCGGCGGGACAGTACCGCCCCATCGCGTTTGCCCTTGGCAATCACCCGGGCTTTGGCCCTGGCCTGTTTCTGCGCGGCATGCGCGTAGCGGCGCTGCGTCTCCGCTTCCCGGCGCTGCTGGCGCATTTTGCTCTGCGTCAGTCTCTTCTGAGCCGGCTTTTCATCTGCATAAGGATTGCTGCCCTCGCGGAATTCCAAAATCACCGGCGTACCCATGATCTGCAGGGACTTGCGGAAGCAGTTAATCAAATAGCGGCGGTAGGCATCGGGCATCTTGGAGACCTTATTGCCGTGGATCACTATGCGCGGCGGATTGTAGCCGCCGGCATGGGCATACTTGAGCTTGATGCGCCGGCCGCCGGATACCGGAGGCTCATGCTCCTGCACGGCTGCCGCCAGAATGCGGTTGAGCAGAGAGGAGGAGTGACGGGTGGTGGCTGATTTATAGGCCTCATCTATGGAATCAAAGAGATTGCCCACACCTGTGCCGTGCAGGGCGGAAATAAAGTGCACCCGGGCAAAATCCACAAAGCCCAGGCGCTGATCCAGCTCGCGGCGGATCTCGTCCTTATACTCGGCAGTAAGTCCGTCCCACTTGTTGACCGCTATCACCAGCGATCTGCCGGAATCGAGAATAAAGCTCAGCAGCGAAAGATCCTGATCGGAAAGACCCTCGCGGGCATCTATGATCAGCACGGCCACATTGCAGTCCTCAATGGCCTTTAAGGTCTTGACCACCGAGAACTTCTCTATGGCCAGATTGATCTTGCGGCGGCGGCGCACACCGGCTGTGTCTATTACTATGTATTTACGGCCGTCGCGCTCCAGCGGAATATAAATGCTGTCGCGGGTGGTACCGGGCATGTCGGCCACCACCACGCGCTCCTCGCCCAGCAGGCGGTTGGTCAGCGTGGACTTGCCTACATTGGGCTTGCCGATCAGGGCAAATTTTACCGGCAGATCGGCAAAGGGCACGTTTTCCTGCTCAGTCGCCTGCTGATCTGCCTGCTCTGCTCCGGCGGCATCGCGGCCGAGCTGCTGCTGCAGATCTGCTCTCTGCTTTTCCCTGAAGGCATGCCAGTCAAAACCGCCGCCGGTCTTGTCGGCCGGGACGTTATCCAGGAAGTCATAGCCCTCTTCCCACTGTGAACGGGGTTTGGCAAAGGGAGAGAGATTTTCCTCTTCCTCCTCAGGCTCCACATCGCTTTCCAGCGGGCCTTCCTCACGCAGCACGGGAGCGATCACATCCTCGATCAGCGCAGTGACGCCGCGGCCGTGGGCAGCGGCAATCTGATGTACCTCGCCCAAACCCAGGGCATAAAAATCGCTGCCGGCATAATCAGGATCGAGGCCGTCTATCTTATTGGCCACCAGGGCACAGGGTTTGCCGGAGCGGCGGATATGGGCCGCCACCTGCAGATCGCCAGGCAGCAGACCGGCCTTGGCATCCACCAGGAAAATTACCAAATCGCTTTCCGCTATGGCCTGCAGGGCCTGATCGGTCATGCGGGAAGTCAGATCCGACGGCTGTTCGGCGTCTTCGGCAATACCTCCGGTGTCAATGACTATATATTCACGACCGTCAAACATGGCACGGCCGTATTTGCGGTCACGGGTCAGGCCCGGGAAATCCGCCACCAGGGCATCACGGGTCTTGGTCAGACGGTTAAATAAGGTGGATTTGCCTACATTGGGGCAGCCCACCAGGGCAACTACTTTCATAAAAATACCTGCGTACCTACCAGAGCGCATCCGGCCTCTCCGGTACGCTCTTCCACCAAAATGAACAATGCAAAAAGATTACAGGGCTTTTTCCCGGCCTCTGCTGTCCCGCGGGGCCTAAACCACACCCCGGGCGCTGCCGGAACAAAGAAGAAATTAAGGACAAACCGGCGCCGCTTGCACCGGCTGCCTGGTAGAAACCCCGGAATTATAGCAGTTTCCGGCTTTTTTTCGGCATTTTCCGGTCTTATTGCCGGATCATGCCGCCGAAGACAGGCGCTCATAGTAAACTTACAGCAATTTTCCTCAGATAACCCCGCCTCAATCATGGGAGTACCACCGTGGCCAATATCAGTGATCTGCTGCAGGATTTTACCGAAAACCTTATACCCCTCACCGCCAGCCGCAAAGATGCGGATGTGCTGATGCCCGGCTGCCATCTGGCAGTGGACCGTACCCTGTACAGTCATCACGGGATCTATGCCGGCAACGGCAGGGTGATTGCCCATCTCAAGGATAGGGGCGTCATAGAATACAGCATGCGGGAATTTGCCGAAGGCGGCGAGATCTATGTCATAGAGCACGGCCGGGATCAGATCTATTCCTATCCGCAGGCCCTGCAGCGCGCCCGCGAGCAGATAGGCCAGGACGGCTATCTGCTGCTGAGCCGCAACTGCGAGCATTTTGCCACCTGGTGTCTGACCGGCAAAGCCCGCAGCTCACAGGTGGAAAAGCTGGCGGCAGCCGGCTTTACCCTGACGGCCATAGCAGCCATTCTCAGAGCCCGCAGCGGCAAATCTCCCCTGCCGGTAGTGGTGGCCGCCCTGGCGGCAGCTGTACTGCTCTCCCAGGAAAAAGTGCAGGATCTGCTGGGTGAAGCCGGACAGAAAACCATAGATATGTTCAATGAAGCGGCTGCCGGAGCCAAATCATCCCTGCAGTCGGCAGCAGACGGCATCAGGGACGGTTTTGATGATTTGAGCGCCCGCCTGCCTGATATAGATGAGGTGATGGCAGAACTCCGGTCCCGCCTGGCTGAGGTCACCGACAATTTGCCCGAGACTGCGGCCGCAGCCGCCTGGCTGCGGGAGCGTCTGGACGGCCTGGCTGACTATATGCCCGATCCTGCTGCCGTCAAAGAGCAGGTCTCAAGCGGCATGGAAGAGGTATACACTCAGCTCCGCTCTTTTTGGGAAAAGCTGAAATAGCCCCTGTTCTGAGCCTGTTTAACCCAAGCATAAGGGGGGATATGAGATGCACCAAAGCGGCGGCAAAATTCTGCACACGGTCTGTCCGGTGTGCCGGCAAAACATATACAGGTTAACTCCGGCAGTTTTTGCGCAGAGCTGTTTTAAATGCGGCCACAAGTGGCAGGCTGACTATACTGAAGTGGCAGGCGTTCCGCCACAGTTTATCCTGCCTGGTGAGGAGGAAACACCTGCTGCCGTCAGACAGCGGATCTTCAAAGAGGCAACCGGTGCCGGCTCTTTTTTCAAAAGATTAAGGCTGCTCAACCTGCAGAGACTGAAAGCTCTTACCCAGGCCCGCATCAACCTCATCTATGTACCCATGTATGCGGTAAAAGGCGTATATGCTGCTACCTGGAATGAGCATCGCGACAAACGGGTCAAAAAGCGCAAATACAACCAAACTACCGGCCGCTACGAACAGGTCACGGCCAAAAAGGACTACATAGTCCATCAAAGCGACACAGGGAACTTTGAGGTGCTGATCAGTGCCCACAATTTGGCGGATCTGCCCGCGGTTATGCAGTCTTGCGCTGACATTTTGGTAACCTCAGTGACTGATGCCCAGGCTTTTGCAGATTGTCCCCCCGATGAGAACAGGGCACTTACCGTCAGCGCCGATCTTAGTGCGGCCAAGGCTTACCAAACCTATGGCAACAAAGGGGTGAAAAAACATCTGGCCCAAAGCATCAAAGGCACCCGCCTGTCAGTTAAAACAGAGGCGGACACCACCCATTCCCCCTGCGTGCTGGTTCCGTTTTACTACGGACACGCGGACTGGGAACAAGGACTGGAGTGTGCAGGCTGTAATGCTGCCGGCAGATTTAATCTGGAAAGCAGCCGCCCACTGGTGTCCGGCATCCTGCCTATAGCCACAGCCCTTATAGCCGGCGGACTTTGTGGCTTTTTAACGCAAATGTCTCAGGGCGGTATTATGGCCGCCGGCGGTATGGCCGGTCTGCTGACCTATGCCCTGCTGCTCATCAGACAAAACAAGGTGGTAGGAGAGCTTGCGGAGAGCCTGCACAGACCTGCTCAATAAAAGGACTAAAAGGACTCAGCTCCCTCTGCCCTGCCCATCATCTGCCCCTGTCCCGTCTGCGGCCGGAATTAAAAAGGGGCAACACTCAGGCTGCCCCCCTCATCATATGCTTTATAGGCTTTTGTTGTGCTGCTAACTAAGTCTTAAATACCAAAGCCCGCGGCCTTTTCCTGGTAATCCTCAGGCTTAGGCAGTTCAGCGGCCGGCGGCGGAGTTACTGCTTCTCCCTGCGGGGCTGCGGCTTCCTGAGGCTCTCCCTCACCGCTGTCGGACTTGACGCCGCTCATGATGCCGAAACCGGCCAGGCGCTCGCGTTCAGCCTGCTGAATGGCTTCCATACGGGCCTCGTATTCGGCACGGCGCTGCTCATAGGCGCGGCGCTCGGCTTCAGCTGCCCGCTGTCTGGCCTCCACTTCCGCGGCCATGCGGAGAATGGCCTGACGTCTGGCCATCAGCTCTTCATAGGAAATGTCATCAGGAGCATAGATACCGGTGGATCCCACTCCCGGCAGGGCAAAGGAAGCCTGCAGGCCGGCATAGTCCTTGAGCTGATGTAAGGCAAATTCCTTGACCCGGGCAGATCCTGAAGGATCGTAATTGAGGCAGTAGAGATCGCCGTCGCGGCTCTGCAGATAGAGATTGCCGTCTGCCTGCAGCGGGGCATGATAGAAGCCTGAGCTGTCGAGCTCGTCGAGGTACTCGATGACGCCGGTGGCCAGATTGATAAAGTAGATATAACCCTCAAAGTCCCCCACCACTACATAGTCGCCGTAAATTACCGGCTCGGTTAAATTGCGGTAGGTCAGGGAATTTAAGGTCCAGCGCTCGGAATTGTCGGCTCTGTTGACGCAGACTATGCTGTCATTTTCTTCCACAATCACTATGGAATCGGCATCGACGGCGGGAGCGGCGGCACTGTTGTAGGCCAGGCGGTTTTCAAAGCTCTGGCTGCTGAAGGAGTAGGAGGCAAAACCACCGCGGAATGAAGTCACATACATGGTGTCGCCCAGCAGCAGAGGCGTGGAGGAAATATCACGCAGTCTCTGCAGCACATTGGAGCCGCTGCTCTGGGAAACCACGATCTGATTTACTATGGCACCGTTCTGCTGTGAGATCACGCTGACCCGGCCGGAGCTTTCTCCTATGATCACATAGTCATCACCTATCACCACCGGATCACCCTGGGCCCGCAGGCGCAGGGAAGGGTTGCCGGAGCCGGAGACCCATAATTTAGCTCCGTCAGCCAGATTGTAGGCCGAAAGTCTGCCCTGACTGTCAAAGACGAAGATCTTGTCTGCGCTCTGGGAGAAGGCGGGTTTGGAAATCACTTCCGCGCCTACGTAGGCCTTCCAGAGCAGAGAGCCGTCTATGGAGTTGAGCACATAAATATAGCCGTTTTCCGAGCCTACAGCAGTCCTGCCGGCATAGGCAGAAACACCGCCGGAGAGGCGGGCAGATCTGCGGCCGTCGTTTTCATCCTCATCATCCAAATCCACATGCCAAATCTTTTTGCCGGTGGCGGACACGAGGGCATAAACATCACCGTCGCGGCCGGCGGCATAGATGGTGCCGGAAGCAAAGGCAGGGGAGAGAGAGGAGTAGAACTCGCCGACGCCGCCGACGTCGTAGCTCCACTGCTCCTGTGGCGCAAATCTGTTGGTTACTACAGGCACTTCAGCCGGGGCATAGAGATCCTCTCCTGAAGAGCAGCCAAACAGCAGTGCTGCACTCAAAGGCAGGATTAGGATGAATTTATTCAGATGCAACATAATAAACCGTCAGGCGTTGATTTAAGCTAAGGCAGTGCCGGCAGGACGCCGGCTTTTTTACCCTATTATATTAGCTGTTGCAGATTTTGACTGCAAAAATTGCGCCGTCAGCCCAGGCGCAGAGCAGAGAGCAGCTCCTCTCGCACGGCCGCCGCGTCTACCTCAGTGAGGATTTGATGGCAGGTGCAGTCCTGAAAGTTGCTGTCGGCCGGCATGGAGCCAGGCGGAGTCACGCTCTGCCCTATGCTGATGCCGGAGGTGATCACCCGGCAGGGCCGATGTATGCCGGCAAAGGCCTCAGGCTGCCTGAGATAAGCCACGGTCAGGGCATCGTGCACTGCCATGCCGTAGAAGCCTTCCTCCTGCTGAGAAAACTCCAGATATACCCGGCTGATGTCCCTGAGGAAGGGATCGTTGAGGGAAGCTACCTCCTCCCCGGTCAGCTGCACCTCACAGGTGACATCCAGCGGCACTATAGTAATCGGCCAGTCCGAGCGCAGCACCTGATCGGCCGCCTGCGGATCGGACCAAAAGTTGAATTCCGCAAAGTTCGACATATTGCCGTAATGGCCGTGATGCCCAAAGGCTCCGCCCATGATCACCAGCTCCCGCAGAGAGCGGCCCAGCTCCGGGCGCAGGTTCATGAGTACAGCTATATTGGTCAGCGGACCTATGGCCAGAATGGATACTTCACCCGGATGCTTCTGTATGGTATTGATGAGGAAATTTATGGCATCGGGAGCGTCGGCGCTGCAGGGATTGTCATACACCCCGCCCAGGCCGTCTGCCCCGTGAATATTGAAGCAGGGCTCCCCCGGCTCCTGCACCAGCGGACGGGTGGCGCCGCGGCAGACCTGAGCCTTGATGCCGTAGTGGGCACAGCAGAATTTGGCATTTTTGGCGGCCATATCCACCGGGACATTGCCGCATACCGTGGTAACACCCAGCACTTCACAGCTCAGCTGGGCATAGCGCAGGGCAAAGGCATCATCTACGCCTATATCAGTATCTATGATGACTTTTCGCTTCTCAGACATAAAACACTCCACCTCAGTTCTGCAGCTCCGGCGGCAAAATCCCAAAAACCAGGGCGCCCTGCTGTGTGATCCCACAGCCCCAGGCGCCCTGCTGCGGCAGCTGCAGGCTGCCTTAAACAATTAAAACCCCAAACAGTTTACATGCCGATCAGATAAGCCGGGCTGTCACCTTCATTGAGCACATGATCAAATTTCATCTGCAATATGGGAGGCACAGGCAGGCCGTGCTCCACGGTGAGATCCAAAGCCTGACGATAGGCATCCCGGGCGCCGCTGCGATCCCCGCCGGACAGCAGGATATCGCCGCGCACTTCAGCCGCCTCGGCGGCATAGGCCGGAGCCTTAAGTGAGGACAGCAGAGCCAGGGCCTGCTCGGTGCTGCCGCTTTGATGCAGCAGTCTGGCCTCGGTGATCACTGCTCCCGGCTGCAGCAGCTCCCCGCCATGCTCCCGGACAAAGGCAATGTTCTCCGCCGCCCCGGCAAAATCACCGGCATTAATCTGTACGGTGGCTGCATCCAAAGCCAGCACGGAGCCGAAAACATTTTGGTTTTCATTCAAGTAGGTCTGCACCCGCGGCAGAGCGGCTGTGCCCTGGGACTGCAGCAGCTGCTGCAGCTGATAGACGGCATAGGCCTGCTGCTGATGCTGCTCGAGCTGCCAGCTCTGATACTGTCTCCAGCCTATCATACCGGCCAGAGCAATCACCACGCCCAGAGTAAGCGGCTTCCAGTACTCAGACCACCACTTTTTGACCGCTTCCTCACGCTCATGATCATCAGTTAAAACATCCATGGCTCACCTTTTACTGTTGCAGAATGCGTTGGATTAAAGCTGCCGCTTCAGCACAGGGCAGCGTGACCTGGGCGCCGTCACCGCCGCGCAAATCCTTTACCGTCAGGGTTTGCTGCTGTATTTCATTCTCCCCCAGAATCACGGCTACCCGGGCTCCCAGTTTGTCGGCACGGCGGAACTGCTTTTTGAAGCTGCCGCCGCCGCAGTGATTCATGATTTTAGCATGAGGCAGGGCAGATCTTAACTGCAGGGCAGTCAGAGCCTGGGCTTTCTCCACCCCGGCACCGGCACCGGTGATATAAACATCCACGGCGCTTTCAGCCTTGATCTTCTGCAGGGTGGAAAGCAGCAGCACCAGGCGCTCCAGTCCCAGACCAAAGCCCACAGCCGGGGTGGGATTGCCGCCTAATTCCGCTACCAGGCCGTCGTAGCGGCCGCCGCCGCACACAGTGCCCTGAGCGCCCAAAGCCGTGGTCACCCACTCGAACACGGTCAGATTGTAGTAATCCAGGCCGCGTACCAGCCGGGGATTGATCTCAAATTTAATGCCGGCGGCGGTGAGCAGCTCCTGCAGGCCGTTGAAGTGCTGCAGGCTTTCCTCGCCGAGGAAATCCATCAGCTTAGGGGCGCCCTTGAGTACTTCCCCTACACCAGGATCTTTGCTGTCGAGCACGCGCAGGGGATTGGTATAAAGCCGGCGGCGGCTGTCTTCATCCAGCTCGTCCTTATGACCTTCCAGGTATTTGACCAGGCTCTCGCGGTAGGCCAGGCGCTCGGCACTGCTGCCCAGGGTATTGAGCTGCAGAGTCAAATCTTCGGCAATGCCGAACTTCTGCCACAGCACAGCCGAGAGCATGATGATCTCAGCATCTATATCCGGGCCGTTGAGACCGAATACTTCCACGCCCAGCTGATGGAACTGCCGGTAGCGGCCCTTCTGCGGGCGCTCATGACGGAACATGGGGCCCATGTACCACAGGCGCTGTTCCTGATTGTAGATGAGATTGTGCTCCAGGCAGCAGCGCACACAGCCGGCTGTGCCTTCCGGACGCAGGGACAGGCTCTCACCTGAGCGGTCCTCAAAGGTATACATTTCCTTTTCCACCACATCGGTGACTTCACCGATGGCCCGGCAGAACAGATTGGTCTTCTCCAGCAGAGGCATGCGCACCTCGCTGTAGCCAAAAGAGGCGGCAGTCTCACGCATTACCTTTTCCACCTGCTGCCATAAGGCAGTATCGGCAGGCAGCAGATCATTCATGCCGCGTACGGCCTGTACAGACAAAGCCATGAAAATTTCCTTTTAAATTAATCAGTAAATCACAATCCATTGCTGCCTGCAGACTCTGCCGTGACGGCGGCGGCTTTGCTGCGCACGCGCTGTTCCACGATCTCCAGAGCCTGGGCGGCCTCAAATTTGCCCATCAGCTGACCATCTTCATAGATGAGGCATTTGCCGTGACCGCCGCCGCAGACGGCCACGTCGGCATGGGCCGCCTCACCCGGTCCGTTGACCACACAGCCCATGACCGCCAGCTTCAGCGGCACGCGTATATCGGCGAGATTCTGCTCCAGGCGGCTGACTATACCCACCACATCTATGCCGCGGCGGGCGCAGGTGGGACAGGCGGTAATATCCACGCCGCGGGTGCGCAGATGCAGGCTCTTTAATATAGCCCAGCCTACTTTGACCTCTTCCACCGGATCGGCGGCCAGAGACACGCGCAGGGTATCGCCTATGCCTTCGGAGAGCAGCATGCCTATGCCTATGGAGGAAAGCACGGTACCACCCAGCAGACCGCCGGCTTCAGTCACCCCCAGATGCAGCGGGGCCTCGGTCTCCCGGGCCAGGGCCCGGTAGCTCTCCAGGCACAAATTAAGCTCTGAGGCCTTGACGGAGAAGGCGTAATCCCTGAAGGCATGGCTTTCCAAAATCTCAGCCGAGCGCAGGGCGGCCTCCACCATGGCGGCAGGACAGGGCGCGCCGTATTTGCGCACCAGATCTTTGTCCAGCGAGCCTGAATTGACTCCCACCCTGATGGGAATGCCATGATCTTCGGCGGACCGGCAGACTGCCTCCACCTTTTCACGCGAGCCTATATTGCCCGGATTGATGCGCAGGGCTGCCGCCCCGGCATCGGCACAGGCCAGCGCTATGCGGTAATCAAAATGAATATCACAAATCAGCGGCACCGGACTTTGCTTTACCAATATGGCAAAGCAGTCTGCCGCTTCCATGGAGGGCACGGAGACGCGCACCAGATCAGCTCCGGCATCGGCCAGGGCCTTAATCTGGGCGGCTGTGGCCGCCACGTCAAGAGTATCGGTGGAGGTCATGCTCTGCACGGAGATCGGAGCCCCGCCGCCTATCAGAACATTTCCCACCTTAATCTGCCAGGATTTGCGCCTGGCCACAGGCTTTGGTTTCCATTCCATGGCTAAATCCCCACTAAACTGCCGGCGCAGGCTTTAGCGCTGCGGCAGCACAAAGGACACCTGCCGCTCACGCGGTGTGATCAGGCGTCCGCCCATATAAGAGACGCTGATGCGGGCACTGTCGGTCACCTCAATACGGATGGGCGGAATGCCGGTAATGCTGACCCGGCTGCCCTTGCCGTAATTGCCTGAGGCCAATACCTTGCCGCGCTGATCGGTCACCCGCAGGAAGACCTCATCGCTGACGGTGATCTGAGCAGAATTCAATGAAGCCAGTCCGTCCCGGCCCTCTACCCGTACCCTGGAGGATATATCCCTCAGGGTAGAAGCCAGAGCCGGTTTGGCCGGTTCCGGTTCTGCTGCCGGGGCCGGGGCCGGCGTCAGGGTAATGGAGCCTTCCCGGCTGCCTGCCGGACTGTCCACCACCTGCACCCTGGTACTCTCAGCCGAGGCGGCAGTTTGCGCTGCCGGCTGAGGCTGAGGCTGCGCCTGATTGGCAGCGGCCGGAGCTGCCGGAGCGGGCTTGGGCTCTGCTGCCTTGGAGGTCAGCAGCGGCTCGGCAGTATCCACGGCAGCAGGCTGTTTGATATCCGCTGCAGTCAGTTCATTGGTACCCAGAGCACTGGCCTGGGCCTCAGCCTTCCTGGTATTGAGATCTGCTGCCGTCTGCGGCTGCTTACTGGAGGTCTCTGTCACCCCTGCTGACTGCTGATTGAGATTGAGGCTGCCCTCCACGGCCGGAGCCGGGATGGAGCCTGAAACCTCGCCACTGACGCTGTCGGCGGTGATGATCACTTCCTGATGCTGCTGATCTACCGGTCTGGTGTACAAATAATGCAGCAGCAGAGCGCCGGCAATGAGAACGAACAGCAGAATATAGACAATGCGTCTGAAACGGCTGCCTTTTCTGCGGCCGGAGGACCGGCGCTGCAGGCGCAGAGTGCGGGAAAGGGTCTCTGCCTGCTTTTGTACCTCTTTGACATTGTGATCATACAGCTCAACTACTATCTGCGGATCTATATTGACCAGTCTGGCGTAATTGGCAATATGGCCCCGCACAAAGGCCGCAGCCGTAGGCTGATTTAAGCGGTCATTTTCAATATCGTTGATGCTGTTGACGCGCAGCCGCAGGCGCATAGCTATATCCTGCTGCGACAGTCCCAGCAGCTGCCGGGCATGCTTTAAAATGGCACCGGGCTGATTGGGCACTTCTTCATCGCTGAGGCTGGGGTTGGGAGTTTGGCGGGCCTGATCCGCAGCCTGCCCCCTGCTCCCTGCCGCCTGCGGGGTTGCCGGCTCTGCCTGCGGCAGAGCATAGGAAAAGTCAGCCCCCGTAGGTCCAGACTGGAAAGGAATGGGCTCGCCTGCGGCCGGCTGGGCCGGTGCGCTGGCTCCTGTTCCTGCGGCCTGGCCTGAGGCATGCACTCCGCGGCCCAGACGACGTCTGCCGTCTTCCAAATCAAAATCCGCCGAATGAAAAGCCGGCAGGCCCTGCTCCTGAGAAGAGGCATTCGGCTGCGGCGGCAGACCGGCCCCGATGCCGCTTGGGGAAGAAGACTCCGGCTGCTGCGGGCCCTGTCCTGCCGGCACAGTTTCATCGAACACCGGATCCTGCCTTGCAAAGGCTGAATCTGCATCTGCATTACGGCCGCCGCGCAAACTGCGGGGCAGACGGCCGTCAGACGGCTCAAAATTATCAGTCATGTTTATTCTGGTATTGAACTACATCAGTAAGATCCCTGCCGTCTTAAGCTGAGATCTGTGCCTTAATCCTGTTTTTGACCTGACCTGCCAGCTGGCCGCAGGCGGCGGCAATATCATCGCCGCGGGTAGTGCGGGTGATCACGGTAAAGCCGTACTCATAAAGTACTTTGCAGAAGCGGTCAATACGACTGCCGCTGGGACGGCGGTAAGGAGAGCCTTCATGCGGATTGAAGGGAATGATATTGATCTTGCAGGGTACTCCGCGCAGCAGCGCCGCCAGGGCATGGGCCTGATCGGTGGAATCATTGACATGATCCAGCAGCACATATTCTATGGTCACCCTGCCGCAGTTGGCATTGGAGGCATCCAGGTAATGTCTGACGGCAGTAAGTACTTCCGCTATTTTATAGCGGCGGTTCAGCGGCACCAGCTCATCGCGCAGGGCATCATCAGGGGCATGCAGAGACAGAGCCAGGGCCACGTCCACCTTGCCGGCCATCTTTTCTATGATGGGAGCCACGCCTGAAGTGGAAATGGTCACCCGGCGCTTGGACAGCCCAAAGGCATAGTCGGACAGCAGCAGCTCGGTCACCTTGAGCACATTGCTCAAATTGAGCAGAGGCTCACCCATACCCATCATCACCACATTGGAAATAGGCTTTTGTTCGCGGTTTTCACAAAAACCCACCCGGCTGGAGGCGGCAAAAACCTGGCCTATGATCTCACTGACGGTTAAATTGCGGTTGAAGCCTGAGGCTCCGGTGCGGCAGAAGGAGCATTTGACCGGGCAGCCCACCTGAGTGGAAATACACAGGGTATTGCGATCTTCCTCGGGGATGAGCACGGTTTCCACTACCTGACCGTCGCCCAAATCCAGGGCCCATTTAATGGTGCCGTCGGCCGAGCGCTGCTCGGTCAGAATATCCGGGGCTTTGATATAAGCAACTTCAGGGAGCCTCTGCCGGAGATCCTTTTTGATATTGCTCATCTTTTCAAAATCAGTAACGCCCCACTGATAGATCCATTTTAAAAACTGCTGAGCCCGAAATGGCTTTTCTCCCAGGGACACGCAGAAATCCCTGAGCTCATCCGGACTTAAATTAAGCAAATTGACGCGGGTGTCTGACATCGAAATTTTTCTCAAAAAAGTGAAACAGCTAACAGATTTGAATCTGGTGCTGCATTATAGCAGGCTGCAGGCAGGAATGGACTTTCTCAGAAACCGCCCCCCGATGTTTTCTCCCCACCAAAAAGCCGGCCCGGGACGGATCGGGGCAGGACTGCTGCCCCCTGGCAGAGATCAGCTGTGGTACAAAAAGATGAACACTACCATGAACACTATGAAGGCTGCTACCAATATGGAGGGCAGCCAGGGCCTGATGCGGCTGTAGTGCTGCACCAGAGGCGGTATTTTGTCCCATTCAGAGCGGGGATAGCAGAAAAAGGGGCGCACCTTGTGCCTGTTGTAATAGGTCATGATGACCCCGCCGCAGGAAGGACAGTAATCCTGATCGGGCAGACCTTTGAAATCCTCAGGACGCGGGACTACCTCCCGGCCGCAGTGCTGACAGGTAACTTTGCGGCTGCGGGCGGCGGCATTGACCGCCTGACTGACATTTTTCGGCATGTAACCTCACTAAACACTCACTGACATAAACCTGCGGCAGATCCGATCTGCCACGGTATTTTTATGTTTATTTTAATGTGTTTATTTTAAGGCTGCAGCCGCAAAACAGCTGTTCAATCGTGCAGCAGCGTGCCGCTTTTGAGCAGTGCGTCAACAAAAAGCGGCAGTTTCTCCCCTGCTTTGCCGTAACAGCCGCAATTGAAGCTGTCCGTGCCGGCAGTGCGGGTCAGATTAAACTCCATGCACACGGCTCCGCGGGAGCGGGCATAGCGGCAGAAACCCGCGGCCGGATACACCACCCCGGAGGTGCCGACGGCCATAAAGAGATCGCATTGATCCAGAGCCGCTCCTATCTCATCCATGCGATAAGGCACTTCCTCAAAGAACACTATATCCGGGCGCAGGGCGGCAGTGCCGCAGTAAGGACAGACATCATCAGGCGAGCTGTCTGCAAAATAAGGAAAGCGGCGGTCACAGTGCACGCACCACAGGCTGTTGAGCTCTCCGTGCATGTGAATCACCTCCGGGCTGCCGGCCTTTTCATGCAGATCATCTACATTCTGCGTCACCAATGTCACGCTGCCGCCGCGGGCCGTCCACTCCTGCTGCAGTCTGACCAGGGCCAGATGGGCGGGATTGGGCTTTTTTTGTTTCAGGCTCTGGCGCATGCCATTGTAAAAGTTGTGCACCAGCACAGGATTGCGCCGCAGCGCCGCCGGCACACATACATCTTCTATGCGGTGGTTTTCCCACAGTCCGGTCTCTGATCTGAACACCGGAATGCCGGATTCAGCTGAAATGCCGGCTCCGGTCAGGATCACAATATGCTGATATCTGTCCATCTGTCCTCCTGGTCTGCACCTGGATTGTTTACTGCAGCTTCATCACATCCATTGTAATCCAAACCCGCCGCCGGCAGAAAAACCCAGCTCTCCAGGCAGGCGGTGGAGCCTACTGCCGGCAGAGGGTCAGGTTAAGATAATGGGCCAGAGCATACACTCCGGCAGCAGTGGACATGGAGGAGGCATAGAAAGGAGAAGGCTCAGCCATGTAGGCCGACGACAAATCAAAGTGCAGCCAGGGGATGCCCTTCTCCACAAAGGCCTGCAGGAAGGCGGCGGCAGTGGAAGCTCCCGGAGCGCCTTCACCTGAGCCGGCATTGGTGAGATCGGCTCTTCTGCTCTTGAGGTAACGTCTGTGATAAGGACGCATGGGCAGCGGCCACAGCTCTTCTTCCGTCTCGGCAAAAGCCTGCAGCAGGGCAGCCGGCAGCTGATTATCCGGGGTGAGCACGGCGGTAATATCACGCCCCACTGCTATCTTGGCGGCACCGGTCAGGGTGGCAGCATCTATAATGGCGCGGGCGCCGTCAGCTGCAGCCTGCAGCAGGCCGTCAGCCAAAATCAGGCGGCCCTCGGCGTCTGTATTGTTGATCTCCACGCTGACCCCGTTGGGATAGGTAAAAATATCCCCCGGCAGCATGGAAGTGCCGGACACCAGATTCTCCGTGCAGGGCAGATAGCATTTCACATGAGCCTGCAGACCCTGCAGCACGGCCAGAGCCAGCACGCCGGCCATGGTTACGGCACCACTCTTGTCCGTACGCATATCAGCCATGAATTTGGGCGGCTTGAGATCATAGCCGCCGGAATCAAAGGTGATGCCCTTGCCTACCAGAGCGCATTCCAGGGGACTGTCTGCAGCTGCTCCCTCAGGAATGAACTCAATCATGCCCATGCAGGGCTCATGCACGCTGCCCATACCCACGGCATTAAGTCCGGTAAAGCGCTCAAAGCCAGGATCGGAGCGGGAAATCAGCGTGGTTTGTATCCTGCCGCGGCCGGCCAGGTGGCAGCAGTCCTCACACAGCGTAAATAAAGCCTGCAGCAGAGAGCGCGGAGTGGAAACCTTGGAGGAAGTATTGGCCAGTTCACGCACCCGGCACAGTACCTGGGCCTCGGCTTCAGCCCGGGCCAGATCTGCAGGCTCGGCGGCAAAGGCCGCCTTAAGGTCATGCCGGCCGTCAAACATGCCCATAATGAAAAAGACCATTTCCCTGACCGACAGCGGCTGCGGGCTGTTGACGGCAGCGGCAAAGACGCCGAAATCAGCCAGGGTACGCCCGGCTTTCTGCAGGGCCTTGAACTCTCCCGGCTCCAGATACAAATTCAATGCCTGCTCTCCGGCCGGAGTAAGCCCCGTCCCCTCGGCATAAACAGCCGGGGCTTTGGCAAAGCACAGATTGACCGTCACAAAATCAGCGGGATTTATGCCGTCTGATGCATACAGCTTTATTTCCATGATGTTCCTTATCCTGTGGTTGATCTTCAACTTGCACGCTGCCTGGTGTCAGTGTGCGGTTTATAGCATAAGCATATCCTGTGTGGAGCTGTGGTCGGGGGCACAGAGCAGTCCCAGAGGGCGCGGCGCTCTACTCTGTTCCTGCGTTTTTATTTCCTTTTTAACCTGCTTACCACCGCTATGATGTCGCGGGCGGCGCGCTCCACATCTTCAGGGGTGGTAAAACGCCCTACGGACAGGCGCAGCGAGGCCCGGGCCAGCTCATCGTCAATCCCCATGGCCGTGAGCACGTAGCTGGGCTTCAGTTCAGCCGAGGAGCAGGCCGATCCTGAAGAGCAGGCGGTATCGCTCAGTGAAGGCAGCAGCATGGCTCCGTCAATACCGGGGAAGGAAACTGACAAAATATGCGGCAGATGATGCTCCGCACTGCCGTTGATGATGCAGTTTGTCCCCTGCTGCAGCAGCTGCTGCAATTGTGAGCGCAGGGCATTGAGGCGCTTTTTTTCCCTGGCACCTTCTTTTTTCATGATCTCAAAGGCCATGCCCATGCCGGCTACCTGATGCACGGCCACCGTGCCGCCGCGCAGTCCCCGCTCCTGCCCGCCGCCTACAATCATGGGGGCCAGGGGAACCTGCAGGGCTCGGTTGATAAACAGGGCTCCCACTCCCTTGGGACCGCAGATCTTTTCGGGAGTAAGGCTCACCAGAGCCAGGGAACTGGCGCTTAGATCCTGTTTTTCCCAGCCTGCACTCTGGGCGCAGTCGGAGTGATAGAAAATCCCCCTGCTGCGGCAGAGATCAGCCAGCTCATGCATATTGCTCACCGCTCCGGTGACTGAATTGCCCTGGGAGATGGAAACCAAAAAGACATCATCAGACAGTACCGGCTGCAGCAGATCACGATCAAAGGTACCATCCGGGTGCGGCTTTAAATAAATAACCCTGTAGCCATCTTCAGCCAGCAAATCGGCCGCTTCCAGCACTGCCTTGTGCTCAATGGCTGAAACCACCAAAGTACGGCGCTGATCTCCCTGCCGGCGCAGCGCCCGGGCCAGACCAAACAGCGCCAGATTGTTGCTTTCGGTGGCACCGGAAGTGAAAATCAGCTCCAGCGGCGAGCAGCCTACCAGTTCCGCCACCTGACTGCGTGCATTCTCCACCGCCTCGGCCGCCTGCCAGCCGTAGGCATGATCTTTGGAGGAGGGGTTGGCAAAGGTACCCTGCAGGCCCAGACAGT
Organism: uncultured Enterobacterales bacterium; assembly: GCA_964424565.1. Taxonomy (GTDB): domain Bacteria; phylum Pseudomonadota; class Gammaproteobacteria; order Enterobacterales; family Succinivibrionaceae; genus Avisuccinivibrio. The sequence goes on from CAYRIZ010000001.1 coordinate 96,196, forward strand.
CCGTCATGGCCTGAATCACCCTGGGATCCAGCGGGGTGGCCGCTGCATAATCAAGATAAACAGCATTTGAAAGTGACATCTCAAGCTCCTGCCGCAATTCCTGTGTGCTTTGGAAGCATACATCTTACTGCATTTCCGTCCCTGGCCGTACAGGATTAATTGTGCCGCAGGCCCATGTCAGCAGGTCAGCCGAGTAGCTGCCGGCAGACAGCAGAAAAACGGATCAAAGATCAGGAAAGAATATCTGTAGAGAAGACAAGAGAAGAGAAAAGGAGAGCCTGGGGTACTGACATAATTTGGGGGCCGCCATCTGCATTTGCAGCAGAAGAACGCAGCTGTGCCGCCCCCAAAGACTGCAGGATTGCGTACATCATCCTGCAGTAAGTGACAGATTTATCAGTTTAGAAGCTGTAGCGACCTCCCATAGACACCGTATAGGTCTCGTTAAACGAAGCGCCCATGACCTTCTCCGCCTCTATGAACAAGTAGGCATTCTTGTTCGGAGACAGGCTCAGACCGACACCCACGTCATACCAGGTATCATCATTGTGATAGGTATAGGACAGTGAACCGCTTTCGTCGGCAGCTCTGATATCCTGATCACCCAGCCACTCATGCATGACATCGGCACGCAGATAAGCAGTTACCGGTGAACCTGACACCTCAAAGTCGCGGCCCAGTCTTACACCGGCACGGCCAATCAGGCTGTTGACATCATCCAGCTTGACATTGATACCCTGCGAGGAGGTGTAATCATCATCACTCATGTAGGAGTACTGCAGCTGTACCTGCGGCTCAACAAACCAGCCATCGCTGATTGCAAACTTCCAGCCGAACTCACCTGACAGAGAAAGCACATCACTGTTGAAATCTCCGCTGTCACTTCTGCCGGTTGAACCGGTGACATTATAGTCAGTCTTCAGGTGGTCATACTTGAAGACGAAATCAGCATAAGGACCGTCATGACCAACATAGGTGGCATACAGCCAGGCACCATAGCGGTTGGAATTGCCGTCACCGTCAATACCGCGGAAGTCATGACTGCTGTGCATGTAGTCCAGCGCAGCACCCACGTGCCAGTCACCGCTGCTGCCTGCCAGCTTATGGTCATAACCCACATTGATCATGATGTTTTCAGAACGGAACTGACCGGTCTTGCCTATGGAGTCATGTCTCAGACGTACCCAGACACCATCCTCCGCGTTGGGATCAACAAAGCGGGCTTCACCCATGCGCTTGTTCAGGGTATCAAGGTAAATACCGCTGAAGTAGTGAGCTCTGGCTGAGTAAAGCGCTGCCTTACCGAAATCACACAGGACTAAAGTACCTGCAGGGTCACTTGAACCGGAATTACCTGAATTGGGATCATCGACGACGTCGCCTGGTTCACCTTCAGGAGGAGCGGGTATATTCGGGTTGGCTCCCGGATCGTTGTCACCTGGCTCACCTTCAGGAGGAGCGGGTATATTCGGGTTGGCTCCCGGATCGTTGTCACCTG
>CAYRIZ010000002.1:0-41417 GCA_964424565.1 uncultured Enterobacterales bacterium
TCACTTACGGATCATCTTACGCAATAAAGCCGGATCTTCTTAACGATAGCCAACATCTTGGCGTACCCCCTGACCGTTATAATACATAATCCCCAAATTGAACTGTGCATCAGCAAGTCCCTGCGCTGCAGCCTTTTCAAAACACTGCCGCGCTTGGTCATAATTTTGAGGTACTCCCTGGCCCTTGACGTACATTAACCCCAGATTGAACTGTGCCATAGCATTTCCCAGTGCCATAGCCTTTTCATACCATAAAGCAGCATCCTTATATTTGCCACTTTCGTAATATTGTTTTCCTAACTGAAACTGAGAGGCAGAATCACCACGTTCAGCTTCAAACTTTGGTAGTTGAGCAGACTTCTCAGATGAAAACCCCAGAATTGACAATAATCTGCGCAGCATGGCACACCTCGACTAAAACTAAATGGGAACAACTTGATTTTACCCTCAGCCTGCAGGCAATGCCATCTGCTGCACTAAGTGCAGACCACCTGTACTGTGAAATGAATCCCATTATGCGGCACAGACACAGATTCAGTCCGCCCCATAGACGCAGAAAGCCCGGGCTTATACCCGGGCTTCAAACTGATTTATGAAATCTTAATACAGCGGAGGCCTGATTACATCATGCCGCCCATTCCGCCCATTCCGCCCATGGCAGCCGGGTTCGGGGCATCGCTTTCCTTCTTGGGGGCGTCGGCGATCATGCATTCGGTGGTGATCATCAGACCGGCAATGGAAGCGGCATACTGCAGAGCGCTGCGGGTAACCTTGGTAGGATCCAGAATACCCATGGCGATCATGTCACCGAACTCTTCAGTGGCAGCATTGTAGCCGAAGTTGCCCTCACCCTCGCGGACGCGGTTGGCGATCACGGAAGGCTCCTGGCCGGCATTGGCCACGATCTGACGCAGAGGGGCTTCCATGGCGCGCAGAGCAACCTTGATGCCCATGTTCTGATCTTCATTGTCGCCCTTGAGGCAGGCGATCTTGGAAGCAACGCGGACTAAAGCCACACCACCGCCGGGAACCACACCTTCCTCAACAGCAGCGCGGGTAGCGTGCATGGCGTCCTCAACGCGGGCCTTCTTCTCCTTCATCTCAACTTCAGTGGCAGCGCCAACCTTGATCACAGCTACACCGCCGGCCAGCTTGGCAACACGCTCCTGCAGCTTCTCACGATCGTAATCGGAGGTGCTCTCCTCGATCTGCTTTCTGATCTGGGCAACACGCTCTTCAATGGCCTGGCTGTCGCCGGCGCCGTTGATGATGGTGGTGTCGTCCTTGGTGATCACAACGCGCTTGGCCACGCCGAGGTCATCCAGGGTAGCCTTGTCGAGCTCGAGGCCGACTTCAGCGGAAATCACGCAGCCGCCGGTCAGGATGGCGATATCCTGCAGCATGGCCTTGCGACGGTCACCAAAGCCAGGGGACTTGACGGCAGCAACCTTGACGATGCCGCGCATATTGTTCACGACCAGAGTGGCCAGAGCCTCGCTCTCTACATCCTCAGCAATGATGAGCAGGGACTTGCCGGCCTTGGCTACGCCCTCGAGGATGCTCAGAATGTCGCGAATGTTGGAAATCTTCTTGTCGCACAGCAGAATGTACGGGTTCTCCAGCTCAACAGTGGCGGTATCAGCCTTGTTGATGAAGTAAGGGGAGAGGTAGCCGCGGTCGAACTGCATGCCTTCCACCAGATCGAGCTGATCCTCGAGGCCCTGGCCGTCCTCAACGGTGATCACGCCGTCACGGCCGACGCTCTCCATGGCATCAGCGATCAGGTTGCCTACGGTCTCATCGGAGTTGGCGGAAATGGTGCCTACCTGGGCAATGGCCTTCTTGTCAGAGCACTCGGTGGAGATGTTCTTGAGCTCTTCCACGGCAGCAGCCACAGCCTTGTCGATACCGCGCTTTAAATCCATGGGGTTCATGCCTGCGGCAACAGACTTCAGACCCTCGGTCACAATAGCCTGAGCTAAGACAGTAGCGGTGGTGGTGCCATCGCCGGCTGCATCATTGGCCTTGGAAGCAACTTCCTTAACCATCTGAGCACCCATGTTCTGGAACTTGCCCTCAAGCTCGATTTCCTTGGCCACAGTCACACCATCCTTGGTGATGAGCGGAGCACCGTAGCTCTTGTCGAGTACTACGTTGCGGCCCTTGGGGCCTAAGGTTACCTTAACGGCATTGGCTAAAATATTTACGCCCTCAAGCATCTGTACACGGGCATCGTTGCCAAAAAATACTTCTTTAGCTGACATTTAAATTTCTTCCTTTTAAATGAAAATCTGTGAACCGATTATTCAGAGACAACAGCCAGGATGTCACTCTCAGACAGGATTAAGACATCCTCACCATCAAGGCGCTCTTTCTTGGTGCCGTAGCCTTCGTTGTAAACAACGGTGTCACCTTCCTTTACGCACATAGGAGCATAGTTGCCGTTGTCGAGCAGACGGCCGTTGCCTACGGCGATCACTTTACCGCGGGTAGACTTTTGAGCGGCACTGCCGGTTAACACGATACCACCCTCAGACTTGGTCTCTACCTCAAAAGGCTTAACAATCACGCGGTCATATAAAGGAACTAATTTCATCTTATCACTCCGGATAAAGCGCTAAATTCTCAACGATCAGTATTAAGGACCTGATCTCTGTCCCGCTTCACAGCTGAAGCTCATTTCCAACACTCATCTAAATGGGGATCGATTTTCTGCTTTCAAGGGAATTTTTGTAATTTTTTTAATTTCTCCCCGCCGTCAGTGCCGCCGGCGCTGCCGGCGGATTTTTCCCCTCAGCGGTGAGCGGCGACGGAAGCAGCAGACGGGCCGGCGGCTGGAGCCGCAGCAGAGGCTGAAGCAGATCTCCCTGCCGTTTTGCCTGCTGCAGCCTGCGCCTGCTGCAGCCTGATTTCTTCCTTAAGTTCAGGGAATTTCTCCAGCAGATCCACAGACTCCGGGCGCTCCTCCCTGATGGTGACCTTGGAGCGTACGGTGACCGCCACTCCCAGCACTATCATCAAAGCTCCCACCACCTGAGCCAGGAGCAGGGTTTCCCCCAGGAACAGCACACCTACCAGAGCACCGGTCAGCGGCACTACATATATGAAGGAACCGGCCTTGCTGGCACCCACATTGTTCACGGCCCAGTTCCAGCCCACAAAAGCGATCAGGCCGGAGCACAAAGTCAGGTAGGAAAAGCCGTAGAAGGCACCTGCAGACCAGGAGTAAACCTCCAGCGTGCCGGTCAGGGCACCAACTATAAAGCAGAAAGCTGCACCAAAAGCCCCGCTTACAGCATTTAAGGCCGCAGTCTTAACTTTGCCGTGGGTTTTCCAGCCCAGGATGATGTAGTAGGACCAGGCCACCTCACAGGCCACAATCAGCAGATCGCCTGTGTTGAACTGCAGCCCGAGCAGCAGCTCCAGTGATCCTTTGGTGACTATGCACAGGGCGCCGGCACAGGAGATCACTATACCCAGCCAGCCCACCCTGGTCAGACGCTCGCCTATGAAGATAAAGGCCAGTACTGTGGTGGCGGTGGGACCTATGCTTTCAATCAGGGCGGCATTGGTGGCGGTGGTGTAATGCAGGCCGGTAAAAAGCAGGCCGTTGTGTACCAGAATGCCTACAAAACCCATGGCAGCCATCAGCAGCAGCATCTGTCGTGACATACGCAATTGTTTGGACTGCCCGGAGGCAAAAAGCCAGATGAACAGCAGCAGGGAAATAATCCCGAAGCGCATACCGGTAATCAACAGAGGAGAAAGGGAATTGGACAGAATCTTGCCACAGGCAGGGGTGGCACCCCAGATTACGGTCACCAGGACCAGCACGACATAATATTTTGCCTTGCTCATTTCACACCTCATGCATGGCAGCTTTCTGAGACTGCCTTAACACAAGCCGCTTTTTTAAATTTTCAGGTTGGTTGGTTGAGATAGATATAAATGGTTGAAAAATAAAGAAAAAATTAATCTTTGCCTTTACGATCGGCATCATCCGGACGGTGATCGATCACCGTAAAGCGGATCTCTTCCTCCTCATCCACCCGGGTAAACTCCCCGTCTATGGTCTGCCCGCGCTGCGGACCGGAAGTATCGCGCCGGAAAGAAAAATGATTGGAATTTACCGTCACGGAGCCGGCAAACCGGCGTACCAGGAAATTTTCCACCTGAGGGATCAGCACCAAAATGGCCAGCACATCGGAGATAAAGCCCGGAAAGATAAACAAAAAACCGGCCAGAGGCAGCCACAGCAGCCTGATGTTGATGTGGTGGGTTTCCTGCATCTGTGTCATGAGGGTTTTGGCCCGCATCTTGACCAGACAAGCGCCTATCACCATAGACAAAAACATCAGGCCTATGCACTGCAGAGCGCCGATGACAGAGCCGATCTGAATCAGTACGATGAGTTCCAGAATGAACAAAGCGATAAAGATGAGGATAAAGCGTCCCATGATGTCTCCTACGCCGCTGAAGCCGCACCAAATCCGGCAGTTCAAACCCAGTTCTGCCGCCTTCTGATCTGCGCCTATTGTACACGGCCGCCGGGCATTAAAACACCCCTGCATATGTGAATAAAATGTGAATTACAAAGCACTTCAGCTGCCTTTACTTTAGTGGATCTGCAGGCATAATAAGGCGCAGTGGCAAATGGATTTTATCTGCAGTTTTCACCCTGAAATGATGTTGAAAAACTTTCTCTTTACCCTGCTTGTTCTGCCGTTTACAGCAGTCCTTTACTTGGCATCTGCAGCGGCATCCGCAGCCGAGCCCGCCGAAGAAATTCAGGTGGCCGATGATTTGTGGGCCTTATCCCAAAGTTTTGCCGGAGAGCCCCTGCCGGCTGAGACTCAGTCTGCTCCCTCCCCCGCCTCCCCCTTTGCCGTAACGCTGCTGCAGCAGGAACAGCAGCTGCAGGTCAGCATAAAGATGGCAGACGGCAGCTATATTTACCGTGACAGCCTCAAGGCTGAGGTAAACGGCCTGCAGCTGCAGCCGCAAATGCTGCCTGCAGGTACTAAGATTGAGGATATTCAGGGCACTCACGAGGTCTTTTTTACGGAGCTGTCCTTAACCTATGACCTCAGATCAGATTTTGCAGGGGCTGAGTTTAAATTCTCCAGTCAGGGCTGCAGTGCCGACGGCATCTGTTTCCCGCCGGCCACCCACACCATCAGGCTGCAGGATTTCGTGCCTTATTCCTCTTCTGATACCAAACCTGCAGCAGCAGTCCTCCTCCCGGCAGAGCAGGCAGCTGGCAGTACTGCTGATACACAGACGACAGCAGCTCCTGATCCCGGGGTTACGCCCCTGCAGGCTGCTGCCGCCCCGGACGTACAGAACTGGTCTGCAGGCAGTGAAGATCAGCAGGTGCTGTCGCTGCTGGGAGACAATTTCATACTGGGACTGGGACTGTGCCTGGTGCTCGGTCTGCTACTTGATCTCACCCCCTGTGTGCTGCCTATGCTGCCGGTGATTTCGGCCATGGCCGCCGGCTCAGCCCACTGCTCCCGGGCGCAGGTTGTCAGGCAGAATGCCGGATATGCCCTGGGTTTGTGCCTGGTTTACACCCTGCTGGGACTGCTTTTTGCTTCAGCCGGAGCTTATCTGCAGGGCATACTGCAGCATCCGCTCTTCATAGGCGCAGTATCTCTGGTGCTCTTACTGCTGGCTTTGGTATGCGCCGATGTGCTCAAACTGCCGCAGGCCCGGCGCTTTAACAATTATCTGCAGAACTTTGCCGCCAGGCAGGAGCGCGGACGTTTTGGATCGGCGCTGATCCTGGGAGGAGTATCTGCTCTGATTGCCTCTCCCTGCACTTCAGCCCCGCTGGCCGGAGCCCTGCTTTATGTCATGCAGACGGGCAGCATGGCCAAAGGTGCCGCCGCCTTCTTCTGTATAGGTCTGGGCATGGCCGCCCCGCTCTTTGTAGTCGGTCTGTGCGGCTCCTCCCTGCTGCGGCGGTGCGGACGTTTCAGCCTGCAGATCAGAAAGCTGCTGGCGGTGCTGCTGGTGATTGCCGCCGTATATCTGCTGCGCAGCCTGCTGCCGCCGCAGCTGACGGCAGTACTGCTGGCGGCAGTGGCGGCCCTGGGTCTGCTCTTTGTGGGAGCCGCTCCGGCAATACAGCATTTAAGGCAGAAAAGTTATCTGCCGGCCCTGCTGCTGGCGGCAGTAAGTCTGGGACTTTTTCAGACTATATTCTCGGCTCTTGCACCACGGGAGGCCCCTGCCGGTGCGCAGACCTTTATAGTAGTAGACAGTCTGGAGGAGCTGGCCGGCTTTAATGCAGACAAAGTGCTGCTTGATTTCACCGCTGCCTGGTGCACCAACTGCAAGACCATGGAAGCCAGAGTTTTTTCCGATCCTGAATTTACCCAAATGGCCAGGCAACTTAATCTGACCCTGGTACAGTTTGACATCACCGATGTGGATGATCCCCGGGTGCAGGAAGCCATAGAGCGCTTCAAACTATTCGGCGTCCCCTATGTCATGGTGCTGGACCGCGGAGAAGTTAAGGCTGCCGCTGCCGGATATCAGGATCTGGAGCAAATCAGGAAACTGGCAGCTGATGCCCTGGCTTTAAATTGGAATTAGGTATTATTAAGACCTGAATAATATTACTTTGTAGTTTTGTATTTATTTTATAAGAAAATTACAGCCTTTTGAAAAACAAATATTTTGAGATGCAATTGGCAGTTATTTGTTTTTATGAAAGCTCATCACTATGATTAACCATAATCACATGATGGTGTCATATGATCCCGGTGATGAACAGCGACAGGCGTCACATTCAGGGGATGATTTAAGAAAATATAATATCACGTAGATTTAGGACGTTATAGTGTGCTGGTAAAAGCCCTGCATTGATAAAACAGAGGTCTCATGAATTATGTTTTCTATATTCTCCAAATTTCTTAATAATACAGTCGAACCAAATCCTTATGCTGATTTTCTAAAATCTTCAGAAGCCGATCCCTTCCTGACTTATCGTTATGATCTTTCAGCACAGGATATTTACAGCGGCGCAGGATATTTTGAGGAGGCAGTAGGTTATGCTTCCAAAAAAGACTTCGTCAAAGCGGCAGAATATTATCACTTGTCACTTTGCTGCAATGTCAATGCTACCTGCCTGCTGAACCTTGCCAGAATCAGAAAACTGCAGGCCAAATATATGGATGCATTTTACATGCTGTCTCTGGCCCGGGAACTGGCCCCCAAACAGGGCGGCCATTATAAGAAAAATATTGAAAATGAGTATAAACATCTGCTGCAGCTAGGCAAAGAATCCTTCCTTGTTCCGGCGTTGAGAGAAGAGAGCATAAGTGAAAAGTGTACCTCTGCTGAATTCGCCAATCTCCTCTTGGAGAATATACACAACGTGTTCCAAAATAATAAGCAGATGATCTTATATTTCTTTTATGACGAGCTGGATTCAATCATCAAATTCTGTGAAGATGACGAATATCCGGCAGTTAACAGAGTCATAGGGAACTTTAATCGCAGCGATATTGAGCTCAGTCTGCGGGCATCACTGAAGTTCATGCGAGCAATTGATGCCGTCAAAGAAACGACATATGCCCTGCTTGCAGCAAATCCAGTCCGCAAGGCAAGGAACATAAGAACGCAGATAATACTCAGCTTATATAATGAATATTTTTAACTGGCCTGAAAGTCCCGGAGAGCAGTAAAACCTGAACAGCCGCTCTGAAGGCGGCTGTACTTACTGATTTTCCGTTTTTGTCAGCTTAAGGAATAACTACCTCAGGCTGGCTCTTGACCAGATCATCCAGCTGTTTGATCTGCTTTAAGAAAGGATCGAGCAGATTCAAAGGCAGGGCACTGGGACCGTCGCACAGGGCCTTGTCGGGATCGGGATGAGCCTCAATGAAGAGACCGGCTATCTTCAAAGCCACACCGGCCTTGGAGAGATCGAGCACCTGCGAGCGTCTGCCACCTGAGGCCTTGGCATCGGGAGCACGGCACTGCAGGGAGTGCGTGGCATCGAAGATAATGGGAGCATTGCCGCTGACCTTCTTCATTACGCCGAAGCCGAGCATATCCACCACCAGATTGTCATAGCCGAACTGAGAGCCGCGCTCACACAGCATCACCTGCTCATTGCCGGCTTCCCTGAACTTCTCCAGAATATTGCCCACCTGGGCCGGAGCCATAAACTGCGGCTTTTTGACATTGATGACTTTGCCGGTCATGCCCATGGAATGCACCAGATCCGTCTGTCTGGCCAGAAAAGCCGGCAGCTGCAGAATATCCACATGCTCTGCCACCAGATCACACTGATAAGGCTCATGCACATCGGTGATGATGGAGACACCGTATTCCTTTTTGATGGCATCGAATATGGCCATGCCTTTTTCCAGTCCGGGACCGCGGTATGAATGCAGGGATGAGCGGTTGGCTTTGTCAAAGCTGGCCTTAAAGATATAAGGCATATGGTACCGGCTGCACACTTCCATAAAAGTTTCGCAGGTCTGCCGGGCCAGTGCCAGATCTTCCAGCACATTGAGACCGCCGATGACGGCCAGCGGTTTGTCATTGGCCAGCTCAATATCATTTACCTGTATACACTGCATAAACACTCCTCACTTAATGTTGTGTGAATCTGCCCCGGGTGACGCGTACCCGGCCTGAATAATCCTTAATGCCTACAATATCAGCAAAGCCGCGCCGGCGCATCAGCTCTGCGGCACTTTCATGCTGTGTCCAGCCGTGCTCAAACATCAGCACCCCGCCCGGGCGCAGAAAAGCAGGTGCTTCCTGCACAATAATGCGGATGTCGTCCAGGCCGTCCTCTCCGGACACCAGAGCATTCTGCGGCTCAAAGTTCAGACCATTGCGCTGCAGATGCGGATCACCGGCGGCAATATAGGGAGGATTGGAAACTATTAGATCAAAAAGCCGGCCCTGCAGGGGAGCAAACCAGGAGCCCTGCACAAATTCCACATTAAGGCCCAGGGCGCGCGCATTTTCCGCCGCCGTCTGCAGGGCCGGGGCAGAAATATCCACAGCGCAGGCGCGGCAGTGCGGCCGCTCCTTTTTCAAAGCCAGGATCACCGCGCCGCTGCCTGTACCCAGATCCAGCACATCGGTAAACTCCTGCTGCAGAGCGGCTTCCACCAGCACCTCAGTGTCGGGCCGGGGGATGAGCACATGAGGATTGACCTTAAGATCAAAAGACCAGAACTCCCGGTGCCCCAGCAGATAAGCCTCAGGCTCGCCGGCGGCGCGGCGGGAGATTAAAGATAAAAATTCAGCGGCGGTGGTGTCTGCCATCTGATCCTGATCATGGGCAATGAGACCGGCCCGGCTCAGCCCGGTCAGCTGCATTAAAAGCAGCGCGGCATCGAGCCTGGCGCTGTCGATGCCGCTTTGTTTTAAAATCTGCTCTCCCTGCCGCAGCAGGCAGGCTACAGTATTACAGTCCGCCGGCACGGGCCATCTCCGCCAGCTGTTCGGCCTGATATTCCTCCATCACCGGCTTGAGCACCAGATCGAGATCGCCTTCCATTACCTCGCTTAAGCGGTACAGGGTAAGGTTGATGCGGTGATCGGTGACGCGGCTCTGCGGGAAATTATAGGTGCGGATGCGATCTGATCTGTCGCCTGTACTTAAAATGCTGTGGCGCACTTCAGCCGCCTCGGCATTGCGCTTGTCTTCCTCCATCTGGGCCAGACGGGACAGCAGCACTTCCATGGCTCTTTCACGGTTGCGGTGCTGTGAGCGCTCATCCTGACATTCCACCACTATGCCTGTGGGCAGATGGGTGATGCGGATGGCGGAATCGGTTTTGTTGATGTGCTGACCGCCGGCACCTGAAGCCCTGAAGGTATCAATGCGCAAATCAGCAGGATTGACTTCCGGAGCCTTGGAGGGCGGGATCTCCGGCAGTACCATTACCGTACAGGCCGAGGTATGCACCCGGCCCTGGGCTTCAGTCACCGGTACGCGCTGCACCCGGTGGCCGCCGGATTCAAACTTCATGCAGCCGTAGGCACCTTCACCGGAGAGTTTGGCTATCACTTCCTTGAAGCCGCCCACTTCTCCCTCACTGCTGGAGACTATATCCAGCTGCCAGTGCTTGGATTCACAGTATTTGGTATACATGCGGAAAAGCTCACCGGCAAACAGGCTGGCCTCATCGCCGCCGGTGCCGGCTCTGATCTCCAGGAAGCAGTTGCAGTCATCGCGCTCATCATGCGGCAGCAGCATCAGCTGCAGACTGTGCTCCAGGGACTGCAGGCGCTCCCGGGTGGGCTCCAGCTCTTCTTCAGCCATGAGTTTTAATTCTTCATCAGAGCTCTCCAGCATCAGCTGCATTTCTTCCACATCAGCAGAGGCAGTCTGATAATTCTTAAAGGTAGTGACCAGCTCCTGCAGCCGGGAATATTCGCGGTTCAACTCGCGGAATTTCTCCTGATCGGCTATGACCTCAGGCTGGCTGATCAGCTGTTCTACTTCCTGATGACGCTCGACTAAAGCCTCGAGCCTGCGCAAAATACTTTCCTGCATAATTTATTTTCTGGTTTCTGGATTTTCTGTTCTCACGGACTGACAAATAAACTAAATCAACCCGCCATTTTAGCAGATTTCATCATCTGCCCGCCAGATTAGATCCCTTTTAGGATGTCCGGCCCCAGCTTGTCCAGCCCCTCCCGCAGCAGGCGCACCAAATCCTCCAGCACAGGAGAGGAGACCGGGGTACGCTCCAGGCGGGTACACAGCGCGGTGTAAAACTGCAGCTGCCGGGCATTCAAAGCCGTGCCGGCCCGTCTGCCCGCCCAGTAACAGCCGTGCAGAAAAATGCCGAACACAAAAATAATGGACAGTACGGCCAGCGGCCAGTTGCTGGTCTGGGTGTAAATAAAGGAAATGCCCTTGAGACCGCCGCCCTGCACAAAATTCCACAGCAGGACAAATACTATAAAGGGAGGGATCAGCCGGCGGCCCCAGCGCATAAAGTAGCGTACGCGAATCTCGGGGAACACCGCCCCCAGTATAGGATGCTCAGGCCACAGCTCCAGATAGCGGCTACCCCTGAGCATAGTCTTAAAGATATTCATGCCTCAAAGCTCCTGCGCCGGGAGTACAGCCGGCGGCACTGCAGCTTCAGTCTAAAGCCCGCCGCCCTGCAGCGTCAATCTGCAGCCGCAACCTTTGACCGCACGTCATTTTTGCAAAAATTGTGAGAATAGTAGTGATCTGAACTCTTTGCCTGAACAGGTTTGCAGCGCGGCAGTGCTATAATCTCAGCGATGTTTTATCTCTGCCCGTGGGCAGATAGTTACATTTTTGGAGTATTAGCTGTGTCTCGTAACCTTATTCTTGTTCCGGCAGGCAAATCTACCGGCTTGTATGTTGCCAGCTTAGGCTGCACCGCATCTTTGAATGCCAACGGCCTGAAGGCTGTATTGTTCCGCCCTCTGGACTGCTGCCGCAACGTCTGTGAAGCCTCCCTTTCCGTCAGCCTGTGCGAAGCTGCCAAACTGATTTCCCAGAATAAGAGATCTGAATTATTGGAAACCATAGTCGGCAACTACAACAAACTGGTGGCCGCAGAGCAGCCCGATGTAGTAGTAATCGAGGGTGTGGTTACCCCGAATCTGGATCAGGACATCCTCAATGCTGAAATCAGCCATGCCTTTGATGCTGAAATCCTGGTAGTCGATCAGGGCACCTGCTGCAAAGCCGCCGCTGCCCGCGCCATCACCCTGCAGCCTTTCGGCAATGCCGCTGCCACCCGTGTGCTCGGCGATATAGTCTTAAATCCTGATGCCCCGCTGGCCGCCTGCGGCAAGAAGCTGGTACTCGCCGGTGCCGCCGCTCCTGCTCAGGACAGCTGCTGCTGTGAGGACAAAGCCGGCTGCCTGGACAAGGTTGCCGCCGTGATTAAGTACAATCCCGACTGCTATGCCGTCAGAGCCTGCGATATAGCCGCCTTCCTCAAGACTGAGGTCAAGAGCGGAAATGCTGCCTGCCGCGTCACCTCTGTCTGCTTTGATGCCGCCCAGGCCGATGAGAAGAGCGTGCTGATCACCGCCTGCGTACCTGCCGCCACCAAGGCCGGCGTAGTGCTCCTGACTGAGGGTGCCACCGGTGCCGTCGAGGGTGCCGCCGTGATTGAAACCGCCCTGAGCACCTTTGATGCCGCCGCTGCCCTGGCCAATCTGCCGGCCGGTCTGCCCTGCGACGATCAGGAGAAGGCCGATCTGTGCGCCGCCTATGCCGCCCAGAGCTTCTGCAGCTGCCTGGCCGAGCACTTCAAGCAGCCTGAGGATCGCGTACCGCTGATGAGCCCGGCTGCCTTCCGCTACAAGCTGACCGAGCTGGCCCGTGCCGCCCACAAGCGCATTGTGCTGCCTGAGGGTGATGAGCCGCGCACCGTCTGCGCTTCCGCCGTGGTAGCCCGTCAGGGTATTGCCACTCCGGTGCTCCTGGGCAATAAGGAGAAGATCCTGGCCGTAGCCGCCGAGAAGGGGGTGACCTTGGGCGAGGGCGTGGAGTTCATCGATCCTGAGGAAGTACGTGAAAACTATGTGGCCCGCCTGGTTGAGCTGCGCAAGAAGAAGGGGCTGACCGAAGAGCAGGCCCGCGAGCAGCTCAAGGACAATGTAGTGCTCGGCACCATGATGCTGGAGCGCGGTGAGGTGGACGGTCTGGTCTCCGGTGCCGTACACACCACTGCCAACACCATTCGTCCGCCGCTGCAGATCATCAAGACCGCTCCTGGTGCCTCCCTGGTATCTTCAGTATTCTTCATGCTGATGCCCGAGCAGGTTTATGTCTTTGGTGACTGCGCCATCAACCCCAACCCCAACCCTGAAGAGCTGGCCGAGATCGCCATTCAGTCCGCCGATACCGCCAAGACCTTTGGCATCGATCCGCGTGTGGCCATGGTGACCTACTCCACCGGCACCTCCGGCAAGGGCCCGGATATCGACATGGTGGTGGAAGCCACCCGCATCGCCAAGGAGAAGCGTCCTGATCTGAACATCGACGGTCCGCTGCAGTACGACGCCTCCGTGATGCCGGATGTAGCCGCCCAGAAGGCTCCCAACTCCACCGTAGCCGGCAAGGCCACCGTGTTCATCTTCCCTAGCCTGGCTACCGGCAACACCGTGTACAAGGCCGTACAGCGCTCTGCCAACCTGGTCTCCATCGGACCTATGCTGCAGGGTATGCGCAAGCCGGTCAATGACCTGTCCCGCGGCGCCCTGGTCGATGATATTATCTACACCATCGCCATTACCGCCATTCAGGCCACTCAGGGCTGATACAAAGCCTTAAGTTAAAAAATTGACCAGGTCTGCAGCCTGATACAGGCTGCAGTCATGCAGAAGGGGCAGTAAGCGTTACTGCCCTTTTCTTTTGCCTGGCGGTTACCCTCCCTTCTCCCTTAGTGTATTCGCGGCTGCAGCTTGGCTGCAGGCTGCTGCAGGAGACAAATTTGCATTACATCATCACCGGCGGCAGCGGCTTCATCGGCCGGGCCCTGATTCAGGAATTGATTTCCGCTCCCAACAGCGACGCCGGGAGCATTACCGTGGTGAGCAGACAGCATCGGCAGGTGCACGAGTTTCTGCCGCCCGGGGCTTCCTTCAAAGGTGACTTTCGGATACTCACCTGGCAGGAAACTGCGCAGGATCCAAAAAGGCTCCGCCTGCAGGACAGCATTTTCATCAATCTGGCCGGAGAGAATATTGCCGCCGGACGGCTGGGGAGAAAGAGGCAGCTGCTGCTGCAGAGCCGGCTGGCAGGCATTGAATTGTGTCTGAAAGTAAAAGAAAAAGGCTGCGGCTCGCCGCGGCTTTTTGTGCAGGCTTCCGCACTCTCGGCCCTGCAGGACAGCGATGTGGAAACAGGCGAGGATACGCCGGCAGGCTCAGGACCTTTGAGCGAAATCTGCAGTCTGCTGGAGCAGGAAGTCGGAAAAATAGCTGGAATACAGACCCTGTGCGTACGCCTGCCCATGGTGCTGGGGCGCTACTGCGTACTGCTGCAGCAAAGTGCGGCTCTGCCGCGGCTGCAACTGCTCCCCGGCAGCAACTATCTGCCCTGGATCTCAGTGTATGACTGCGCCCGCGCCCTGCATGCCGTCTGCAGAAGGCAGCTGACCGGCACCATCAATCTGGCCGCGCCTGCTTATGCCACGGCCGCAGATCTTTTAAGAGCCGCCGGTCATGCCGCCCCGCGGCGGACACGCTGGCAGCAATTGCTCGGCCGTCTGCCGCCTCTGCCCTGCCCTGCTGCCCTGCTGCATCAGGCCGCCTCCTATGACCACCGTCTGCTGCTGTTGCTGGAAAACAAGAAGATCAAACCCGAGCGGCTGGAACAGCTGCCTTTTGTCTTTGCCGATATGAGTGTGGAGCAGGCCTTAACCCGCTGAGAGAATTAAGGCCGCAGTGTGGGCTGCAGCCTTAGGTGAGTAAAAGCAGATTTGGGATTAAGCTCCCAAATCACAGGCGTTTTTTGTGGATATCTCTATTAGTGATGGCCGCCGGCCTGACCGTAGTAGGCATTGGCACCATGCTTTCTTAAATAATGCTTGTCCAGCAGGGTCTGCTGCATGCTCTCTATCTTGCCGCCGCGCAGCATGCAGCTGTGGAAGGCCATAAAGGCTACTTCTTCCAGCACTACTGCATTGTAGACGGCATTGGCCGGAGAGGTGCCCCAGGTGAAGGGACCGTGGGAGTGGACTATGACTGCCGGCACATCCTTCATGGGGATACCGCGCTCGCGGAAGGTCTCCACTATTACCTTGCCGGTCTCGGCCTCATACTCGCCCTGAATTTCGGCATCGGTCATCATGCGGGTGCAGGGCACGGCGCCGTAGAAATAGTCGGCACCGGTGGTGCCCAGAGCCGGAATGTCCATGCCGGCCTGAGCCCAGGAGGCGGCATAACGGGAATGAGTATGCACTATGCCCATGATGTCTTCGCAGGCGCGGTACAGCTCCAGATGAGTGGCGGTGTCGGTGGAAGGATTTAAATCACCCTCTACCTTTTCACCTGTCTTCAGATCGATCACCACCATATCGGCGGCAGTCATGCTCTCATAGTCCACGCCTGAGGGCTTGATCACCACCAGGCCGGCATCACGATCTATACCGGAGACATTGCCCCAGGTGTAAGTCACCAGATTGCGCTGCGGCAGTTCCAAATTGGCCTTAAAGACCTCATTTTTTAAATCTTCCAACATTTTGTGTACCTTCTTTTTCTGCGGTTGTGCCCCGCTTACATGACACTTAAGGTGAAAATCAATCATCCCCGCCGGCAGGCGCTGGCGGGGCTTAAACTCTTACTTAAAGTCAGCGGCAGCCGCCTTTTCGGCGCTCAGCCCGGCCTTGTAGCCGGCCATGAAGCGCTCAAAGCCGGCTGCATCGGCGGCAGTGGGCTCTATGGTGCTGCCCTGACTGTCCCTGAAGACTTTGGTATTGAGATAATCAGGCAAAGTCTCCCCTTCTGCCTTATTGACCTCATAGGCCGCCAGCAGGGCTATACCCCAGGCACCGCCTTCACCGGCAGTTTCCATTACGGAGACGGGAGTATTCATGGCATCGGCCATGATCTTCTGGCCCACGCCGCGGGTCTTAAACAGGCCGCCGTGGCCCAGCAGGCGATCAAGACCTACTTTTTCGTCATTGATCAGTATATCCATGCCTATCTTCAGGGCACCCAGAGCACTGTAGAGGTGGGTGCGCATGAAGTTGGCCAGGGTGAATTTGGCATCAGGCTGCCGCATGAAGAGCGGACGGCCCTCCTCCAGGCCGGTGATGAACTCACCTGAATAGTAGCCGTAGGCCATCAGGCCGCCGCAGTCACTGTCTCCGCTCAGGGCATTGCGGTAGAGCACGGAGAAGAGATCATTGGTGGAGATTTTGGCGCCTATCTTGTCGGCAAATTCAGCAAACAGCCCTACCCAGGCATTGAGATCGGAAGTGCAGTTGTTGGCATGCACCATGGCCACCGGCAGACCGTCGGGGGTGGACACCATGTCCAGCTCGCGGTGCAGGGCCTTTAAGGACTGCTCCAGCACGATCATGGCAAAAATGGAAGTGCCGGCCGAGACATTGCCTGTGCGTACGGCCACGGAATTGGTGGCCACCATGCCGGTGCCGGCATCGCCCTCAGGCGGGCACAGCGGAATGCCGGGCTGCAGGGTGCCGGTGGGATCGAGCAGCAGGGCACCTTCGGCAGTCAGGGTGCCGGCCGGCTCACCTGCACACAGCGCTTTGGGCAGCAGAGCATAAACATCTATGTCATAGCCTTCGGCGCGGGCCGTGTCATTGAATTTGGCCATCATGGCCTGATCGTAGTCCCTGATGGTGTGATCTATGGGGAACATACCGGCGGCGTCACCTATGCCCAGCACCTTCTGCCCGGTCAGCTTGTAGTGAATATAGCCGGCCAGGGTGGTGAAGAAGGCCAAATCCTTTAAATGCGGCTCCTTTTTGAGCATGGCCTGATAGAGATGGGCTATGGACCAGCGCTCGGGAATATTGAAATTGAAGATCTCAGTGAGTTTCTCGGAGGCACTTCTGGTGATGGTATTGCGCCAGGTCCTGAAGGGCACCAGCAGATTGTCGTCCTGGTCAAAGGCCAGATAGCCGTGCATCATGGCGGAGAAGCCCATGGCGGCCACCTGAGTGATCTTCTGGCCGAATTTCTCTTCTACTTCCGCGCAGAGTTTGGCATAGCAGTCGCGCAGGCCGCCCCAGATATCATCCAGGGTATAGGTCCAGATGCCGTCCTCGAGGCGGTTTTCCCAGTCATGGGCCCCCTGGGCCACAGGATGGTGCTGTTCATCTATCAGTACGGCCTTGATGCGGGTGGATCCAAACTCAATGCCTATACTGCATTTGCTTAAATCTAAAGTCATCTTATTCTTCCCTATTCGCTGGCCTGCCCCGCTCGGGAAGCAGGCCCTGTGTGCTTGTACAGATTTTTCCTGCCGGGGGCTCTAGGCCTTTCCGTGCTGATTGGATTCCTTGCCGGAGTCTTCGGCCTGAAGGCTCATCATCTTGTTGCGGTGCTCGGTGACCAGAGCCTGCATGACTATGAAGATGCACAGCAGAATACCGACTACTATCTTGGTCCACCAGGCAGACAGCGTACCCTCAAAGGAGATGATGGTCAGGATGGTGCCCTGAATCATCACACCCAGTACCGTGCCCGGAATGAAGCCTACGCCGCCCATCAGCTGCGTGCCGCCGATCACCGAGGAGGCTATGGCATCCATTTCCATGCCCAGGGCATGCTGAGCGTAGCCGGACAGCATGATCCAGGAGTAGGCTATGCCGCCCAGAGCTGAGCAGAAGCCTGAGATCACATAGACCATGACGCGGATGAAGTCCACGCGCAGGCCCATCAGCCTGGCTGACTGCTCATTGCCGCCCACAGCATAGACGCCGCGGCCAAATGAGGTATAGCGCAGTACCAGGGTGGCGATAATGACTACGATGATGGAAATCACTGCCCCCAGCGAAATGTAGTAATCGCCGAACTCAAAGGACATGAAGGCCAGATCGCAGTAGCTCTCATTGGTTATGGCCACGGACTCACGGGAGATGATGGCAGTAAGACCGCGGCACAAAAACATGGTGCCCAAAGTCACAATGAAGGGCTGCAGCTGAAAGTAGGTGATGAGCACACCATTGAGCAGGCCCACGGCTATGCCTATGAGCAGGACTATAAGCATGCACAGATACGGATTTAAGCTGGTATCGCGCATCAAATAGGCCAGGGTCATGCAGCTTATGGCCACCACTGAGCCCACGGACAAATCTATACCGCCGCCGCCGGAGAGAATGGCAAAGGTAATGCCCGTGGTCACTATGATGAGCGGAGCATTGTCTATAAACAGATTTAAAAACACCTGCAGGCTGAAGAAACCGTCAAAGGCTACAGAGCCTGCCCCAAACAGCACTATGAAGAGCACCCCGGTCACATAAAATGAGAACATGGGGGATGCTGCTAAGTTTGAAAAGAACTTACCCATGGCTTGCCTCCTTTGCAGGCTTGGAGCCGGCATTCTTCAGTCTCCATTCACGGAACATGGTCTTAAAGCGCTCGGACTGAATAATGATGATAAGCAGGATAACTACAGCCTTGATGGCCGGCAGGGCATCGGCTGACACACCCATGGCATACATGGTGGTAGTCAGGGTCTGTATGGTGATGGCGCCTATGATGGTGCCGCCTATGTAGTAACGGCCGCCTACCATCAGCGTGCCGCCCAGGGTGGCCGAGAGTATGGCGTCCATTTCCATATTGAGGCCGGCATTGTTGGCATCGGCGGCTCTGATCAGCGAGCCCTCAATCAAACCGGCTGTACCGGCGCAGAAGCCGGAGAAGATGTACACGGCAAAGAGCACGGCCGTCACCTTCACGCCGGCATAGCGGCTGGCGGTGGGATTGATGCCCACGGACTGAATCATCAGACCCAGACTGGTCTTGCGGTCCAGGAAGATCACCAGGCAGATCATCAAAAAGGCTATGATCATGGCCGTAGGCAGCATCACTCCCGGGATATTGCCGCCTATGTAGCTGAAGGGACGGTAGTACACCGTGATGATCTGTCCGTCGGTCATCAGCTGGGCTATACCGCGGCCGGCAGTCATCAAAATCAAAGTGGCCACCATGGCCTGAATTTTGAATTTGGCTACCAGCGCGCCGTTCCAGATGCCGGCTATCACGCCTACCACCAGGGCGGCTATGATGGCCACAAAGAAGGGATGCTCAGGCACACCCGAGACATCACCGCCGAGCAGCACGCAGCAGGTGGCAGCGGATATGGCCACCACAGCACCCACGGAAATATCCACACCGCCGGTGGCCAGCACAAAGGTCATGCCCAGGGCCAGAATGATCAGGGAGCTGGCGCGGTACAGAATATCTATGGGACGGCCGTAAAGGTTGCCGTTGTCCATCATCTGTATGACGAAAAAGTCTTTGACAAAAATGGCGTTGAACAGCAGCAGCAGCGCCAGGGCTGCCAGCGGCAGCGCCAGCGAGCTGTGCGTAAATTTTCTAAGCATGTCCATGGTAATCTCCTGCTATAGCCTGCATGATGTGGGCAGTGGAAATTTCATCACCACTAAGTTCGGTGAGCTTCTCGTGGTCACGGATGATGAGCACGCGGGAGCAGGTACGCACCATTTCGCCCATCTCACCTGAGATGAATACCACCGACATTCTCTTTTCCTTGGCCAGGCGCACGGCCAGAGCCTCGATCTCGCTCTTGGTGCCCACGTCTATACCGCGGGTAGGCTCGTCCAGAATGAGCAGATTGGGTTCAGTGGCCAGCCATCTGCCTATGAGCACCTTCTGCTGATTGCCGCCGGAGAGGTTGCGAATCAGCTGCTCGCGGTCGGAGACCTTGATGCGCAGCAGATCTATGTAGTAATCGGCCAGCTGATTTTGTTTGGCGCGCGGCATATGTTTGAACATACCGTCCTTGGCCTGCATGGCCAGGATGATGTTCTCGCGCACCGACAAATCGCCTATGATGCCCTGAGCCTTGCGGTCCTCGGAGCAGAAGGCTATGCGGCGCATCATCATGTCCATGGGACCCTTGATGGAAAATTCGGTGCCGTCCACCCTGATGGAGCCGTTTTTGCGCAGCAGAATGCCGAACATGGTTTCGGCAATCTCGGTGCGTCCGGAGCCCAGCAGGCCGCCCAGACCTATTACCTCACCCTTTTTGATGTCAAAGCTCATGTCCTTGACCTTGCCGGGTACGGTGACATGGTCAAATTCCAGTACCTTGTCATCATCGGGCACGGACTTGTCCACATTGGCCTCGATTTCATTTTCGCGGATCTCCTTGCCCATCATCTTGGAGATGAGCTGAATGCGCGGCAGGGAACTGACTTCATATTCACCCACATATTCGCCGTCCCGCAGCACGGTAATGCGGTCGCATATGGTGTAGATCTGCTCGAGGAAGTGGGAAATGAAGATAATGGATATGCCCTGCGCCTTGAGCTTGCGCATAATGGAGAAGAGGTGTTCAGTTTCCTTGTCGGACAGCGAGGAGGTAGGCTCGTCCAGGATCAGAATCTTGCACTGTGTATCCACGGCACGGGCTATGGCTATCATCTGCTGCATGGCCACGGGATAGAAGCTCAGCATGCGGGTCACATCTATGTCTATGCCCATTTCGCTGTGCATCAGCTCCCTGGCCTTTTTATTCATGACCGCCCAGTCTATTTGTCCGAACCTGCCGCGCGGCTCACGGCCAATGTAGATATTTTCCGCCACCGTCAGATTGGCGCAGAGATTGACCTCCTGATACACCGTGGAAATGCCCATTTTCTGGCTTTCCAGCGGGGTGGTGGGTTCAATCTGCCGGCCGTCATAAAAAATAGATCCGGCAGTTTTCTGATACACACCGGTCAGCACCTTGACCAGGGTGGATTTGCCGGCGCCGTTTTCACCCATCAGCGAGTGAATTTCACCTTTTTTGAGGTTGAAGCTCACATCCTTCAGGGCTTTGACCCCGGGGAAAAACATATCAATGTTTTTCATGCGCAGGATGTAATCATCATTGTTACTTTCTTGCATAATCCCTTCCTTACTTGATGAAACAGCCAGGGCGGCAGCCTGCAGAAAAGCCTCCCGGCAGCTGCGCCGCCGCCGTGGTCCCAGGCAGGGGAACAGCCCCTAATCACCGGGCTTGGTGCCTTAAAAATTAAAAAAAAGTCCACCGGGCTTGCGCTGGGGTGGACAACAAAATTTTTAAGGCATTATGTTAGTACTGACGGGTAGGGAAGACTTCAGCGGCCTGATCGGCAGAGAATACGCCTTCATCCACATAGACTACCTTCTGCACCGGCTCGCCGTTTAAGACCTTGAGGGCGGTCTCAAAGAAGATCTTGCCCTGCAGCGGGTTGCATTCAATGGTGGCATTGGCCTTGCCTTCGATCATGGCCTGGAACATGCCCTTGACGGCATCAGCGCCTATGATGATGATGTCCTGGGCCGGCTTGAGGCCCGCAGCTTCAATGGCCTGAATGGCACCCAAAGCCATGTCGTCATTCTGGGCAATCAGGACGTCTATGTCATCGCGATAGGACTTCAGGAAGGATTCCATAACCTGCTGGCCCTTGGCGCGGGTGAAGTCACCGGTCTGGGCGGCCAGGATGTTGTACTTGTCCTTGTTGGGGCTCTCGGCCATGGCATCATTGAAGCCGTTGGTACGGCCGACGGCAGCGGATGCACCCACGGTGCCTTCGAGTACTACTATGTTGATCTTGTCACCGCCGTTGCGGGGCTTGCGGTCGATCTTGGTGACGTACTCGTCCATCCAGTTGAACATCTTGCGGCCTTCGGTGTACTGATCGGTACCGATCTTGGCCACGTACAGAGATTCATCTGATACCTTGAGGTCACGGTCCATTACCATGACGGGGATCTTGGCGCGCCTGGCTTCACGCAGGATGTTGTCCCATCCGGTTTCCACTACCGGTACAAAGCCGATCAAGTCCACCTTCTGGGCAATGAAGGTGCGGATGGCCTTAATCTGATTTTCCTGCTTCTGCTGGGCATCGGAGAACTTCAGTTCAATACCCAGCTCCTCGGCTGCGGCCTTCACATCATTGGTGTTGGCGGTACGCCACTCGGACTCGGCACCGATCTGGGAGAAGCCGATTACTACCTTTTTGTCTGCAGCCTGGGCAAAAGAGGTGGCGGCCAGAGCAACACCTATACCTACAGCCAGTAAAGTTTTGGAAATCTTCATAACAACTCCTTACCACTCATTAAACAAAATTGTTACTTTTGTTTCGTAACAAACGTTTACGACATTTCAATATTAGTCCAAACCCTTTTGGGCGGCATGGACAAATTCCCAAAATGTGAACTGCAACGGCTTTTTAAAATTAAAAATACTAAAAATTAGAGCTGTATCAAGTTTTTTTAAAATTTGGCCGAAGGTGTATTTTTCAGGATTTTTAAGAGGCGGAGGGGGTGCCGTGAGGGCTCAGCACAGTGGGCAAAGATACAGGGCTGATCGTAAAACAGGCCGCATAAAGTTGACCTGCATCACAGAAAAAAGTGCGGCTCTCCGTAAATTCCGAAAACGTTTGCAAAGCACGAAAAAAAAATATATGGGGCCCCGGCCCCTCCCCCTTCAGCCGGCAGGAGAGGCGTAATTGTCGAAATATTCCTGCAGGATCAGAGCAGCCGACAGCGAGTCCACCGCTCCCTTGTCCCGGGCCAGCGCCCTGAAACCTCCCTGCTCGAATATATACTGCTTGGCCTCGCGGGTGGTCAGTCGCTCGTCTATGAGCCTGACCTCCAGGCCATAGCGCCGGCGCAGCTCCTTGGCAAAATGGCGGGCCAGGCCGGTGATGAATTGATCACTGCCGTCCATCATCAGCGGCAGCCCCACCACCAGCAACCGGGGCTGCCACTCGCGGATCAGGTCGTCCAGCTGTTTTTCATCTGCTTTGCCCTGTCTGGCGCGTATGGCCTTGAGGGGACGGACCGTGCAGGTCACATCATTGCCCACAGCCGTGCCTATGGAATTGGTGCCGAAATCAAAAGCCAGAATAAAACTCATCGCAGGGGCCTGCCGTGTACCATGATTTGAGGACGCCGGCTGCCGCCGTAAAGCTCGGTGGTCAGCACGGAGTAGGATTTGAGGGATTCAAAGCACAAATTGCCTATGGCATCGTGCAGCTGACTAAAGGGCGTCACCAGGGTGATCACCATGGAGAGGCGGTTGTGCAGCCGGGATTTGAGCAGAGCGGAGAGATTTTTCTGCTCAAACAGCGACAGGCCGCGGCGGTTGGGGCACAGTTCATCTAGCAGCAGCAGATTGACTGTGTTGTAGTGCTCGAGCAGGCGCGAGCGCAGCATGCGATCTTCCTTTTCGTCTGAGCTGTTGAAAATATTGGCCTGATTGAGATCATCCAGGGAAATCAGCTCCACTGAAGGATTGCGGCCGTTTTCGAGGAAAAAATTGGCTATGGCATGGCACAGCACGCTTTTGCCGCTGCCCTCCCCGCCCTGAATGAGCAGGATCACCGGCTCGGCTGACATCTGCGGGGCCGAGGCGCAGAAAGCTCTGGCCACGTTCACGGCAGCCTGATTGAAACTGTCTTCCTGTATGCTGCTGAAGGTATAGCGCCGGTCAATGCGGCCGCTGTCGTGCATGCGGCGGATATAGGCCTCGCGCTGATCCCTGATGTTCTGCTGTATTTCTATGGAGGCCAGAGCGGCATCGCGGCGCAGCATGTCGTAGTAATTGGCCGCCGAAAACTTCTCCGTCAGCGGCGGCCGCTGCTCAGGCGGCACAAATTTGGCAATGGCGTCCAGCAGGGCCTGTACGGCATCAGCCGGACCGTTTTTTCTGCGAAATTTCTCATCTGCCAAGACAATATCCCTCCCGTGTGGGAGGGAATTTTAACATGCCCGGGGCGGGCATCTGCGGAAAATTACAGCAGCACAAAGGAAGCGCCGTCGGCGGCATAAGTCTCGATAATGGTGGCGCGGCGTCCCGAGAGGGCTGCATATTCGGCCTCTATGGCCGCTTCCACGGCCGGGACCTGCTCCGGCTTGACCAAAGCCACCACGCTGCCGCCGAAACCGCCGCCGGTCATGCGCACTGCTCCGTTTTCCCCCAGCACCCGGCGGATGATCTCCACCAGACCGTCTATCTCGGGTATGGTGATCTCAAAGTCATCGCGCATGGAGCAGTGGGAGGCATACATCAGCTGACCTAAGCGCTCCAGATCGCCCTGCTCGAAGGCCACCACGGCCTCCAGTACGCGCTCATCCTCGGTGATGATGTGGCGGGCGCGGCGGTAGGTCACTTCATCGAGCTCAGAGCGCTTGGCGTTCAGCATGTCCATAGTGGCATCACGCAGGGCCCGCACGCCCAGCACGGCGGCGGCACGCTCGCACTGCTCCCGCCTTTCGTTATATTCACCGCCCACCAGGGCATGTTTGATATTGGAGTTGACTATCAGCACCACCAGCCCCTCGGGGATTTGAGAGTACTGCTTTTCCAGGGAGCGGCAGTCCAGGCGCATGGCGCAGCCGGCGCGGCCGCAGGCGGAGATGGTCTGATCCATAATGCCGCACTTGCAGCCTATAAAAGCCTCGGCGGCCTGACCGAGCAGGGCTATATCCTGCAGCTCCAGCGGCAGATTAAAGGCGCGGGCCAGTAAATTGCCGAAAGCCACTTCCAGCGAGGCGGAGGAAGACAGACCGGCTCCTAAGGGTACATCTCCGCAGATGGCCACATCCAGGCCGCCGGGGGTCAGACCGCGCTCACAAATCATTTTGGTCACGCCGCGCAGATAATTTGACCATACCTTGTCGGGATGGCGCTGTAAATCAGCGCTGATGGCAAATTCATCGCAGTCGCCGTTGACATCCACGGCCAGAATGCGCATGCGATCCGTACCATTGCGGCTGGCGGCCAGGGCAGTGCCGAATTTAATGGCACAGGGCATGACAAAGCCGTCATTGTAGTCAGTATGCTCGCCTATGAGATTGACGCGGCCGGGAGCGTAGGAGAGCATCTGCGGCTGACAGCCAAAATGGGCGGCAAAAGCCTCTATGGCTTTTTGTTTGATCTCATTCATGAATATGTTTCCTGTAGCTGCAGTCAGCTTTTTTGGCTGTAGTGAATCTCGCTGAGGTCGCGCAGACGGGCTGCCGCCTGCTCGGCGGTGAGATCGCGCTGCTTTTCGGCCAGCAGTTCGAAACCGGCCACAAACTTTTTGACCACGGCAGAACGCAGCAGAGGCGGATAGTAGTGGGCATGCAGCTGCCACTCCGGATGCTCCCTGCCGTCGGCCGGAGCATTGTGCCAGCCCATGGAATAAGGGAAGGAGCACTCAAAGAGATTGTCATAGCGGCAGGTCAGCTTCTTGATCATCAGTGCCAGATCATCGCGCTGCTCCTCCGTCAGCTCATTGATGGAGGCCACGCGGAACTTGGGCAGCAACAGGGTTTCAAAAGGCCAGAAGGCCCAGTAAGGCACCACGGTTACAAAATACTGCGTCTCACAGACCACCCGCTCCCCGCGGCGCAATTCCTCCTGCGCGTAATCCAGCAGCAGGCAGGACTGATGACGGGCATAGTAGGCGCTCTGGGCATTTAATTCCTTGAGGATCTCCTGGGGCAGGAAGCTGCAGGCCCAGATCTGTCCGTGCGGATGCGGATTGGAGCAGCCCATGACGGCACCTTTGTTTTCAAACAGCTGCACCCACTGATAGGTTTGGGACAATTCGGCAAATTGCGCGGCCCACAGATCCACCACCAGACGGATTTCAGCAGGCTCCATCAGCGGCAGGGTTTTGGAGTGATCGGCGCTGAAGCAAATCACCCTAGCGGTGCCGCGCACCGGCTCGCAGCGGAAGAGATCGCAGTCGGCAGGAGAGTCCTGCGGCGTATCCGGCATCAGGGCAGCAAAATCATTGGTGAAGACATAATTGCTTTCATAGTGCGGGTTGACGTCTCCAGACACGCGCTTGTTGCCCGGGCACAGATAGCAGGACGGATCGTAGGAGGGATTGTTTTCACTGCCCGGCTTTTCCACCTGGCCGTTCCACGGCCGCTTGGCTCTGTGGGGGGACACCAAAAGCCATTCACCGGTCAGAGCATTGTAACGACGATGCGGATGATCCGCAGCATTGAAGGAAGTCATATTAATCCTCGTAACCATTGGGGTTGTTTTTCTGCCAGTTGTAGGAATCCCGGGTCATGTCGTCCAGGGTGAGTTTGGCCTTCCAGCCCAGCTCACGGGCGGCTTTGGAGGGATCGGCATAGCACTGCACCACATCACCGGCGCGGCGCGGAGCAAACTGATGCGGCAGTTCACGGCCTATGGCCCTGGAGAAGGCATGAACCATATCCAGTACGCTGTAGCCTATGCCTGTGCCGAGGTTGTATATATGCACGCCGCTTTGATTAAGGCAGTGATCCAGAGCCGCCACATGGCCTAAGGCCAGATCCACCACATGAATGTAATCGCGGATGCAGGTGCCGTCCGGAGTGGGATAATCGTTGCCGAATATATTCAGCACCGGCAGTCTGCCCACAGCCACCTGAGTTAAGTAAGGCATCAGATTGTTGGGAATGCCGCGGGGATCCTCGCCTATGAGGCCGGAGGCATGGGCGCCCACAGGATTGAAGTAGCGCAGCAGGGTTACGGAAAATTCAGGAATGGCCTTCTGCACTTCCTCGGCCATATACTCTATGTCCACCTTGGTCTGACCGTAGGGGCAGTTGGCTCTCTTGACCGGGGAATCCTCAGTCAGCGGCACCTGATCGGGCTCACCGTAAACCGTGGCGGAGGAGGAGAAAATGAAGTTGAAGCAGTGGTTGTCACGCATCACTTCCAGCAGCACGCGGCTGCCGTTGACATTGTTGTCATAGTACTCCAGCGGCTTGCGCACCGATTCGCCCACCGCCTTGAGACCGGCAAAATGAATCACGCCGTCTATTTTGTTTTCGTCAAAAACCTTCTGCAGGGAGGAACGCACACGGATATCGCCGCAGTAGAAAGGAACAGATCTGCCGCAAATCTTATTGATGCGGGCCAGCACTGCCGGCTTGGAATTGCAGAAATTATCCAAAATTATAGGGTCATATCCTGCCTTGACCAGTTCAATCACGGTATGAGATCCGATGTAGCCTGCGCCGCCGGTAACCAAAATAGTGGTCATAAAAGCTCCTGAAGCTGATATTTTCGATGATGTAAACGGTTACAATTATAAAACCGTCCGGTTTTTTTACAATCACTTATTTTGTGCCGCAGATCGCTTTTTGCGCAACAGCCGGCCAAATTCTCTCCCCGGCCCTACTATAATGTAAACGCTTACTTTTCAGCTAAGTGCACCATTCCGGACTGTGCTGCCTTGCCGCATCAGGCAGCCTGCTTGATATTTTTTGATAAGGAGAGTGCCCCCTGCTGTGCCAGTATGTCCCGGCCGGCCGGAGGGCAATTGATTATGGCCACCATCCGCGATGTAGCAAAGCTTGCCAATGTCTCTGTTGCCACGGTCTCACGTGTGCTCAACGGCTCCCCCAAGGTCAGCGCCCAGGCCCGCGCGGCCGTACTGTCGGCGCAGAAGGAACTCGATTTTCATTTAAATGCCAGTGCCCGCACTCTAGCCCGGCGGGATTCTGAGATCATAGGCATTACGGTGTCCGATGTATCCGATCCCTATTTTGGCGCCATGGTCCGCGCCTGTGAGGATGAAGCGCGCAAACTGGGCTGCACCCTGCTGGTCTGCCAGGGTTTTCATGAAGAAAAACGCGAGATCACCGCCATAGAGAATCTGCTGACCCACCGCTGCCGCTGTTTTATTATCCATGCCCTGGCCATGAGCGATGAGACCTTAAGCGACTACCTGCGCCGCGTGCCCTCCATGGTGCTGATCAACCGCGTCATCAAAGGCTTTGAAAACCGCTGCGTCAATATAGACAATGAAAAAGGCGAATACATGGCAGTGGAGCACCTGCTTTCCTGCGGTCACCGCCAAATAGCCTATGTGGGCTCCTCCCATAATATTTTTGACAGCAGACAGCGCCTGGCAGGCTACAAAAAAGCCCTGCGGGCCCACGGCATAGCTTTTGACAAAAAGCTTTACACCGTAGACGAGCCCATGCTGGAAGGAGGCATCAGCGCGGCTGTGGAGCTGCTGACGCGCGGCGTGGATTTTACGGCCGCGGCCATATACAACGACACTATGGCGGCAGGCTTTATCTCAGTGCTGCATCAGCACGGCATCAGCGTGCCGGACGATGTTTCCGTGGTGGGCTTTGATGACATTCTGCTGGCCCGCTGCCTCATTCCCCCGCTCTCCACTGTGGTCAATCCGGTGGAAAAAATGGGCGCGGCGGCGGTGCGGCTGTCCAATGCCCTGCATCAAAAGGCCTTTGAGGATGCCGAACTGCCTGATTTTACGGTGAGATTTATCGAGCGCAGTACTGTGGCTCCGCCGGCGGCTTCCTCCTGGCGGCACAAATTGAAGATCTGAAAACTCAAAAGGAGCCCGGGGGCTCCTTTTTCAGCAGACACCTCAGGTCACCCCTGAGGTGTCTGAAGCATGATGTATGCTGATTATTCAGCGGCGGCTTCAGCCTGCTCCGGGGCGACAGTAGGCTCCGGAGTCTTGATCTGCACCAGCTCCACATTGAAGATCAGCACGGAATTGGGCGGGATGATATTGCCGGCACCATTGCTGCCGTAAGCCAGAGCGGAAGGAATATACAGCTCATATACTGAGCCTTCAGGCATCAGCTGCAGGCCCTCAACCCAGCCGGGGATCATATTGCCCAGCGGGAAATCAACCGGCTCGGTCTGCTCGTCGAATACCTTGCCGTCAATGGTGGTGCCGCGGTACTTGACGGAGATGATGTCGGTGGCCACAGGAGTGCGGCCGGTTCCGGCGGTAATGACCTTATACTGCAGACCGGAATCAGTGGTCTGCACGCCTTCCTGGGAGGCATTGTTCTCCAGGAACTTCTGCCCGGCTTCCAGATTGGCCTGGGCCTCAGCATCGGCCTTCTGCTTCATTCTTTCGGCTACCTGCTGATCGAGCAGCTTTAAGGTCTCCTCGATCTGGGCGGTATCCAGAGAACTGTTGCGGGAGAGGGCATCCTTAAAGCCCTGATGCACCAGGTTGAGATCGACATCACCTACAAACTCTTTCTGCTCTTCCACCATCTGAGCTATATAACCGCCCACGGAGGCGCCTATGGAATAAGAGACCTTGTCATCAAATGAGCTGTCGGCGGTGATGGAAGGGGCGGCAGCGGCGGCAGGAGCCGGGGCCTCGGCCTTGACTTCACTGCTCTTGGAGCAGCCGGCGGCAGTCAGCACGGCGGCAGCCGCTATGCTGAGGACTAAAGTATTGCGCTTGAAATTCACTTAAAAATACTCCTTAGAAGTGTTCGAAGGCCTGCTGTCTGGGGACAGCACTGCCCTTAAAAATAATAGTCAGCGGATCGCTGTCGCACTGATCAGTTTCTTCCGGCGGCAGAATGCGCCCTATTTTGGTTACCGGTACCTGCAGCTGACTGGAAAGATCAGCCAGCTGATCCTGCAGCCTGGGCTCGTCCGGCAGGGTAAACAGCAGCTCATAGTCGCAGCCGCCGTAGGCGGCCAGCGAGCAGCGCTCCAAAAAGGACAGCCGGCCGGCAGTTTCGCTGCAGTCCACTACCCCGGACAGCGGCAGCTGATCCAAATACAGCTCGGCGCGGACGCCGCTGCGCTGCACTATATGCATGAGATCTCCCACCACTCCGTCCGAGACATCTATGGCACAGCGGCAGAAGCGGCTTAATTTGCGGGCAAAGGTGCAGCGCACCGGCCGCATAAAAGCCTCCTCCAGGGCCCGGCGGCCCAGCTCGGGAGGCAGGGCCAGCTCCCCGTAACCCAGCTTGACATGCAGGGCCGAGGCTCCGAGATCTCCGGTCACATAAACATCATCCCCCGGACGGGCTTTGGAGCGCAGCATGGCCCGGGAAGACTTGATCCTGCCCAGGGCGCTTACGGTCATGGTCAGCGGTCCGCCACTTAAATTGCCGCCGATCAGACTGATGTTCTCGCGTTCGGCCAGATCAAAAAAGCCCCGGGAGAAAGGCTCCAGAAAATCAGTACTGCCGTCGGGCAGGGTCAGAGACAGCGTACAGCAGTAGGGTTTGGCGCCCATGGCGGCCAGATCGGACAGATTTACCGCCAGGGCACGCCAGCCCAGCAGATAAGGATCGGTGCCGGCAAAGAAATGCCGGCCTTCCACCATGGTGTCGGTAGTCAGGGCCAGGCAGCGCCGGCCGTGCCTTTTGATCAGCGCACAGTCATCGCCCACTCCCAGAACCACTCCGGGAGCCTGATCGTGCGAGGAGAACAGTCTGCCGATGATCTCAAACTCGCCTGGCATCAGTCAGGATCTCCTTGCGGCACGTACTACCTTGTCGAGCACACCGTTGACAAACTTGTGGCTGTCCTGTTCGGCAAATTCCTTGGCCAGCATGATGGATTCATTGATCACCACCTTGTAGGGCACATCGGAGCGGTACATCAGCTCAAAGGTGCCCAGGCGCAATATGGCCTTGTCCACCTGATCCAAATCCTTGAGCGGGCGGGACAGATAAGGCTCAAAGACTGCATCTATGCGTTCACAGTTCTCCACCACGCCCTGGATTAAATCATGCAGATAATCGAGATCGGCGCCCTGTACCGGCTGATCTTCCAAAAACTGCCTTTCAATCTCACCAGGACCCTGCCCGGTCATCTGCCACTGATAAACAGCCTGCAGCGCAAAGTGCCGGGCCTTGTGGCGGGCTGCCGGTGACACTGCCTGTTCACTGAAACTGTGCATGAAATATCCTAAATTGCCTTGATTACATTAACCATTTCCAGGGCGGAGGCAGCAGCCTCTGAGCCCTTGTTGCCGGCCTTGGCACCGGCACGCTGTACGGCCTGCTCCAGAGTATCGGTGGTCAGCACGCCGTTGGCCACCGGCACGGCATGATTTAAGGTTACCTGGGTAATGCCCTTGGCGCACTCATTGGCCACTACCTCAAAGTGATAGGTGGAGCCGCGGATCACGCAGCCCAGGGCAATCAGGGCATCATAGCCGCCGCGGCGGGCCAGATGTTCCAGGGTGACCGGGATTTCAATGGCCCCGGGTACCCGCACCACGGTGATGTTTTCCTCCGGCACTTCGCCCTCGCGCTTTAAGGTATCAAGCGCGCCGTCGAGCAGACGCTCGCAGACAAAGGAATTAAAGCGGGATACCACTATGGCAAATTTACCTTCCCTACAGGGCTTGATGCCTTCTATCACCTTAATTGGCATGGATTCCTCCAAAAATCAAAAATCTTTTAAAAACCACCGGCAAGCAGCGTCTCCAAAGTGAGCCCGGTCTGCTCTGCGGCGGCCGCCGGCCTGCTCTCTTCCTGCCTCCCGGCAGTCAGCAGACGCTCCAGGTAGCGGGCCAGCACGTCTACTTCCAAGTTTACTAGACGCCCTGCCTTAAATGAATGAAAATTTGTCACCTGCTGTGTATGGGGAATAATGGTCAGTCTGAAGGCAGAGCCCTTGAGTTCATTGACCGTCAGGGACATGCCGTCCACGGCTATGGAGCCCTTGCAGGCAATATAGCGCTGCAGCCCGGAGGGTGCCGCCACCCAGACATTGACGGCTTCGGAAAGCTGACTTACCGACATTATGCGGCCTATGCCGTCTACATGGCCCTGCACTATGTGGCCGCCGAGATGACTTTGCGGGGTACAGGGCAGCTCCAGATTAAGACTCTGCCCCTGCGAGTAGTACTTAAAGCAGGTCAGCTCCATGGTCTCGGCTGAGACATCGGCATTAAAGCCGTCCTCATGCACGGCGCAGGCGGTGAGGCAGACGCCGTTGGCCGCCACGCTGTCGCCTATATGGACCCGGGAGGCGGCCTTAAACTGCGGCGGGGTCAGCACGGTGACAAAGGCACCCCGGCCGCGCCGCTCCAGGCGGGCCAGCGTACCTACAGCCTCGATAATTCCGGTATACATCAGCCTCTCTCCCTGACGTAGTGCGCCCTGATATCAGGCCCCAGTTTACGCACTGATTTTAAGGCAAAACGGTAAGCCGTCTGCAGGGAAGCCGGAGGCTCCAGCACAAAAGCCGGCATACTGCTGCAACCCAGCAGCTGCGGGCCCTGATAGAGGAAGAGCTCATCTGCCAAATCCTGGGCCAGAAAGGAAGAAGTCAGGGTACTGCCGGCTTCCACCAGCACAGAGCGCAGCTCCTGCCGCCCCAGAT
Organism: uncultured Enterobacterales bacterium; assembly: GCA_964424565.1. Taxonomy (GTDB): domain Bacteria; phylum Pseudomonadota; class Gammaproteobacteria; order Enterobacterales; family Succinivibrionaceae; genus Avisuccinivibrio. The sequence continues at coordinate 31,802 of CAYRIZ010000002.1, forward strand.
AGGCCAGCACCGGCAGCAGCGGCACCCGGCCGTCGGCCCCGGGAGGCAGATACAGCAGGCTGACGCGCTCATTGAGCTCCAGCACCTGGGCACGCAGTCCAGGCAGCTCCACCGCCCGGCTGCGGGTCAGATCTATGCCCGGTCTTAACACCTGGGCTATGAGGCTGCGGCCTGATTTGAACAGGGCAAAACGCTCCACTGCCTGCCGGTCCAGTCTGCCGCGACTGTCCAAAATCACCTTCAGCGGCTGACGCAGCATGTGCTCAGGCAGCTTTTCCCTTATCTTGGCCGGCAGATCGGCATAACGCACGTTGAGCCGCGGATCATCGGCCAGCACGGTATTGACCCCGGTCAGGATCACATCATGCAGGGCCCGCAGGCGCTGTACATCAGCGCGGGCCTTGTCTGAAGTGATCCACTTGCTCTCGCCGCCGGGCAGGGCTATGCGGCTGTCCAGCGAGGCGGCGGTCTTGACCGTCACATAGGGAATGCCTGTGCCCATGGCCTTGAAAAAGGCGCGGTTGATCCACAGCGATTCCTGCTGACACAGTCCTACCTCGGTCCTGACACCGGCCCGGCTTAAGATTTCCATACCCCGGCCGGCCACCTTGGGATTGACGTCCAGCACTGCCGCCACCACCCGGCGGATGCCGTGCTGCACCAGGGTGCGGGCACAGGGCGGAGTTCTGCCGTAGTGGGCACAGGGCTCGAGGGTGACATAGGCTGTGGCTCCGGCCACATTGCCGCCGGCATTTTTGATGGCAGCAACCTCGGCATGATCGGTGCCGGCTTTCTGATGCCAGCCCTCACCTATGATCAGCCCGTCCCTGACTATGACACAGCCGACGCAGGGATTGGGGGAAGCGGTAAAGCGCCCGCGCCGCGCCAGTTTGAGGGCACGGCGCATAAACATCAGATCATTGGCTGAAAATTTATTCAAACCCGATGTTCCCATGACGCTGCAGCCTTTTAATCCTGGTAGACCGGGAATTTGGCGCACAGGGCGGCCACTTTTTCTCTGGCAGCGGCTATTACGGCCTCATCCTGATAATTGTCGAGCACATCGCAGATGATGCCGGCCAGTTCCCTTACTTCGGCTTCCTTAAAGCCGCGGCGGGTGCAGGCCGGGGTGCCTATGCGCAGACCGGAGGTGACAAAAGGAGAGCGCGGATCACCGGGAACGGAATTCTTGTTGACGGTGATGTGGGCCCGGCCCAGAGCAGCCTCAGCATCCTTGCCGGTCAGTTCCAGACCGATGAAGTCCATCAGGAACAGATGATTCTGGGTGCCGCGGGAGACCACCTTGTAGCCGCGCTGCATGATGACTTCGCACATGGCCTTGGCATTCTTCACTATCTGCTGCTGATACTCCACAAACCAGGGCTCCATGGCTTCCTTGAAGACCACGGCCTTGGCGGCAATCACATGCTCCAGCGGACCGCCCTGGCTGCCGGGGAATACGGCAGAGTTCAGCTTCTTGTATAAGGCCTGATCATGGCAGTTGGACAAAATCAGTCCGGAACGCGGGCCGCCCAGGGACTTGTGGGTGGTGGTGGTCACCACATGGGCATAGTCTATGGGGCTGGGATAGACACCGGCGGCTACCAGACCGGCCACATGAGCCATGTCCACCATCAGATAGGCACCTACCTCATCGGCTATCTCACGCAGTTTCTTCCAGTCCACAATGCCGGAGAAGGCGGAGAAGCCGCCTACTATGACGCGCGGCTGGCACTCACGGGCCTTGGCGGCTATGGCCTCATAATCGAGCTCACCTGCCTCATTGACTTCATAAAGCTCGGCTTTGTAGACCTTGCCGGAAAAGTTTACCGGAGAGCCGTGGGTTAAGTGACCGCCGGAGGCCAGGGACAGACCGAGAATGGTGTCGCCGGGCTTGCACATGGCCATATAGGCAGCGCAGTTGGCCTGGGAGCCGGCATGCGGCTGTACATTGGCATAGTCGCAGTGGAACAGTTTGCAGGCGCGGTCAATGGCCAGCTGTTCTACCTTGTCGACATATTCGCAGCCGCCGTAGTAACGCTTCCCGGGATAGCCTTCGGCATATTTGTTGGTAAGCTGAGAACCCTGAGCTTCCATCACACAGCGGCTGGCATAGTTTTCCGATGCGATAAGCTCAATATGATCTTCCTGTCTCTGATTTTCCGCAGCTATGGCTTCCCAGAGTTCCGGATCATAGTCAGCAATTGACCTGGCTTTGTTCATTGCAACCATAAGTACCTCTTGCAGGGTTGAAAGAGTAATGAAAAAACTTGGCCGATCTTATCATTTTTCGCGATCTTTTCGGGCAAAACTTTGGACGGGATCACGAAAATAAGGGCAGATCCCTGCACAACACCCCCAACCCGGCTGCAGCCGTAATGCACCGGATCAGCCCGTGTCGCGCCTCCACGGCCCGGCTTTAGCCCGTCCTGCAGGCGATCTTTGCTCTGATGTGATAACTTAATAAAGGGATGTCTGCGCCTGCAGCCTCCCCTCTGCAGATTAAATTAACTTGGGAAAACAACTATATGACTGCTGATCATGCTGAAAAAACAGGCGTGCTGACACGCTTTCTAAACGGCGTGGAAAGAGTAGGCAACCGCCTGCCGCATATCACCATGCTCTTCATCTACGCGCTCATCGTCACGATGATCTTCTCCTTTCTGCTGTCCTTTGTGGAGTTTGACTACATCCACCCCAACACAGGCAAAAACATAGAGATCATCAATATCTTTCAGCCGGAAAACCTGCTGCTGTTCATAGAGAACTCAGTTAAAAACTTCATGGGATTCCCTCCTCTGGGCATCACCATAGTGGTTACTCTGGGCATAGGTATTGCCGAAGGCTCGGGCTTTATTCATGCCTGTCTGCGCAAGATGCTCATGGTGACCCCCAAAAAGATCCTGACCCCGGCTGTGGTGCTCATCTCCATTCTCTGCCATGTGGCCTCCGATTCCGCCTACACCGTGCTGATGCCTGTGTCCGCCCTGATGTTCTACTGCTGCGGCCGGCATCCCTTAGCGGGCATAGCCTGCTCCTTTGCCGGTCTGGCCGGCGGTTTTACGGCCTCCTTCACCCCGTCCATGATCGATCCGGTGATGCAGAGTTTCACCGAGTCCGCCGCCCATATCATTGATCCCAACTACTCAGTCAATGTACTGTGCAACTACTTCTATGCCTTGGGCGGCACTGTATTTGTGATCCTGGCCTGCTGGTTTGTCACCGACAAGATTGTAGAGCCGCGCCTCAACCGCTTTATGCCTGTGGATGACAAGATAGCCGATGATCAGGACACCAAAATGCATGAGCCTTCCGCCCGGGAAAAGCGCGCCTTCACCTATGGTGCCCTGACGGCTCTGGCCCTGCTGGCCCTGCTTTTTGCCCTCTGCTTCCCCGACAACAGCATCATGCGTGCCGCAGACGGCTCGCTCACCGCCCCGTCGGCTGCCGTGATGAAGTGCCTGGTGCCCTTCCTCTTCATCTTCTTTGCCGTGCCCGGTCTGGTCTACGGCTTTGCCGCCGGCACCTACACCTGCGCCAATGATGTGATCAAGGCCATGGAGAACATCATGCGCATGCTGATCTCCTTCATGGTGTTCTGCTTCTTTGCCGGACAGTTCCTCTATGTGTTCGGTCAGTCACAAATAGGCTCGCTGCTGGCCATTGCCGGTGCCGAGTTCCTGCGCGATCTGGGCATGCCTTCAGGCCTGACCCTGTTCGGCATCATTGTGCTTACCGCCATGCTCAATATCCTCATCACCTCAGCTACCTCCAAGTGGGCCATACTCTCGACCATCTTTGTGCCTATGCTGATGATGCTGGGTCTGTCTCCTGAGCTGACGCAGGCGGCCTACCGCGTATCCGACTCCGCCGTCAATGTGGCCACGCCGCTGTTCCCCTTCTATCCTCTGCTGATCATGTACTGCCAGAAGTACTGCCGCCGGGCCGGCGTGGGCACCCTGTGCTCCATGATGCTGCCTTATACCGGTGCCCTGCTCATAGTGCTGACCTGCGTGCTGTACGCTTACTGGTTCCTGGGCATTCCGCTGGGTTTCCACTCGGGCTTTGACTATCCGTCAACCATGTTCCCGCAGTAACCCTCCGGCCCCCTGCCGCAGCCTCAGGCTGCGGCATTTTATTTGCAGTTTCCTCTCCTTGTGCTTTTTTGAGATTTTTGAGGTTTTGTCATGTCCACTCTTCAGGATCAATTAGTCGCCCGCTTTATGCGCTATGTCGCCATCCCCTCACAGTCCGACGCCGCAGCCGGTGTCACTCCCTCCTCAGCCGGTCAGCTGGAACTGGGACGCCTGCTGATGCAGGAGCTGCAGGAGCTGGGGCTCTGCGATATAGATCAGGACAGTCATGGTGTGGTCACCGCCCGCCTGCCCGCCACCGCCCCCGGCGATGCCGTGGGCTTCTGCGCTCATCTCGATACAGTGGATGTATCCTTAAGCCCGGTCATACATCCGCAGATTGTTGACTATCAGGGCGGCGACATAGTGCTCAATGCCGCGCAGAATATTGTCATGAAGGCAGCCGATCACCCCGAGCTGCAGGACTATATAGGACAGCGCCTGCTCTGCTCCGACGGCACTTCCGTGCTCGGAGCTGACAACAAGGCCGCCCTGGCCATTATCATGACGGCTCTGGACCTGCTGCAGCAGGAGCAGCGTCCCCATGCTGAACTGTTCGTAGCCTTTGTGCCTGATGAGGAGATCGGTTTGTGCGGCTCCAAAGTACTGGATCTGCACAAATTCAGACCGGATTATGCCTATACCATAGATTCCTGCGGCCTGGGCGAGGTAGTGTGGCAGACCTTTAATGCCGGCTCGGTATATCTGACCTTTACCGGAGTAACAGCCCATCCCATGAGTGCCAAAGGCGTGCTGATCAATCCCCTGCTCATGGCCCATGACTTCATAGCCATGTTTGACCGCCTGCAGACTCCAGAGCACACCGACGGTCTGGACGGCTACTGGTGGTTCAACGCCTGCCGGGCCGATGCCCTGACCTGCTCCCTTACCATGCACATCCGCGACTTTGACCGGGAACACTATCAGTGGCGCAAGGAAGTGACGGCACAGAATGTGGAGAAGCTGCGTGCCATGTATCCCAAGGCCGACATAGCTGTGCGCTTTGAGGATGTATATGAAAACATTTCCAACAATGTCAGCCCCTCTGCAGCCCCTATAGCCCATATTTATGAGGCCATGGAGGAGCTGGGAATACAGCCGCGCACCTGTGCCATGCGCGGCGGCACCGACGGTTCCTGCCTCTCCGCCCGCGGTATTGTGACCCCCAATTATTTTACCGGTGGCCACAATTTCCACTCCCGCGATGAGTTCTGGCCGCTGGGCAGCGGAGAAAAATCCCTGCAGCTTACCCTGGCGCTGATCAATAAGGCCCTGCAGCAGTAATACAGCCTGCCGGACAGCTGCTGTCTGCAGGAGCTGTCCGGTTTTCCCCGCCGGCCATTACTGCGGCTGCACGGCTCTGCCGCCACTTTCTTCCCCTGACTGGCTTTCTTACTGTTATTCCTGTCCTGAGCACAAAGGTCTGCACAACGGCAGAACAACTGCATTTTTATGCGGCTGTTACTGCCTTCACATAGTAAAAACCCTTGTTTTTTAGCAATGAAACAGTAGAATACATTTGAAAAAACCATTTAAATTTATAATAAATAAGCCGTTTTAAAATTTCTGTTTTTATTTTTTCATAGTTTAAGAAACTGATTTTATCAGTAATAAATAAATCTTTTGTTTATGTGGTTGTTTTAGCGCATTAAACAGGCTTAACCATATAAATTCAGGTTGCGTCAGATATTGAAAACGGCACAGAAAGCTCTGTATTAGTACAGAAATAATCTGAAAAAGCTCATATCCTGCAGCAGTCAGGATATATATATTTTTATATCAGCTTTTAAATTTTATTAAATCATCCATTTATCTTTTTTTTTTTTTATTATATTCATTACCACTTACACAGTCTTATTTAAATAATAAAATAAGATTTTTGTATAAAAACATGATTTATTTGGCAGGAGTTATATGTCAGCTGCAGAAAATGTACTGAAAATAGATGGGACGCTGAGTACCAGATCAGCCACGCATGAAGTTTTTATTGAAGATTCAGAATTTCCGGTAATAAACCCGGATATGGTGGCTGAAAAACTTGATCTTATTGCAAAGGCTCAGGAAGAAGGCAAAAAGAATCTTCCTCCCAGTGAACAGGAAGTACGTTTCAGCACTGCTGAACTGGAAATTGATACCGAAATTCAGCGCACAGTAGCCGGATATGAGAGAAGAGCCTCGGCCAGAGTGGAAAATCTTGATGCTGACATACTGGGAACGATAAAAGACAATGAAGAAGATATTGCCAATATTTACCTGATGCCTGAGCGGTTCAAAGATGAGGTAAAAACATATCTTGCTGCAGCCTTAACTGAATTTGATGAAGCCAGGGCTGAGTTTAGGGAAGTAACCAGGGAATATAAAAGTTTCAGAAGAAAAAATAAGCTGGAGGAGCGGGTCTGCGAACCAGCAAAATCACGAGGCCATATATTTGTTTCCTGGTCCATGCTTTTCATATTCATTGCGTTTGAAGCAGTAATAAACAGTTCCTTATTTGCCACCAATATGTCCAGCGGTTTAATCGGCGGTTTTGGTACCGCCCTTTTGTTGTCTCTGGTAAACGTATTAGTTTGTTTCTTTTTGGGACGGGTAAGCCGCTACAGAAATCTTGCAAGTTTATTTTATAAATCTGCCGGTTTGTTTGTATTTATCATATTTGCTATATGGCTGGTGGTGTTTGGTCTGGCAACGGCTCATTTTCGTGATGTTTTACAAAGCTCGAACATCATAAACATGTCAGATCCAAGTCTGGGAATTATCACTATAGCTGCCAAAGAATCCCTGATATCATTAAAGGCAGATCCTCTGGGATTATCTGATATTTTTTCTTATCTCCTCATGGGGGTTACTATTTTATTTGGAGTAATGGCCTTTTATGATGGTCTTCGTTACGATGATGACCCCTGCCCCGGTTATTTCAAAGTTACTGCAAAATATATCAATATATCAGGTGCATGGGCAGATGCTATTGAAGAGAGACGGGCTGAAATAAACAAAATCAAGGACAAATATCTAAAGTCAATCAAAGACACCATAATGGCCCTTCATAACGGCTTGGTTCATGCAAGAAAAAGTAATCACTCCAAAGAACTTACTCTCAGTTCATATAGCAATGCCCAACGCAGTGCAGACAAGGCATTTCAGTCTTTGGTGAGCAAATTCAGAATAGAGAACGCCAAATGTCGTACTACTCCTGAACCTGTGTTTTTCACCAGAATAGAGACTCTGGATCTCAGTGAATTACCTCCGGTGCCGCATAGGGATTTTACGCAGAAACTCGAGGAGCATGAGCAGAAGGTAAACGAGCTGAAGAAGGATTCTGAAAAAATTCGCGAGCAGATTATTCAGTCATTTGATGAAGAAGACAACAAACTGCGGAAAATAAAAGAGGAAGAGGAAATATATGCCCAGACAATCTAGAAGATCAAGATATCAGCGCTCCAATTCAGTTTCCGTCGGCCAGCTGCTGGTAATCGCTGCGGCAATTATTCTGCTTTGTGTAATAGGTGGATATTTTGTTTATAGCAATTTCCTCGCTGACAAGGAAGAATACGATTCCAATACTGCCTGCAGATTAGTAAATAATGAGATAAATCCTAACGGCCACACAGTAATACTCATCGATGAAACTGATGTGCTCACCCCTATACAACAAGATTACATAAAAGCTCACCTCAACAGATTTGTACAGGATGAACTGCAGATCGGTGAACTGCTCAGTATTTATCTGCTTGATGATCAATTAATATCCGGACGCAGGCCGGTATTTAACATGTGCAAGATGCGCGATGGCAGCGATGCGGATAAATTTACTGAAAATCAGCGCCTGATGGCCATGCGCTTTCAAAAAACTTTTCAGGGACCATTTAAGCAGAGGCTTGACAGCGCTATTTCCGGTAAAACCAGTCTTGACTACTCCCCTATTTTTGAAGCTTTGCAGCTGATTGCAGTCAATAGTTTTGACAAATACAAAGTTAATGGTGACAAACGCCTGCTGATATTCTCCGATATGCTGCACCGCACTCCCAAACCCAATGAATATTCCATGTTTACCCAGAAACACTCCTTTGAACAATTAAAAAAGACAAATTACTATCAGAAAGTAAAAACCTATATGCCGGGCACTATAGTCAGCCTCTATATACTTTCCTCATATCCGCAGTATCAAAAAATGGATTTGGCTGAGTTCTGGAAAGATTATTTCAGGGACTCCGGTGCATATGTTGAACAGATTATTCCGGTGGGATACTAATAGAGGATATATACAATGTCTTTATCAAAGGCGTTTGCCCTTGCACTTGCAGCAAAGATAATTTCGGCAGGCCTAGCGGTTTGGGTCGACAGTCCATGGCTGCTGAGTTTCATCATCCCCATAGCCTTTATGGGCTTATATATGATGTACGGATACTTTAAGACCAAAGGAGCCGGCTATGAAGTAAAGCAAAGCTATGGTGACAGTTGTTATTATCTTGGTTTCCTGTTTACGGTAGCATCAATCATTTTGTCCCTGTACGTCCTGGGCTCAACTGACAACTTAACAACATCTGCACTGGCCATGCGCTTTGCCGCCGCTATGATAACCACTTTTCTGGGTATGGCGGTACGTGTGTGTATGGTCACATTTGCCAAGAGCGAAGAAGAGGAAAAAGCCAGGGCTGAAGAGGCGGCGAAAAAAGCAGCTGCCGGGCAAGACGGTACTGCAGCTCACGACGGCAAAGATGGTCAGGATGGTACAGCCGGCATCCCCGGCAGGGATGGTCGGGATGGTACAGCCGGCAGTCCAGGATATGCTCAAACCGGAGAAAACACGTATTATAAACCACAAGTACGAAGAGTAACTTCATCTGATGGTTTTGAAGTAATAGTTTCTGCCAATCTGGAAAATTTAAGAGCATTAAATGATGCAATCATAAACAGCATTACCGCAACGGAAAACCTGCGCATAACACAGGAAGACTTTATCAATAGAATAAGGGACGACATGAAGCTCATGTTTGCCCGTGTTCAGAGCGACATAGAGGAAATGTCGAAGGACACGAAAAAGTTCGTAAATGGTCTTACCAGGAATGCTTCCGGAGCTTTTGAGAAAATACAAAATAAATTCAACGAGCAGCTTGAAGCCAGCAGTGCCAATGCTGCCGAAACTTTTGGGAAAGTACTGAATGACTTCGGTGAGCAGATTGCAGCTAACAGTACAAATGCTGCCGAAACTTTTGAGAAAGTACTGAGTGAATTCGGCAAGCAGATTGCAGCCAACAGTGCAAGTGCTGCCGAAACTTTTGAGAAAGTACAAAATAAATTCAACGAGCAGTTTGCAGCCAGCAGTGCAAGTGCTGCCGAAACTTTTGAGAAAGTACAGAATAAATTCAACGAGCAGCTTGCAGCCAGCAGCGAAAAAGCTGCCGGAACTTTTGAGAAAGTACAAAATAATTTCAACGAGCAGCTTGCAGCCAGCAGCGAAAAAGCTGCCGGAACTTTTGAGAAAG
>CAYRIZ010000002.1:41517-92111 GCA_964424565.1 uncultured Enterobacterales bacterium
TACAAAATAACTTCAACGAGCAGCTTGAAGCAAGCAGTGACCATATGGCGAAATATATGGATGCGCTGCTCAGCGAGAGCACTGAAAAAACCAAAAATTATGTTCAGGAAGCCATCCAAAATATTGGAGAGTTATCTCAATCTTCAATCGCCGGCATCAGCAATACAGGCAATGCAGTGGTAAGAAATGTGGAAGATGTTTCCAAAGCTGCAGCAGGAAGTATTGAGGCTACCGGACTGACGGCAACTAAACAATTAGAGGAAAACACTGATAATTATGTCCAGGCCTTAAATAGGCAAATCAATAATCTGGGCCAAGCAGTACAGGAACTTGAGAATCAGTTGACGCAAGCTCAGTATCCAATCAGTCAGTTAAATAATTATGTAGAGAGAACAGGCATAAATCTGCAGAAACAATCTGACGAGATGCTTGATGAAACCAGGAAAAAGGCCAATTTAATCAAAGAATTGTGGAATGATCTCAACAGTAATATGAGTTCCCTGACCCGGGAATCGTTGGGCAACATCGAGTCTTACTGGTCAGATCTTACCAGACAGATGACTGCCGCTACCCAGCACATAGCTGAGAATCTGCGTGATACCAACAATAAGATAGCTGAGAATCTGGGCAAGACCAACAGTAATATAGCGGAGAATCTGAATAATACCAACAGTAAGATAGCTGATAGTCTCGATAAGGTAATAGCTACTATAAATGCGGCCAATGAACTGGTGAAAAACCAGGTTAATAAAATAACTCCCAATGTAGATAATCTGAACGAACGAGTTGAAAGCCTGGCCGAGAAAGCAAAGGATGCTGCTGATAATTTGGAGAACTGGGATAAAAAACGCAAAAAAGGCATTGTAGGCGTCATTAAGAAGATATTCGGACGGAAATAAACAATGCAGAAAAAAGACGACAGCGTGTTTCAGGTATCGCTGACTGAAATCGCATTCACTCTGGTGCTTCTGATACTGCTGCTGCTGGGGCAGCGTATAGTGGAAATGCTATATGAAAATAAAGCACAGCAGGAAGAAATCATAAGCAAAAATGCTCAAATCAGCCGATATGAGCATATGCTTAAAGAGGCGAATAAATTTGGCGGTATGTGTACGCCGGATCCTGAAGATCCTCTGGATACTATGATGCCATGCGTCAAATGTTTATCTGTAGCCGGCCGGCTTTCCAAGGAAGAAGCAGCGCAAAGCATTGAACTGGGCCGGTCTCTGGTCGAACAGTGGAAAGCGCAGCGCAGTAAGCTCTCCTACAATGATTATGCCAAGAAGCTTTTTGCCGCAGCTGAGCAACTGGCACAGGGCAAAAATTTGATCGATTCGGCTGAAAAGGACAAAGCTGTTGCCGCTCTTGATAAAGCTAATGCATACATTCAACAATTGCAAAATGAGCGAGATCAGCTTAATTCATACAATGAACAATTGAAAAACGAGCATAATCAGCTTAGTTCATACAAAAGCGAACTCGACAAAGTTACTGCCTACAATGAACAGCTGGCTGCGCAAAATGCCTATCTTCAGCGCCGGGCCGGTATGGATGATCCTCCCTGCTGGCTTACGGCAGACTACCGCCCGCAGTATCTGCTGTCAGTGGTAATTCTGCCGGACATGACCTATCAGGTTGCACCAAACTGGCCGGCAGCCAGAGAAGAAGAGGCTTATGCTATTCCCGGGGTCAGGGAGATGGTGGAAAAGAAGCATTTGACCCGGGGGGAATTCAACAGGTACGGAGCCTTGATCCTCGACCACAGCAAACAGATGAAGCCCCAGTCCTGCCGCTACTTTGTAACTATCCGCAATCAGGTGGAAAAGAGATCAGAGGGCGATGTGGCGCGTTTGAATGTGGAGCAGTTCTTCTACAAATATGAAATTGTAGAATGATGAGCCGGAGCCGCCGGCTCTGCATGTCCGGCCCGGCGGCACCCCTCAGATACCTGGTAAACCGGCTCCGGCCTCAGGGCACTGGCTGTCTCTCTGCCAGATACCGACAGCCTGCGCAGCTGACATACCGGCAGAGGGACGAGCTGCCGTTTTCAGCTTATTTAAGCGCAAATCTACTTTGTGTTTTTATGACCGGTGCAGGGTATTTTCCGCGAAAAAGTACTAAAATCAGCATAAATTGGCTAAAATAGCCCAAATTTTGTTGGAGATACATTTTGGCGGCAATTCTTGTAATTAATGGACCGAACTTAAATCTCCTCGGCACCCGCGAGCCTGGTCTCTACGGCCGCGACAGCCTGAAGAGCATAGAAGAACGCCTGCGTACGCAGGGAAATGAACTTGGAGTGGAACTGAGCTTTTTCCAGTCCAATCATGAAGGTGATATCGTAGACCGGATCCAGGCTGCCCGCGGCAGTGTGGACTTCATCCTGATCAATGCCGGAGCCTTCACCCATACCTCGGTGGCCATACGCGATGCCCTGCTGGGGGTGGAAATTCCCTTCATTGAGATTCACTTATCCAATGTCTACTCCCGTGAACCCTTCCGTCACCACTCCTTCTTAAGTGACAAAGCCCGGGGCGTGATCGCAGGTTTTGGAGCAGACGGCTACAGCTATGCCCTCGACAAGGCGTACCGGCTGTGCTGCAGCAGATAGATTTTCCGCGCGCCGCAAGGCCCGCATTACTTAGGTGTTACATATGCAGATTGATATTCACAAGATTGCCAAGTTAATCGACTTGGTTTCCAATTCAGACATCTCTGAGATCAATTTAAAGCAGGGCGATGAGGAACTGCGTATTGCCCGCCAGAGCCGCACGGTGACCGCCGTGGTTCCGGAAGTGGTCATGCCGGCCGTACAGCCTGCAGCCGCTCCCGCCGCCGCTCCGGCTCCTGCACCGGCCCCGGCAGCTCCGGCCGCCCCTGTAGCCGAAAAGACCATGAAGTCTCCTATGGTCGGCACCTTCTACCGTTCCGCCAGCCCCACCGCTTCTCCTTTTGTGGAAGAAGGCCAGAGCGTCAAGGAAGGCGACACCCTGTGCATCATCGAAGCCATGAAGATGATGAATCAAATCCAGGCTGACCGTGCCGGCACCATCAAGAAGATCCTGGTCGACAACGGCACCACCGTGGAATTTGATCAGCCCCTATTCGAGTTTGAATAAGCCTCAGGCTGCAGACAGCCATCCTTAAGCTGTCACTACGCACCCAGGCCTGCCGCCTCACAGTCCCCGCTGCAGCAGACAGGCTGCAGATGCAATTAATCAGGCAGGCTGTGCAGTTTAATCATTTACAACAGGAGGAGGCGCCTCCTCCCTGCCCCCGGCTGGGATTAAGCGCTTTTGAGGATTCAATGAAATTTGAAAAGGTTTTAATTGCCAACCGCGGTGAAATAGCGCTGCGCATCTTAAGGGCCTGCCGGCAGCTCGGCCTTAAGACTGTGGCAGTGCATTCAACCGCAGACCGCGATCTGATGCATGTCAAACTAGCTGATGAAACAGTGTGCATCGGCCCGGCCAGCCCCAAGGAATCTTATTTAAATATCCCCCGCATCATTGCTGCCGCCGAAGCCGTGGGCGCTTCAGCCATCCACCCGGGTTACGGCTTCCTGTCGGAAAATGCCGACTTTGCTGAAATGGTGGAAAAATCAGGCTTCATCTTCATCGGTCCTGCTGCCGATACCATCAGGCTGATGGGCGACAAGGTTTCAGCCAAGCGCACCATGCTGCGCAACGGCGTGCCCTGCGTTCCCGGCTCAGACGGTGCCCTGGGCGATGACATCAATGAAAACAAAAAGCTGGCCCGGGAAATAAGCTATCCCATTATCATCAAGGCTGCCGGTGGCGGCGGCGGACGCGGCATGCGCGTGGTGCGCTCGGAAAAGGAGCTGGAGGAAGCCATAGCCCTGACCCGCCGCGAAGCGGATATGTTCTTCAATAATCCGGCCGTCTACATGGAGAAGTTCCTGGAAAACCCGCGTCATATAGAATTCCAGATCCTCTCCGACACTCACGGTCATGCCGTGTATCTGGGCGAGCGCGACTGCTCTATGCAGAGACGCAATCAAAAGGTGCTGGAGGAAGCCCCTGCTCCCTTCATTTCCGCCAAACAGCGTGCCGAAATAGGCGAACGCTGCGCCCAGGCCTGTGTGGACATAGGCTACCGCGGTGCCGGTACCTTTGAGTTCCTCTACGAAAACGGCAAGTTCTACTTCATTGAAATGAATACCCGCGTACAGGTGGAGCATCCGGTCACTGAGCTGATTACCGGCATAGACATAGTACGCGAGATGATAGCCGTTTGTGCCGGCGCTCCGCTGTCCATCAGCCAGAGCGACGTCAAGATCAAGGGCCATGCTTTTGAGTGCCGCATCAATGCCGAAGATCCGGCCACCTTTATGCCCAGCCCGGGCGAGGTTACCCGCCTGCACATCCCCGGCGGTCCGGGCGTGCGCTGGGACAGCCACCTCTATCAGGGCTACCGCATTCCGCCCTACTACGATTCCCTGATCGGCAAGCTCATCTGTCACGATGATGATCGTGAGCTGGCCATAGCCCGCACCCTGCAGGCGCTGGATGAGATGGTAATCGAAGGCATCAAAACCAATATTCCGCTGCACAAGGATCTGCTGACCGATCCGGTGGAAATCAAGGGCGGTGCCAGCATCCACTACCTCGAGCACAAGCTCGGTCTGGATGCCAAAAAAGAGCCGGAGCAGGCAGAAAAGGAAAAGCCGGCCCGGCACAAGAAGGCCTGATCTTAAGGCCGACCACTGCCGCAGAGACGGCATCAGAACCTAAACTCAAGAGCGCCACAGCCGGCGCTCTTTTGATATACAGACCAGATCCCAGGAAATTCAGTCAGTCTATAATTAAGCATGACTGCGGTTTTTGAGGGACAGCTTTGGAGATTGTCTGAGAATACATGACCAAGAAAATACAACTGCACACTTCCTTTGCCAAAAGAAAAAAGCAGCACCGCAATATCTCCCGGGAGAAAGGCTGGGGCAAGGGAGTAACCACCGGCATTAAATTCAGCCTGCGGCTGCTCTATCCCAATTTCTGGGGCACCTGGCTGATCCTGGGAATACTGTATCTGCTGGTCACCCTGCTGCCTTATCCGGCCATTCTGGCTTTCGGGCGCTTTCTGGGGCTGATCATGGGCCGGGTGATCAAAGGCCGCGGCTACATAGTGGAGCGCAATCTGATCCTGGCTTACCCCGATCTTGATGCCCAGGCGCGGCAGAAGCTGAAGATTGAGATTTTCAAAAATTCAGGCATGGGCGTGATGGAAACGGCCATGGCCTGGTTCTGGTCCGACAAGAGACTGCTGCGCCATGCCCATATAGATGAGCAGGAGCTCAGCCGGGCCCGGGAACTGGCGCAGAACAATACCCGCACGCTGGTGCTGACCTGTCATTTTGTCACCCTGGAGCTGATGGCCAGGCTTTATGCCCTGCTGATTAAGCCCGGAGTAGGCGTCTACCGCCCCTCTGATCATCCGGTATGGGAATTTATGCAGGTCAACGGCCGCCTGCGCTGCAATCTGGCCCTGGTGGACCGCACCGATCCGCGCTCCATGATCAAGGCCCTGATGCAGGGTTATCCCATCTGGTATGCCCCCGATCAGGATTACGGCCGCCGGGTTTCCATTTTTGTGCCCTTTTTTGCGGTGCAGCAGGCTGCCACCGTCACCGGCACCCATGATCTGGCCCGCGTCAAAGGCACGGTGGTACAGCCTTCCTGGACCATCAGAAGAAAGGACGGCTATCATCTCTATGTCAAAGAGCCGCTCAGCGGCTTCCCCACAGAGGATGCCCAGGCTGATACAGCCGCCTGCAACAAGGTGATAGAGGAAATGATCAATATGGCGCCGGAGCAGTATTTGTGGATGCACAGGCGCTTTAAAACCGCTCCGGAGGGAGAGCCCCCGCGCTACCCTGATATAGCCTGAAACAGAGGAGAAAAACATGTCGCGGAGATTATCCATATTGACAGCCTGCTGTGCTGCCCTGCTGCTGTCCTCCTGTGTCAGTCAGCAGGATATTGATGCTGCGTCTGCAGTCATCACCGCTCTGCCGCAGGAAGTGCAGGGCTGCGTCTTTGTAGCCGACGTGGATGCCACTCCCCGCATGGTAATACACAATGCCCGTTTCGATCTCAAGCTGCAGGCCGCCCGCCTGGGAGCCACGCATGTGGTGGAATTGTTTGCTTATCCGGCACAAATGCGCCCGGGCTGGGATTTCGGCGTGGCCTTGTCCGGCCGCGCCTACCGCTGCCCTGAGGGCCTGGGACCGCTGATGGACAACACAGAAGCCGCCCTGCCCTCCCCTGAGCTGCCCCCGCCGCCCTACATCAATTTCGGCGATGACTGGCCGCATCACTGAGCGGCAGCAGGACTGCTTCAGCAGGGTCCGTTGAAAATCATCTCCCAAATGGCCGCCACGGCATCGCACTCCGGCGGGCGGTCCTCCTGGGTCACAATGCGCGGCAGATTGGCCAGGGAGATGCGGTGATAATAACCGCGTATGGCCAAATAGGCTGCCTTCAGGGTTTGTACATCGTGGGAAGACAGGATATTGAGGCGATCGCATTCATCCAGAATGCGGACATTATCCGACCACAGCACCATGCCCTCAAACTGCGGCGCATAGCGCAGCAGCAGGTACTGGGAGATAAATTCCACATCCACCATGGCTCCGCGCCCCTGCTTTAAATCAAACAGGGCTTCTGTGGAGCGGTCCAGATGCCGGCGCATCTTGTCCCGCATGGCCAGCACTTCACCGCGCAGCTTCTGCGGATCCCGCGGCGTGCGCAATACCTCATCCCTGATTTGATTGAAGCGGTCAATCACATTTTTGGAACCGGCTATGGGTCTGGCCCGCACCAGGGCCTGATGCTCCCAGGTCCAGGCCCGGCTCTTCTGATAAGTCTCAAAGCCGTCCAAATCAGCCACCAGCATGCCCGAGTCCCCGTCAGGCCGCAGGCGCATATCCAGCTCATAGAGCACGCCGCCGCTCATGCGGGTCACCGACAAATGCAGCAGGCGCTGCACCAGCTTTTGATAAAACAGCGCACAGGGCACACTGCGGGCGCCCTCGGTCATGCCGTCATTGACCTCGCGGATGAAGACCATGTCCAAATCGGATTTGTAGCCCAGCTCAATACCGCCCAGCTTGCCGTAGCCTATGACCGCCAGCCCGGGATTGTGGGCACTGCGGCCGGGCGGGCAGCCAAAACGCTGCTCAGTCTGCTGCCAGGCCAGGACCAGCATCTGCCTGATCAGGGCCTCAGCCAACCAGGTCAGGCAGTCGGAGATCTTCATCAAAGGCAGATTGTGCGAGCGATCGGACATGGCTATGCGCAGCACATTGATCTGCTTGAACAGGCGCAGGGCCTCCATCTGTCCTTCCAGATCATCAGGCTCCACCCGCATCAAATTCTCACGCAGGGCGGCCAGATAGTCATCAGGCCGGGGCGGCGTTTTGAGATACTGCGGGGCTATGAGTTCATCCAGCAGTATGGGATGCGCACTGATCAAGGCGGCAGCAAAGGCATTTTCCTGCAGCAGGGAGATCAGCCTGGCCAGAGCCTGATCGTTTTCGTCCAGCAGCTGCAGATAGGTGGTGCGCAGGGCCACCTTTTCCACCAGATTGGCGGCCTTGGCAAAAAGATCGGCTGCATGATCAAACTGCGCGATCCTCCTGATCACCTTGGGCATCAGCCGGCGCAGGGTGTCGCGCCCCAGGGGGCCCACCGGCAGATGGGAGAGCGTATGCTGCAGAGTGAGGATGTTTTCGGCCAGGGCCGTGGCTTCGCCCGGGTCCTTCAGCAGAGGCTGCAGCAGACCGGCCAGCACCCCGGCATCCCTGATGCTTTCCCACAGCTCCATGTCCTCGCTGCGGGAGCTGCCGGCGGCTTCTTCCTCCTCTTCATCGTGAATTACCAGGCGGAACTCGGCATGTACTTCAGCCATCACCTGCGCCAGTTCAGCCTTCAGCTCAGCATAGGAGCTCTTGTTCATGGCCAGAGTAAGCCGCAGCTGATCGCGCTCCTGATCGGGCAGGGTCTGCGTCTGCTGATCGGCCAGCTCCTGCAGACAGTTTTCCAGCCGGCGCAAATAGACATAGTCCTCATCCAGCCGCCGGCATACTTCAGCCGGCAGCAGATGCAGCTGCTCCAGAAAATACAGGGTACGGCGCAGCGAGCGTTCCTGCAGCTCCACCAGCCGGCCGCCGCGCATCAGCTCAAACACCTGGGCTATGAATTCCACTTCCCTGATGCCGCCTGAGCCCAGCTTGAAATTGTTGTCCAGCTGCCGCCTTCTGACCTCGGAGGCTATGATGTGCTTTAACTTGCGCAGGGATTCTATGGCGGAAAAGTCTATATAGCGCCTGAAGACAAAAGGCCGCAGCATATCTATGAGCTCATCGCCAAAAGGCTGCCAGGCATTGAAGTCCCCCAGCAGCTTGGCCTTGACCAGAGCATAGCGCTCCCAGGTGCGGCCCTGGGTTTCATAGTATATGGCCAGGGCATCAAAGCTGCTGACCAGCGAGCCGGCATCGCCAAAAGGCCGCAGGCGCAAATCTATGCGGTAGCACTGCCCGTCGGCCGTATTGTCGGACAGCAGATTGGAAAAGCGCTGCACCAGCCGGGTAAAGAATTCCTGATGGGATATGCTGCGGCTGCCGCCCTGCGTCTCGCCGTCATAGGGATAACAGCAGATGAGATCGAGATCGGAGGAGAAATTAAGCTCCCCGCCGCCCAGCTTGCCCATGCCCAGCACCAGCAGCGGCATGGGCCGGCCCTCGCGGGTCAGGGCATCACCAAAGCCTGCGGTCATGGAGGCGCGCACCACATCGATCAAACGCATCACAATCTGCTCGGCCAGATTGGACAGTGCCACAAAGCTCTCCTCTATGGGGGCCCAGCCCAGCAGATCGCGCCAGGCTATAGGCACCATGCGGGTGCGCCGCAGGATGCGCAGCCTTCTTTTGAGTTCCTGATCATTGAGCCCCGGTACTATATATTCCTGCACGGCCTCCTGATGATTAAGCAGCAGGCTGCCATCATGCAGGGCTCCTGCCTCCAGCAGGGCGGCACACTCCCGGGGAAATTGAATTAAGGTGCGCGCTACAAAATCGGACATGCCGAGAATGCAGCGCAGGGAGGGCTCGGCCTCGAACACAGCCATGCTGTGCTCATCCGCCCGCGCCTTTAAGCGCTCATAGTACTTATCAGCCTCCCCGGCCAGCAGTGGCGGCAGCTGTGGTGCCGCGGCAGGAAAAATATCGTAACGCGCAAGCTTCATCTGTCATCAGGCCTTTTGATTGATCATCTTCACTACGGACATTTTCAATATTAGTGCCCGCAGGTGCAGAGGTAAACAAAATGCCTGCAGTTTTGAGATTTTGCGCCGCAGTTTAAATACCACTTCATCCATCCACGGCTCAGCCCCGTCCTGCAGCTCAAAGAGGATCTCCTTCTCCCGCCGGCGCAGATAACGCTCCAGCTTCTTTAAGGACCGTGAGACCTTTTTGTACTCCCGGGCAAATTCCCTGAAGGTGACGGAGAAATTGACATTTTCATCCTCTCCGGCCTTGTCCATCAGCAGCAGGCAGGAGCGGCGCACACAGCTCAGGGAGTAGGCCATATAGCCCAGATACAGCGGATTGTGCTTGACCAAAAACAGGCCCAGCAGGGTTTCAAAGGCCCGCATATTGGTATTGATGCAGGCGTGTATGCTGCCGGCCGGATTTTCCGGCAGCTTGATGCTGTTGCGCTCGGCATAGCCCAGCAGCAGCGCGGCCCGGTGCATCTTGGAGAAAGGCTCCAAAGTCAGCGGCACGCCGGCCCGGCCCAGTTTGAGCAGAATGTCATCAAAGACCACCACTATGTCATCGTGGTGCAGCGGTCTTTCCTTAAGCTCAATTTCCAGCTCCATAATGGGGGCGATTTTGCCGCCGGCCTCGATGCGGCCTTCATCCACTGCTATTTCAAAACGGCAGTCGGCATAGAAAAAGTCATAGCTGACGCGCTTGAAATTAATGACGCATTCAGGCTGCAGTGCACTCTGCAGTTTGTCTGTATCCACCCCGGCGGCGGCAAAAATTTCAGGCGGAAAACGGTTGAGCTGCGGCAGTTTCAGGTCGCGGTCTATGGAAACATTGTACTCATCACGGCTGTGAATGCCGCCCAATGAGCGGCCGCGCATCTTCAGGGTCTGCTCGGCAAAATCCTCACCCCGCCTGATGCGCAGACCGGCATGCATGGCAAAAAGGGTCTTGTCGCTGGTGTCAAAATAAGTGTTTTCCAGCTGCTCTGATTTGATGCTGTTGACCCGGCCTATTTGGGACAGTATCTGGCCCAGCTCGCCGCATGGGCTGAGCAGCCCCAGTTTTAATTCAATTTCCTCATGCTGTTGTTGTGCCATAAGTAGTCCTCAAAACAAAATAGTTAGTCCCTGCAATATCTGCAACCTATCACCTTCAGGTGAAAACTGTATGAACTTTACAGTATGCTGCCCCGCCGCGGCAACAGTCCCGCCGCGGCCGCTCCCCGGGTCGGTTTTGGCCGGTACAGCTGCTGCATGATAGAATACCCCATCATTGCGTGCGGATGCGGCTATGCCCGCTCCGGGATCAAAAATAAGAAAAAAGGAGGAAGCGCCCGGCAGCTTTGCCCTGCAGGTGCGCCTGACAAGATGATTCGTTTATTTTTAAGCACCTGGCTTGTCTGTATTTTGGTTGTGTTCACCCCGGCCCGGGCCGCGGAGGAAAATGCCGCCCCGCAGGCAGAGCCGGCCGCAGCCGAAAGTTCCGAGCCTGAGCGTGATGCCAACGGTTTCTACATAGGCGGTCCGGTCTATGTCTCAGACAACAATCAGATCTGGACCCGCTCCGGTCCCGGTACCAATTACCGCATCACCGGCGCCCGCTCCATAGGCACCAAACTCACCCTGCTGGCCTACAGTAAGGACGGCTCCTTTTCCCAGGTGCAGGATGAAGATGGCAATACCTTTTGGATAGGCACCAAGACCCTGCAGGCTGAAAGCTGCGGCAGACCGCGCATAGAGGAGCTCTCGGCCCGCATTGCCGAACTCGAGCAGGAGCTGGCCAATTACGACAGCAAATTAAGCAGGCAGGTGCAGACCTTAACGCAGCGCAACAGCCGGCTGGAAAAAGAAAATGAGGGCATGAAAACAGCCATAGCCCAAAAGGATCACACCATAGATCAGCTCGACGAACTGCGCCGCGACTATGAAGACAAGCTGCAGACCCGCGAACTGGACATGCAGATGCGCTGGTGGCTGCAGGGCGCCGGTATTGCCCTGGGCGGTGCCATAGTGGGCATGATTTTCATTTATCTGCCCAAACCTGGCCGCAACCGCAACAAGCGCCGCCGTTACTGATTTTCCCATCTTCTCAATTCTGCCGGCACCCCGCGGTGCCGGCTCCCCGCCCCGCTGCCTATCGCCCCGCCGCCGGTCTTTTCTGTCTTAAGTTCTGCTATTATGAAGAAGAATCAATGGAGATTTTTTCAATGCAGATCTACACCGTGGGCGGTTCAGTACGCGACAGGCTGCTGGGACTGCCCGCATCCGATCAGGACCATGTAGTGGTGGGGGCTGTTCCTGATGACCTGCTGTCACAGGGATACCGTCAGGTGGGACGCGATTTTCCGGTATTCCTGCACCCCCAGACCCATGAAGAATATGCCCTGGCACGCACCGAGCGCAAAAGCGGCAGCGGTTATACAGGCTTCATCTGTGATTTCTCCCCTGAAGTCACTTTGGAGGAAGATCTGCGCCGCCGCGATCTCACCATCAATGCCATAGCCGAGGATCATGAAGGCCGCTTAATCGATCCCTTCGGGGGCGTGGCCGATCTGCAGGCTCGGGTGCTGCGCCATGTCAGCCCGGCTTTCAGCGAAGATCCGCTACGGGTGCTGCGCGCCGCCCGCTTTGCCGCCAAATTTGCCAACTTGGGCTTTACCATAGCTCCGGAAACCTTTGCGCTGCTGTGCCGCATGTCAGCCTCCGGAGAGCTGGCCGCCCTAACTGCTGAGCGGGTATGGCAGGAGGTAGACAAAGCTCTGCGCACCGCTGCCCCGCAGGTGTTTATAGGAGTACTGCATGACTGCGGGGCCCTGCAGTGGATCATGCCCGAGGTGGAGGCTTTGTTCGGCGTCCCCGGACCGCGGCGCTGGCATCCGGAAATAGACACGGGCATGCATGTCCTGCTGACCCTGAAGGCAGTATCCCGCCTCACAGACGATCCCGCCACCCGCTTTGCCATGCTCTGCCATGATTTGGGCAAGGCCCGCACCCCACGCAGCAACTGGCCGCATCACAAGCATCATGAAGAGCTGGGGGTGGAGCCGCTGCACTCCCTGTGCGCCCGCCTGCATGTGCCCCGCCACTATGCCGAGCTGGCGGAAGTGATAGTGCTCTACCACGGCCGCTTCCATCACCTGGATCGCGGCGGCGCAGCCGGACTGGTGGAGATCTTTGAAAAAATAGATGCCTACCGCCGGCCGCAGCGGCTCAAACCCTGGCTGTACTGCTGCAAGGCCGATTTTCTCGGCCGCCTGGGCTTTGAAAATCTCAGCTTTGACCGCCCAGATTATGTCCTGCGCCTGTATGAGGCCTCAGCTGCCGTCAGCGCCGCCGAATTTGTGCGGCAAGGCCTCAAGGGTCCGGCCGTGGCGGCAGCCGTGCATGATGCCCGGGTAAGAGTGGTAGATGAAGTGATGCGCCTGCTGCCGGAAAATGCCCTGACCGATCAGGGCCCGCCGCATATAGGGGCGGACAGCGCCTGAGGGTCGGGGCTCTCAGGCATTAAATACGCAGATCAGGCGTGAAAGACATAAAGCAGGAAGACGCCCAGCATTACGCGGTAGATCACAAAGACGGCCATGCCTGATTTGGAAATGTATTTCATGAACACATGAATAACGCATAAGGCCGTGGCAAAGGCTATTACCGCCCCCATCAGCATTTCTAT
Source organism: uncultured Enterobacterales bacterium (assembly GCA_964424565.1). Classification (GTDB taxonomy): domain Bacteria; phylum Pseudomonadota; class Gammaproteobacteria; order Enterobacterales; family Succinivibrionaceae; genus Avisuccinivibrio. The sequence goes on from CAYRIZ010000002.1 coordinate 54,476, forward strand.
GGGATCTGCCGCCTGCGGAGACTGCAGCAGTTTGATGCTTTCCAGCAGTCCTGAAGCCAGAATTACCGGGATGGCCAGCAGAAAGGAAAAACGGGCCGCCGCCTCCGGACGCATGCCCAGAAACAATCCGGCCGTCATGGTGATGCCGGAGCGGGAAGTGCCGGGAATTAAGGACAGCATCTGGGCTACCCCTATAAAAAGCGCCTGAAAGAGAGTCAGGCGGCGCAGGGAATCAGTACGCTCTCCCTTCATGCCGGCTACGGTGCGCCAGCAGTATCTGCGGTTGCAGTAGGAAGCCAGCCCCAGCAGCAGCCCGAAGATAATGGTGGTCCAGCCTATTACCTGTATGGAACGGGCTATGGTGGAAATTTTCTGCTCAAACACCAGTCCGGCCAGGCAGGCCGGGATGGTAGCCAGCACAATAAACCAGCCTATGCGGCTGCGCGGAGTATTGCGGCGCTTGATCATGGACTCCAGCGTGGCAGCCGAAATCTTCATCAGATCGGACAAATAGTAGCAGATGACGGCCAGCAGCGTGCCTACATGCACAGCCACATCAAAATGCAGGCCCTGATCAGTCCAGCCCAGCAGCTGACTGGGCAGAATTAGGTGCGCACTCGAAGACACCGGCAGAAATTCAGTAATACCCTGAATTAATGCCAGTGCAATAATCTGCGTTAAAGGCATTTAGGACTCTTTTAGCTCCAGTCGGGGCAGGCCTGATCCCAGTTGAACTCGTAGCGGGACACTTTCATGCGGGCCGGCAGTCTGGGAGCCATCTCATTCCAGATTTCCTTGATGGGCAGCTTGAGCAGCGGGTGAATGATGGAATCATCGAGTTCACACAGCGGGCAGAGCACAAAAGGATAATCCTGTATATCGTGCCGCGGCAGTTTGCAGGGGGTGGTGGTCACCAGATCATCATAAAGCAGCACATCTATATCCAGACGGCGCTTGATGCCGAAATTGGTGCCATTGTAGAACATCATCTCGCTGCCGGCACGCTGCTCAATATCAGCCAGAGCCTGCAGCAGCTCCTCCAGGCTCAAGTCAGTCTGACCGCCGGATACCATGTTTAAGTAATCAGGTTCAGCCTCGCGGATGGCATGGCTCTGCCATACTGAAGACTGGGCATAGTCTTTAAACAGCGGAGCCAGATTTGCCCGGGCAAACAGCAGCGCGTTTTCACGATTAAGGTTGGAGCCAATTCCAAGATACACTTGAGCCATAGTTTTACCTCACGCTTTTTTGCAAAATTCTATACCAACGGCGGCGGTACCGGGCACGGCCTGCGTTTTGGCCAATTTCAGCCGCACCCGGGTGGTGTTAAATCTTTCAATAATCAGGTCAGCCAGCTCCACTGCCAGTTCCTCCAGCAGTTCGGCCCGGCGGGTGGTGACATAATCCCGGATAAAAGCACTAAGCTGCGCATAGTCCACGGACAGGGCCAGATTGTGCTCCCTGCCGGCCTGCTCCAGGCCCGGGCAGTCGGCTTCCACATCTATCACTATTTCCTGCTCCTGCTCTCTTTCGGCCGGCAGGATACCTATAATGCAGTTGAAGCGCAGGCCCGCAATAAAAACTGTATTCATCACAGAGGCCTCAGCGAGCTCAGCGGCCAGCGCGGATGCACATCCACGGTCAGGGCGGTGGTATCTCCGGCCTTAAAGCGCAGCATACCGGCCAGGGCAATCATGGCACCATTGTCGGTGCAGAACTCCCGGCGGGCAAAGAAGATCTGTCCGCCGCGTCTGGCCATCAAATCGGACAGCGCACTGCGTATGGCAGTATTGGCACTGACGCCGCCTGCGGCCACCAGGGAATTGAGCCCGCACTGATCCAAAGCCCGGCGGCATTTGTGCACCAGGGTATCGGCCACGGCATCGGTAAAGCAGCGGGCCATGTCGGCGCGGTGATCTTCCAAATCTGCTTTATGCTGCTGCACGGCATTGAGCACGGCAGTCTTCAGGCCGGCAAAGCTGAAATCACAATTGGGCCGGTCTATCATCGGCCGCGGGAAATGAAAGGCTGCCGGATTGCCGCTTTGGGCCAGTTTTTCCAGATAAGGACCGCCGGGATAAGGCAGTCCCAGCAGCTTGGCTGTTTTATCAAAGGCTTCACCGGCGGCATCATCCACCGACTGCCCCAGCAGTTCATAGGAGCCGGGACGATCCACCCTGATGAGCATGGTGTGGCCGCCTGATACCAGGAGGGCCACAAAAGGAAACTGCGGTTTGGGATCTTCCAGCATGGGGGCCAGCAGATGCCCTTCCATGTGATGCACGGCTACAGCAGGCTTGCCCAGAGCATAAGCCAGAGACCGCGCCGCCATGGCTCCGGTCAGCAGAGCCCCGATCAGTCCAGGGCCTGCGGTATAGGCCACGGCATCCAGCTCACTAAGCTGCATCCCGGCCTCAGTGGACACCCGGCGGACCAGCGGCACCAGGCGTTTGATATGATCCCGGCTGGCCAGTTCAGGCACCACCCCGCCGTATTCGGCATGCATGGCGATCTGACTGTGCAGCGCATGGGCAATCAGGCCCTGTTCGTCATCATATATTGCAGCTCCGGTTTCATCACAGGAGCTTTCAATGCCAAGCACACGCATGTTTAATTACCATTAACAAAATGACACAACCTGCTAATTCTAGCAAAAAATACGCCTGATCTCACACTTTCACCGCGGGCGGTGGTGCCTGTGCTCAGCGCTGACGCAGGGGGTGGACACTGCTTTGGACAGCAGCAGACATTAAGCTTGATTTTTCACTGGCATTGAGCCTGGTTTTGGATTATCATTGGTGCGGTTTTTATTCTTTCAGCGGCATCACAGGCTGATGCCGCCCCTGTTTATTTATAAGTGAGGTGGTTTTCCACATGCCAGTCATTAAAGTACGTGAGAACGAGCCGTTTGACGTTGCCTTGAGACGTTTTAAGCGCTCCTGCGAGAAGGCCGGTATCCTGGCCGATGTCAGAGCCCGTGAATTCTATGAGAAGCCTACCACTGTGCGCAAGCGTGCCAAGGCTTCCGCCATCAAGCGCCACGCCAAGAAGATGGCCCGCGAGAATGCGCGCCGTACCAGGCTGTACTAATCGCGCGCTCGTCGGCAGACGATGACTGCGCAGGCCGTCCGGCAGGATGGCCGCACAAGAGGGTTGGCTCAGGCCGGCCCTTTTTTATTTGCGCGGTCTGGCGCACAGCAGCCTAAGATGCGGCCACTCGCTGATGATCAGTCCGGCCATGGCCAGCACTATGCCGGCAAAACAGCGCGGCGTGATGACTTCATGCAGCAGCAGGACCGCAGCCACTGCCGTCACCGCCGGTGAGGCGTACAGATAAGGCGCCGTCTGCACAGCCCCGATCAGCCTGACGGCATAATTCCAGGTAAAAAAGCATATGGCCGAAGCTCCCAGGCCCAAAAAGAGCAAATTGCCCAGATTGACCGCAGTCAGATAAGCCTCAGGCTTGAAGGTAAAATCCAGCAGATACATGAAGGGCAGCATGAAAATGATGCCGTAGAGAAAAACCCGGCGTGTCACCTGCAGGGTATTGTAGCCGTAACTGCCGGCCCGGCGGATGAAGAGGGTGTAAAAGGCCCAGGTCAGGGAAGCCAGCAGGGCCAGCAGATCTCCCAGCGGATTGATGTGCAGCTCCAGCGAGCCCAGCGACATCAGGGCAATACCGCACATGGCCGTCACAAAACCAATGAAGAAACTCAGGTGCAGGCGCTGCCTGGAGCCCAAAAAGCGATCCACCACAGCCGTAAAGAAAGGCACAGTACCTATGATCACCCCTACATTGGCCGCCTGAGTGTAGGTCAGAGCCACATTCTCAAACAAAAAGTACAATGTAATGCCCAGAAAGCCGGCGGCGGCAAAATTCAGCTCATGCCGCAGAGGCTTGAGGCTGAAGAAATGCGGCATCAGCACAATCAGGGCAAAAAAGCCTATGAAAAAGCGGCTGAACAAAATCTCAATGGGAGAAAAGTCCGTCAGCAGCACCTTGGTGGAAATAAAGGTGGTGCCCCACACCAGCATGGTGCCCAAAGCCAGCAGATGCCCCGTCAAAGTCTGATTCATCATAAATCCCCGGATTTATCCGGCATATCTAAAGTGTAAGCGCTGTTCACGCACAGCTCCTGCTGTCCGCGGAGGATGATTATAGCCGCTCTTGATGCATCCGTGACTTAAAATCGCTGACATACAGTGCTTCACAGGTGATCTGTTCCCGCCCCAGCAATGTGGCCTGGGCAGAACGCCCTGCCTGCAGCATGACCTTGCGGCAGTGCAGGCCTGACGGTAATTCCTGCCCGTATACCTTGCTACCGCAGCGTCCGTCATAACTGATCATATAGTCCACCCCCTGAGCATCGAGCAGCTGCAGCGCGGCGGCAAATTCCTCAAAAGGCACTCCGGAGAGATATCGCGGATCGCGGGAGCAGCTCACGCCCTGATAAGGGGGATCCATATATACCAGGTCACCAGGTCTGGCTGCATTTAGGATCTCCCTGTAGTCCAGGCAGTGAAAAGTTGTTTTATTTTTAAGCAGCCGGGAAATTTCCAGTACATTGCGGGCCAGGGTTTGGGGATTGGTACCGTGCCTGCGTTTGTCCGGAGACTGATTGAATTTGCCTGTCCGGCTGTATCTTACCGCTCCCTTGACGCAGCGGGCCAGCAGATAGAGCATGACGGCAGGAGAGGTGTGACCCTGATTGAAGTCATCGCGTACGGCAAAATAATGCTGTACATGTCCGTCTTTGTATACAAACTGCTCAGCCCACAGCCTGCTGTACTGCTCAATCAGCTCATGAGGTCTCTCCACCGCAGCCTGCAGCAGCTCAATCAGTGGTCCGTTGATATCATTGATGACAAAGGCCTCTGCCCGCTGCTGAAAGGCGGCGGCTATGCTGACGGCAGCCGATCCGGCAAAAGGCTCGATCAGGCGGTCAAATCTGGGCGGCATGAACTGCAGGATCTGAGGTGCCAGCTGGCGCTTGGATCCCTGATATTGCACCATATGCGGAATTTTTTCCCTCATGCTCTGCCCTGCCTTAATATCATGTATACGCTTGCGGACTTTATCTGCTAAATTATTGCTTCATATGTATATCATAATCAGCAAAGATTTTCGACTGGTCCTGCAGCAAAGCCGCATACACCTACAGACAGCAGAGCTGAAAAAGCCCCGACCAGGCGGGGCTTTTTAGGGTTTTACTATGGCGCTTTAAGCAAAAGGGGTAGGAGATCTTGATCTCTATTCCCTACAGCTTATTCCCATTCAATGGTTGCCGGCGGCTTGCCGGACACGTCATAAACCACGCGGGAAATGCCGTTTACTTCATTGATGATGCGGTTGGAGATGCGACCGAGCAGATCGTAGGGCAGCTCAGCCCAGCCGGCGGTCATGAAGTCTATGGTCTTGACGGCACGCAGGGCCACTACATAATCATAGCGTCTGCCGTCACCCATCACGCCCACCGAGCGCACCGGCAGGAAGACGGTAAAGGCCTGGCTGACCTGATCATACCAGCCGGAATTGTTGAGCTCTTCCATAAATATGGCATCAGCCTGCCGCAGCAGATCCAGATATTCCTTCTTGACCTCGCCCAGCACGCGCACGCCCAGACCGGGGCCGGGGAAGGGATGACGCTGCACCATCTTCAGGGGCAGTCCCAGCTCCACACCTATGCGGCGCACCTCGTCCTTGAACAGCTCGCGCAGCGGCTCCACCAGCTTGAATTTGAGATCATCAGGCAGACCGCCCACATTGTGATGCGATTTGATCACGTGAGCCTTGCCGGTCTTGGCGGCAGCAGATTCAATGACATCGGGATAAATGGTACCCTGAGCCAGGAAATCCACGCCCTGCAGGCGGCGGGCTTCATCGGCAAAAACATCAATAAAGGTGTGTCCTATGGCCTTGCGTTTGAGCTCGGGATCGGAAACCCCGGCCAATGCTGTTAAAAACCTGTCTGAGGCATCGACATAAACGATGTTCAGGCCCAGACCTGCAAACATCTCCTGTACCTGCCGGCCTTCATTTAAACGCAGCAGACCATTGTCCACAAAGACGCAGGTTAATTTTTCCCCTATGGCCTGGTGCAGCAGCAGCGCGGTCACCGAGGAATCCACACCGCCGGACAGGCCCAGCAGTACCCTGCTGTCCCCTACCTCGGCGCGGATGCGCTGTACTGCATCCTCAATAATAGCCTTGGCCGACCACAAACCGTGCAGACCGCAGACCTCAAGCACAAAACGCCTGAGCATTTCCGCACCCTGCTTGGTATGAGTTACCTCGGGGTGGAACTGTACTCCGAAGAAGCGACGGGCAGGATCGAACACGGCAGCATAAGGGCAGGTGGAGGTGGAGCCGGCAGTGACGAAGCCGGGAGGCAGTGCAGTCACCTTATCGCCGTGGCTCATCCATACATCCAGGCTCGGCTCACCGCTGTGATCGCTCAGTCCGTCAAACAGCGGGCAGGAAGTCTGCAGATCCACCTTGGCATAGCCGTATTCCCGCTTGTTGGATCCTTCCACTGCGCCGCCCAGCTGCATGGCCATGGTCTGCAGACCATAGCAGATGCCCAGTACAGGCACTCCGGCGGTGAAGACCCATTCCGGAGCTCGCGGTGAGCCGGCGGCAGTGGTGCTCTCCGGACCGCCGGAGAGAATAATGCCCTGCGGATTGAAATCCTGCATGAGCGCCGGATCGGCATCAAAGGGCATCAGCTCGCAGTAAACACCGATCTCGCGTACCCGGCGCGCAATCAGCTGCGTGACCTGGGAGCCGAAGTCTAAAATCAGAATCTTTTCGGAGTGAATATTGGACATGGCGGCAATCAACTCTAATTTTGCTGGAATGTGGGGGCCAGGCCCCTGAGGTTTCAGGCCGCCGCAGCCGGCGGCCTTTGGTAGTTTAAGGCAGTATTGGATTATCAGTGGCTCTGATAATTCGGAGCTTCCTTGGTGATGGTCACATCATGGACATGGGACTCACGTATGCCGGCGCCGGTGATGCGGACAAACTGAGCCTTGGTGCGCAGCTCTTCTATAGTGGCGCAGCCGAGCAGTCCCATGGCGGAGCGCAGGCCCCCCATCTGCTGATGAATGATGCCGCGCAGGGCACCCTTGTAGGCCACGCGGCCTTCAATGCCTTCCGGAACCAGCTTGTCGGCGGCGTTGTCGCTCTGGAAGTAGCGGTCGGCCGAGCCCTTGGCCATGGCAGCCATGGAGCCCATGCCGCGGTAGGACTTAAAGGATCTGCCCTGATAGATCTCAATTTCACCCGGGGCTTCCTCAGTGCCGGCGAACATGGAGCCTACCATGACGCAGTGGGCACCGGCAGCCAGAGCCTTGGCTATGTCGCCGGAGTAGCGGATACCGCCGTCGGCGATCACGGTGATGTCGGAGCCGGCCAGGGCATCTACGGCATTGGCTATGGCAGTCATCTGCGGTACGCCGCAGCCGGTAACAATACGGGTGGTGCAGATGGAGCCCGGACCTATGCCCACCTTGACGGCGGAGACACCGGCTTCAGCCAGAGCCAGGGCGCCGGCGGCAGTGGCCACATTGCCGCCTATGATGGGCAGATCGGGATAATCGCGGCGCACCTGTCTGATGCGCTCGAGCACACCCTCGGAGTGACCGTGGGAGCTGTCGATGAGCAGCACATCCACGCCGGCTTCCACCAGAGCGCGGGCGCGCTCTATATTGTTGCCGGGACCGGCACCTATGGCGGCACCCACACGCAGACGGCCCAGGGCATCCTTACAGGCATTGGGCTTGTTGGCGGCCTTCTTGAAATCCTTAACGGTGATCATGCCCTTTAAGTGGAAGGTGTCATCTACTACCAGCACCTTCTCAATGCGGTGCTGCTGCATCAGGGCAATCACCTCTTCCTGCGGGGTCTTCTCCCGCACGGTTACCAGGCGCTCCTTGGGAGTCATCACCTGATGGACCTTCAAGCTCTCATCTGTCACAAAGCGGACATCACGGCCGGTAATAATGCCCAGAAGATTATCTGCCTCATCGATAACAGGGAAGCCGGCAAAGCCTTTTTCCTGCGACAGCCTTCTCACATCTGCTATAGTTGCATTGGGATGCACGGAAACCGGGGTGGTCACCATACCGCTTTCAAAACGCTTAACCCTCAGAACTTCCTCGGCCTGACGCTCGATGGACATGTTCTTGTGAATAAAACCTATGCCGCCTTCCTGGGCCAGGGCTATGGCCAGGCTGGACTCGGTTACCGTGTCCATGGCGGAGGACAGCATGGGAATGTTGATTTTGATGTGGGACGTGAGTTTGGTGGTTAAATCGGCGGTATTGGGCAGAACCGTGGAATGTGCAGGCACAAGCAAAAGATCATCAAAGGTGAGAGCTTCTTCAACGATGCGCAGCATTAAGGCCTCCTTTCAGCTTAATCTTTTGTGACAAATTTTAAGGTAAAAATTTGATCGGCTATTATACAGCAAAGCACCTTGTTTTGTGAGCTCGGTTAAAATTTTCAGCCGCGGCCTCCCCGGACAGTTTTTCCGCTGTATGCTGTGGGTCCCGCCCCTCACCGGCACCTCAGTTCAGGAGGATGTCTGCCGTACTGACTATATAGAGGAAGGAAATACATGCACGATTATCTGACCCGAGAAAAGACCATGCTTGAGCCGCCAGGCGGGGATTTCGTGGCTTTTGTCAAGAAGCTGCAGCAAAACAAGCTCAAAGCTCTAAATCCCGCTTTGTTCACCGACAGCAGTGCCCCCGCCCCCGGCCGCATCATAGCCCACAACACCAAAACTGCCGCTGCCCGCATTTTCCACCGGGAACCCAAGGCCGCGACCCCGCCCCGGGCAGTCAGCACACCTGCTCCCGCCGGCAGTCAGGAGACTGCGGCCGCCCCCGCCTCCTCCGGCAGCGCTCAGAGCGGCAGGAAGTCCAAAAATCAGGGCAATTTCCTTGGTTTTTTCTTTACCATTATGATGCTGGCCGCTGTCTTTATAGGGGTAAATACCAACAATCAGTACATACCGCTGGCTATAATCGCGGTGGCCTTCTTGGTGATGGTTATAGTTTCATCACGCAACAAAAGGAAAAAATAAATGAGTTTTTTCTCCTCCGGTGCTGTCTGGTGCATCATAGCCTTCCTGCTGCTGGGCGCAGAAATGATGACCGGCACGCTTTATCTGCTCTGCTGTACGGCCGGCTGCTTTGCCGCCGCCTTACTGTGGCTGTTTGATTTCTCGCTTAGTGCCCAGATCTTTGCCGCCGCCGCGGTCACCGCCCTGTGTGCCTGCACGGTGTTCTGCCTCCGCCGGCGTCTCCGCCGCTCCTGCCATGAGGATTTAAATGATCTGGACGCAGGACAGCGGGTGCTGGTGGAAAGCGTGGCCGCCGACGGCAGTGCCCTGGTGTCCTACCGCGGCGCCAAATGGCCGGCAGTGGCGCTGGATCAGGCCCTCACTCCCGGTACCTGGGAGATCCTGCGGGCCGACGGACCGCGGCTGATCCTGAAGAAAAAGCTTTTTGACTGATCACACAACAAACTGAGGTGTCTATGGTTATTTCACAAACATTGATTGTAGCGGCCGTGGTGGCAGTGGCGGCGCTTATTTTTGCCGTGCAGTCCATCAAGGTGGTGCCGCAGCAGACGGCCTGGGTGGTGGAAAGGCTGGGCAAATTCCATGCCGTGCTCAATCCCGGGCTGAATTTCATCATTCCCTTTATAGACCGCGTGGCCTACAAACACTCCCTGAAGGAAATCCCGCTGGATACCCCCTCACAGGTGTGCATCACCAGGGACAACACTCAGCTTTCCGTGGACGGTGTGCTGTTCTTTCAGGTGACCGATCCCAAACGCGCCAGCTACGGTACCTCCAATTACATCATAGCCATCACGCAGCTGGCCCAGACCACCCTGCGCTCGGTGGTGGGCAAGATGGAATTGGACAAAACCTTTGAGGAACGCGATGCCATCAACAACAGCGTGGTGGCAGCCATAGATGAGGCCGCCCTCAACTGGGGTGTGAAGGTGCTGCGCTATGAAATCAAGGATTTGACCCCGCCGGCCGTCATTCTGCAGGCCATGCAGCAGCAGATCACCGCCGAGCGTGAAAAGCGTGCGGTCATAGCCGAATCCGAAGGCAGAAAACAGCAGCAGATCAATATAGCCATAGGTGAAAAGGAAGCGGCCATAGCCCGCTCCGAGGGTGAAAAGCAGGCGGAAATCAACAAGGCCCAGGGTCAGGCAGCCGCCACCGTGGCCATAGCCGAAGCCATGTCCGAGGCCATACGCAGCATAGCCCGGGCCTCAGAGGAAAAAGGCGGAATGACGGCCGTCAACCTGCAGGTGGCCGAAAAATATGTGGAGGCCTTCTCCAATCTGGCCAAGACTTCCAATACCCTGATCGTGCCCGGCAACATGGGCGATATGGCAGGCATGATCGCCTCTGCCATGCAGATAGTCAAATCAGGCGGCAGTGTACTGCCTCCGGCCAAATAATTACTAAACACTCAACTTTGGAGGGGCCCGCAGCTGCGGGCCTTTGTTATGCCTTTTGACAAACAGTTTGTAAATTATCCCGATCCGGCCGACCAAGAGAACGGCCGCCGCCACAGCCTGTGCGGCCTGGTGTGGAAATTCCTGCTCTTTGTGGGCTCCGTACTGACCTTTATCCGCAATTTCATAGGCAATCTCATCATGCTGCTGATCATAGGCTGCATCATTATTGCCTATCAGGCGGCTTCTTCCCTGCGGGAGCAGGCCGAGGCTGTGTTTTACGGTCAAAGCGGGCTCAGTGCCGAAACGGCTACTGCTAAGGTACTGTATCTGCCGCTGGCCGGAGAGCTTAGTGAACGCCCCTTTGCCGGCTCACAGTTTGAGCAGATCTACAGGCGTTTTAATGAAAATTTATCCGGCCGGCAGACCCACGAGCTGGATGGCATAGAAAAGGCTCTGGCCGCCGCCCTGCAGGATGACAATATACAGGCCGTGCTGCTCGATCTGCAGGGCATGGGCCGGGTGTCCATGACTGCCGCCTCGCGTATAGCCGATCAGGTACAGGCCCTGAGCAAATCCGGCCGGCAGACCATAGCCGTGGCCGGCAATTTCTCCCAGGGCGCCTACATCATAGCCGCCGCAGCCTCACAAATCTGCCTCGATCCCCTGGGCAGCGTGGATTTGCGCGGCATAGCCCTGTCCTCGCTGTACTACAGTGAACTGCTGGACAAGCTGCACATCACTCCCTATATCTTCAGAGCCGGCCGCCTCAAGTCCGCGGTGGAGCCCTTTACCCGGGACGGCATGTCGGCTGAGGTCAGAGCTGAATATCAGCAGACGGCAGATGAGCTGTGGAGCACCTACGAAAGAAAGCTTCATCAGCGCCGGCAGCTCAGCCGCAGTGTGATCCTGCCGGCAGCGGCAGATTACATCAGGGAGCTGGAACGCTGTCAGGGAGACAGCGCGCGTATGGCCCTGGAGCGCGGACTGGTGGATGAACTGGCCGGCCGGATGACTGTACTGGACCGCCTGCGGGAGGAATTTGGGGCCGCGGCATACGATCCCCTGCTGCCCAATATGATCGACTACCGCGATTATCTGCAGCTGCAGCAGCGCCCGCCCCTGCAGGATCAGCGCATAGCCGTGGTTTATGCCACCGGCACCATTGTGGAAAGTGCAGCCGATCCTTCTCTGCTCAGTGCCCAGGAGATCTGCGCGGTGCTGCACAACCTGGCTTTGGATAAACATATCAAAGCAGTAGTGCTTTATTTGAATTCCCCGGGCGGCAGTGCCACGGCCAGCGAGCAGATCCGCCGCAGTATAGTCAGGCTGCAGGAAAGAGGTATTAAGGTGGTGGTATCCATTCAGGGCATGGGGGCTTCCGGTGCCTACTGGCTGGCCTCAGCTGCCGACCGCATCCTGGCCACAGAGGAATCCATTGTGGGCTCCATAGGCGTATTCTCGGTGGGACTGGGTTTCCACCGTCTGCTCAATGAAGCCGGCGTGTATCAGGATGGCGTGTCCACCCATGAATTTGCCAATCTGCCGCTGGCCCGGGAGATGGGAGAGAACACCAGAAGGTACTACGAGCTGTCGGTAGAGCACACCTATCAGACCTTCATTAACCTGGTGGCAGCCGGCCGCGGGCTTGATCCGGCAGCTTACGAAAGCTATGCCGAAGGCAGGATCTTCACGGCGCCGCGCGCTTTGGATCTGGGTCTGCTGGACGGTTTGGGCAATTTACATGATGCAGAAATGGAAGCGGCACAGCTGCTGGGCGGCAGGCTGGAGGATTACTCCGTGGTCAATGCCTTCCTGCCGCAGGACGACGGGCTGTCTATGCTGGAAAGCCTGCTCTTCAATCTCAGCGCCTCTGTGCTGCCTGACAGCCTCAGCTCCCTGCTGCAGCAGGCCAGGCAGCTCAAAGCCCGGGAGGAAACTCCGCTGCAGGAACAGATTAAGCTGGTAACCTGCCTGCAGCAGCCCCTGCTCTAGAGAGCAGGCTTGAGCGGAGCGTTGATGGGAAAGCGGCCGTGGCGGGCGCCCCTGCGGTTGCCGTGTCTGATCTCCGGCGCGTACAGCTCGGTATCTATGGTGGTGTTGAGATGCTCCAGATTGGGAGCTGAGCACAGCACCTTGATGGAATGCGGCGCCGACATGCCCTCAGTGGCACTGTCCTCATGAAAGCGCCGCGGTGCTCCGTCTGTTTCCGAGCTGTCTATCACCACCTGCCAGCAGCGGCTGTAGCTCAGCGACGGCAGGCGGAACATCACCTCATGCTCGCTTTGATTGATAATGATGCACCAGCGCTCGCCATTGCTGTCCAGCTCGCCCAGATACAGCAGCACTGTTTTGACCTCGGGATTGTTCCAGTCCTGCTCAGTCATCAAATGGCCGTCCGGGCGGCGCCAGCGCACCAGGGTGCGGTCTTCCTTCTTGTAGAAATTATCATCATCCAAAGCCAGCTCCTGCAGTACCTTGGAATTGAGGCGCAGCCTGGTCATGCGGCCGATAAAGGAGATGAAGTCATCCTGCAGGTGGCTGATGTTCCAATTGTAGTAGGAGAGGTCATTGTCCTGGCAGTAGGCATTGTTGTTGCCCCGCTGTGTCCGTCCCAGTTCATCGCCGCCCAAGATATGCGGCATGCCCTGGGCTATGATGGTACAGGCCATGAGATTGCGCTTTAACTGCTCGCGGCGCCGCAATACCTCGGGATCGGTGGTCGGTCCCTCCACTCCGCAGTTGGTGGAATAATTTTCATTGGTGCCGTCGCGGTTGTCCTCGCCATTGGCCTCATTGTGCTTGCTGTTGTAGGAAACCAGATCCTCCAGGGTAAAGCCGTCGTGATAGGTCACATAGTTGAGGCTGGCGGTCATGGCGCGCTGCCCCTTGTGGAAGATATCGCGCGAGCCCATCAGGCGGGTGGCCACTTCCCCCAGCAGTCCGGGATCGCCGCGCCAGAAGCGGCGCATGGTATCGCGGAAATGATCATTCTGCTCCGTCCAGTGTACGGGGAAGTTGCCCAGATTGTAGCCGTATTCCCCCACATCCCAGGGTTCGGCAATCAGCAGCAGTTTGTTTAAATGATCCGAGCTGGCACAGGATTTAAAGAAGGCGGCATTGCGGTCAAAGGCAAAATGCCGGCCGCCCTCATGGCTTTCGCGGGCCAGGGTGACGGCCAGATCAAAGCGGAAGCCGTCCACATGCATTTCCTCAGCCCAGTAAGTTAAAGTACTCTTTACCGTAATCAGGCCTATGATGCTGTCGGCATTAAAGGCATTGCCGCAACCGCTGCAGTTGAGCGGCCGGCTGTAATCCGGCCAGCCGCCGTCTGCGGCATAGGCAAAGTAATTGCGGGCATCCAGTCCCTTGAAGGACAGCACCGGTCCGTCTATGCCGCCTTCGGCTGTGTGATTGAAGACCACATCCAAAATCACCCCTATGCCGTGTTTGTGCAGCTGCCGCACCATGGTCTTAAACTCAGTCAGGGCATTTTTGGGATCGGCGGCATAGCGCGGATCCGGCGCCATAAAGCAGACCGGATTGTAGGACCAGTAATTGCTCATGCCGCGGGCGGCCACTCCGGGCTCGGTCATGGAGGCGGCCACAGGCATCAGCTGCACTATGGTGATTCCCAGGCGCTTTAAATGCGCTATGACCTCAGGGCAGCACATGCCCAGATAGGTGCCGCGCAGATGCGGCGGTACAGCCGGATGCCGCATGGTCATGCCCCGGACATGGGCTTCATAAACTATGCTCTGGCGGCGGAAATTGAAAACCTGCTGATCTCCCTGCCAGTCAAAATCATCCGGTCCCTGCAGCACAGCCTTGGGGATGAATTTTTCATTGTCCTGATGATAGAGCTCGTCTGAGTAGACAAATGCTTTGTTGAGCTGCCTGGCCATGGGATCGACCAGGAAACGCCCTTTTTGAAAAAAGAGACCCTGGGAGGGATCATTCTGCCCCAGGGCCTCTATGGCATAGAGATCGCCTGGTTTCAGACCGGATACCCGGGCAAACCACACTCCGCCTTCACGGAATTTAAGTTCGCAGCTGCCGAGCTTTTCCTCGTCTGCATGGTAAAAATGCAGGTGTACGGTTTCAGCCATGGGTGACCAGATGCCAAAACTGTACGTCCCGTCTGCATTGAGCCTGGCCCCGAGATTCAGCCCCTTGCCGACACCATCAATGGGCAGACTTCTGAAAACTGCCATACACAGTTACTGTTCCTTTGTCATGATTGGGGGAGTTTCAGACGTGATCTGATCTTTTCCTGTACTCAGGTGAAGCAGCCCTGCTGCTGTATGAGCAAATGCCGCGGCACAAAGGAAAGTGAAAGCCGTCTGACCTCCAGATTGCCTGCAGGTATTGCTTTTTTAGGATACGATCATCTTCAACAACAAATAGCCAAAAGCGCTGCCTGCCCATACAGAAAAGCGGATTTATAACCTGTTTTCTGCGCCGGGAACGCATGTTATCCGTGCAGCCGGCGCTGCAGCGAATGCAGTGGTTCTTTACAGATTCATTATAATTGTACTTTTACGGATTTTTTGATCATAAAGGTGCAAATTGTGCGCCCCCGCGCAATTTGCACAAAAAAACGCCTGTAGGCTTGCTACAGGCATTTGCTGATCTGATGACTGCACCAGAGCTGTGCCTGGTGCAGCAGTAAAGAAAAGGTTAATCGCCGACGCGCTTGATGAAGATGGTGGCCAGCGGCGGCAGATCCAGCACTATGGAGTGATACATGGACTGCCAGGAGACGGAGGAAGCCTGCATCTGCTTGGGACCGGTGCAGTAACCTGAACCCCAGTACTTCTTGTCGTCAGTGTTCAGCACTATCTCGTACTTGCCCGGACGCGGTACACCCAGCCTGTAGGACACATAAGGCACAGGAGTGAAGTTGCTCACCATAATGGTTTCATCCTGATGATCCTCGGAGGTACGCAGCATGGCAAAGAGGGAATGCTCGGCATCGTTGACATCCAGCCAGCGGAAGCAGTCGGGATCGTAGTCGGTCTCATACAGCACCGGATCGGTGGTATACATGCGGTTTAAATCCTTGACCAGTTCCTGTATGCCGTGGTGCTTGTCAAACTGCAGCAGCCACCACTCCAGCTGGGCATCGTGATTCCACTCCGCGCTCTGACCGAACTCTGAACCCATGAAGTTGAGCACCTTGCCGGGATGACCGTACTGGAAGCCCAGGAAGGAACGCAGATTGGCTGCCTGCTGCCACTCGTCACCAGGCATCTTGTACAGCAGGGAATGCTTGCCGTGAGTGACCTCATCGTGGGAAATAGAGAGGATGAAGTTCTCATTGTAGGCATAGATCATGGAGAAGGACATGGCGCCGTGATGATACTTGCGGAAGAAAGGATCCTGAGCCATGTAGTCCAGGCTGTCGTGCATCCAGCCCATGTTCCACTTGAAGCCAAAGCCCAGACCTCCGGTATAGGTAGGACGGGACACGCCGGTGAAGGCGGTGGATTCCTCGGCTATGGTCATGGCAGCGGGGAACAGGCGGTAGACGGTTTCATTGAACCACTTGAGGAAGGACACGGCCTCGTAATTGATATTGCCGCCGTCTACATTGGGCACCCACTCGCCGGCCTTTCTGGAGTAATCCCAGTACAGCATGGAGGCCACGGCATCCACGCGCAGACCGTCTATGTGATAGTAATCAAGCCAAATCAGCGCAGAGGCCACCAGGAAGTTGCGCACGGTGTCACGGCCGAAATCATAGATCAGGGAATTCCAGTCCGGATGCCAGCCGCGGCGCGGATCTTCATACTCATACAGAGGAGTGCCGTCAAAGCGGGCCAGACCGTGGGCATCGGTAGGGAAGTGGGCCGGCACCCAGTCCAAAATCACGCCTATCTCATTTTGGTGGCAGCAGTCGACGAAATACTTGAAGTCATCAATGGAGCCAAAACGGGAGGTAGGAGCAAACAGGCCGGTGGGCTGATAGCCCCAGGAACCGGAGAAGGGATGCTCCATGACCGGCAGCAGCTCCACATGGGTATAGCCCATGTCCTTGACGTACTTGACCAGCTCATCGGCCATTTCACGATAGCTTAAGCTGGAGCCGTCGGCCTTGCGCTTCCAGGAAGCCAGGTGCACCTCATAAATGGAGATCGGGCGCTTGAGCTTGTCATTGAGCTGAGACTTCTGCCAGGCACTGTCATTCCACTTGTAGGTGCTCTGATCGCAGATAATGGAGGCAAAGGAAGGATACTGCTCATGATAGAAGCCTACCGGATCGGACTTGTGCGGCAGACGGTTGCCATGAGGATCCTTGATCTCAAACTTGTAGCGCTGACCAGGTCCCAGACCGGGCACGAACAGCACCCAGTGACCCATCAGCGAGCGGGCCATGGGATGACGGCGGCCGTCCCAGAAGTTGAAGTCACCTATGACGCTGACGCAGGTGGCGGAAGGAGCATAGACGGCAAACTTGGTGCCCTTGACCTTGACGCCGTCGATGTCTATTTCAATCACTTGGGCGCCCAAAGTCTTATAGAGATTGCTCGGGCTTTCGTACATGGTGGCCAGGCCGTAGAAAGCCTCATCGCGGAACTGATAAGGATCTATGACCTCAATGGAGGAATCGGGATATTTGACGCGGAATTTGTAGTGAAAAGGCTGAGTGACCTCAGGGAGCACCTTTTCAAAAAGACCGTCCGGAGCTGCGCAGTCCAGCGTGCAGATCTCCTTGGAACCGTTCAGGGAGAGACAGGTCACTTCCTTGGCTCCGGGGAGCCAGGCGCGCAGAATGTAGCCCTGTCCTCCTTGATTGGGCTGCAGTCCAAGCACCTCAAAAGGCTTGGTCAGTCTTGCACCATTTAATTCATCAATAAGCATTACTGCCTCCTGTGTTGTCAGTCGTCTTTGCTCTTGCCTGCACTTTCCCTGGCTCTGCTCATGGCATCGGTAAGTGCAATTACATAAGGCTTTGAGAAAATCTCATCCAAATTAAGGGTTAATTTGCGCCGCCAGTTGGGGTACTCCCGGAAGGTGCCGGGAATATTGACCGGCTTCTCCACTCCTATGAAATCCTCCAGCTGGGCGCTGTAAAGGGCACAGCTGCCGCGGCACATATGCACCTGCAGCCCCCGGGCCAGCTCTTTGGTCATTTTCGGGCAGTCTTCTATGTGACGCGGTACTTTGGCATCCACGGACATCAGCCCATGCAGACTGTCCAGAATGCGCTGTTTGGCATCCCGGCGCTCGACGGCTATGCGGCTGGCATCCACCGGCGAGTAAATGCCCAGCTTCTGCCCCAGCTGTAAATCCAGATTGCCCCACCAGCCGCGCAAAGTGGCCATGTCATGGGTGGTCAGGGCGGACAGCGCCTGCGGCTCGTAATCCTGCGGCGCTATGTAGCCGCCGTCCCAGGCCCGTTCACCAAAGAACAGTTTATAGGAAAAAGCACGGTATTTCTTCAGGGCAGTACGCAGTTCATCGGGAATGGTACCCAGATCCTCGGCTATGATCATGCACTTGTGGCGCACGGACTCCAGGGCAATAATGCCCAGCAGATCATGCATGTTGTTCTGCACATAGGCACCGCAGGTAGGATCATTTTCCGGCGGCACCCACCAGAAGCGGTACAGTCCGGCGGCATGATCTATACGCAGGGCACCGCAGGAGTTCATGTTGCGGCGGTATATATCGATCAGCGGCTTGTAGGCGGCCTTCTTCAGGCGGTGCGGATCCAGGGGAGCCAGGCCCCAGGACTGACCGCGGGGACCCAGCGGATCCGGAGGGGCACCTATGGAGGAACTGCGCCGGTAAATGCCCTGCTCATCAGACCACACATCACAGCTGCCCGGAGCCACACCCACAGCCAGATCGCGGTAAGGTCCTATGATCATGCCTTCCTTTTTGGCCGTGGTCATGGCGGCATCGAGCTGCTCCTGGGCAATAAACTGCAGATAGCAGTAGAAGCGCACTTCATCCTCATGCTCGTGGCGCCAGGCCCGCACAAAGGGCGAACCGGCCTGCCTGTACTCCTTGGGGAAGACATCAAAGCCGTAGGCATTGCGCCCCTGGGCATAAAGATAATTCTGCAGGGCATCGTAGGTGGCCATGTCGATCAGGGCCTGGCCGCCCTTGTCCATGAAGTCTATGAATTTGCGGCCGCGCAGGGAGCGCTTGTCATCCAGGCGCAGATTTTTGAAGAGCACCCGCAGCACCGAGAGCTTGAGATCCAGCACCGAGCGGTAATCCACATACTCCCGCTCGCGCAGGGCGCGCAGCTTGTTCTGAAAAGCCTTGCCGGCCACCATTTCCACCGCCCGGCTGCAGGAGGAATACTCGGGAATGTCCTCCACGCGTATATAGATGATATTCAGCCACAGGCGGGAGGAAGGAGAATAAGGGCTGACCATGTCCGGATCGGGATTGGCCGGATAGCCGGCATGCAGGGGATTTAAGCCCACAAACTGGCCGCCGCGGCGGGCAGTATATTTGATGAGCTCCCGCAAATCGGCAAAATCACCTATACCCCAGTTGTTTTTCGAACGCAGGGCATAAAGCTGCACGCTCAGTCCCCACACTTTTTTGCCGGCGGCTATGTCTTCCGGCACGTAGCACTTGTCCGGAGCCACAATCAGGGACATGGGGGCGGGATTGAGGGTGGTGTCGCCGTCGGTGATCACCACCTGCAGCTGATGGTAGCCCAGCGGCAGATCGTCAGGCAGAAAGAGCCGGCGCAGATCGTATTCAATGCCCTGCGACAGCTGATAATCGGCAATTTCCACTTCATAAAGAGGGAAACTGTCCTTAAAGCACTCCGTGCCGTCCTCGAGCACTATGCAGGTTTCGATCACGGCATCTTCCGACAGCGCCGCCGGTGTGCGCAGCAGAGTAAAGTACTTTTTGTGTTCATCGGCCACCAGCACCGGGTCCAGCACTTCAGTGTAGTAACGGTGCTCCTCACGCTCAATCAGGGCCTGCAGCATCTGCTGATCGTGTATGGGAAAGCCCATGGCACCCAGTGCAGCCAGTCTGGCATTAGGAGAGATTTTGATCTCTTCACCATAAATACTGCGGTAAGTACGGGCGATGCCGACTTCATCTGCAAATTTTTGTATATCCATCATTTGTCAAATACCAGCATAAGCGGCAAAATCAGGAACTATTTTACTAATTCCAGCCGCTGAAAAACCGTTGTCAGCTCGCACTTTGGACGCGGCAGAGCACAGTCGGTGCGGTTTTGGTCTGAATAATAAGACTATGTCTTGTAATTAGTTCAGATCTCAAAGTATACGTAAAAAGCGCCTATATTGCACTGTTGAGCCGGATTGACGCATCTCTGCCCCCTCTGCTGCCCCCATCTCCGGCAAAATCCGCCTGCTCTCCTGGGGCCTGGCTGCAAACAGAGGCGACAAGTGATCTGATTTGCTGCAAACCGCATTTTGAAGTGTGAGCAAATGCACACTGTTTTGACCTTTACGGGACTTTTTAAAGCCGATTGCAAAATACAGGTAAAAGCGTCCCGGATAAAAAATGAAATGCTGCTCAAATTTGGTAATAAAAGCCCTGAAAAAGGCGGTGCACCTTGACTTTGCCGGCAATTAGAGTATCGTGTAGATGTTAAATTTTTCCACTGTTAAACACTGTTAAATATTAACGGGTGACATTAAATCATGACTATTAAAGTTGGTATTAACGGCTTTGGCCGTATTGGTCGTTTCGTTTTCCGTGCTTCCATCGAGCGTCCTGAGCTGGGCATTCAGGTTGTGGGCATCAATGACCTGCTCCCTCCTGACTACATGGCCTACATGCTCAAGTACGACACCATGCACGGCCCGTTCAAGGGCACCGTTGAAGTGCAGGACGGCCATCTCGTCGTGAACGGCAATGTAGTCCGCGTCACCGCTGAGCGTGATCCTGCCAACCTGAAGTGGGGCGACGTTGACGCTAAGTATGTAGTTGAGTCCACCGGTCTGTTCCTGACCGATGAGAAGGCCCGCAAGCACATCGAAGCCGGTGCCAAGCGCGTTGTTATGTCTGCTCCTTCCAAGGATTCCACCCCGATGTTCGTTGTCGGTGTGAATGACAAGGAATATGCCGGCCAGGATATCGTTTCCAACGCTTCCTGCACCACCAACTGCCTGGCTCCTCTGGCCAAGGTTGTTCACGATGAGTTCGGCATCGAGATGGGCTTAATGACCACCGTTCACTCCACCACCGCCA
Source organism: uncultured Enterobacterales bacterium (assembly GCA_964424565.1). GTDB lineage: Bacteria > Pseudomonadota > Gammaproteobacteria > Enterobacterales > Succinivibrionaceae > Avisuccinivibrio. The sequence continues at coordinate 75,165 of CAYRIZ010000002.1, forward strand.
CCCAGCGTACTGTTGACGGCCCGTCCTTAAAGGATTGGCGCGGCGGCCGCGGTGCTTCCCAGAACATCATCCCGTCCTCCACCGGTGCCGCCAAGGCTGTGGGCAAGGTTATTCCTTCCCTGAACGGCAAGCTGACCGGCATGTCCATCCGTGTTCCGACTGCTGACGTTTCCGTGGTTGACTTAACCTGCGTGCTCAGCAAGTCCGCTTCTTATGCCGACATCTGCGCCGCCATCAAGGCCGCTTCCGAAGGCCCTCTGAAGGGTATTCTCGGCTACACCAACGAGGCTGTGGTTTCCTCCGACTTCCTGGGCAACACCCACACCTCCATCTTCGACGAGACCGCCGGCATTCAGTTAACCCCGAACTTCGTCAAGCTGATCTCCTGGTATGACAACGAGATCGGTTACTCCAACAAGGTTCTGGAGTTAATCAAGTCCATCGAGGATTCCGGCAAGTAATTTCAGTTATCTGCTGAAAATTAAAGCCTGTCTTCCCTGACTGCAGGGAAGATACGAAAGCCCGGGCACTGCTGCTCGGGCTTTCTGTTTTCAGGGAAGCAGGATCTGCCGTCCCCCTGAACGTATGGTGGAACCATCATCCGGCAATAAAGGTTTTTACTATATCCTTTAAATCAAAAATCGCCTGCAAACCCGCATGGGAATGCGCCTTTCGCTGCTTTCAAGGTGCAAAACAAGGTGAGAAAAAGCCCCGCAGTTTATTCCTGCAGGGCCTAAGACAGCCGCGGAGAGCGGTACAGCTGCCTCAATCACCAGGTTGTGCCCCTGCTGGGGGAAATTATATGCCGGCAGAATCCATCTTTTCCAATAAGCTCTGAGCTATGTCATCTCCCTGGGCGGCGGCTTTTTCAAACCACCGCCGCGCCTGTGCATAATCCTGGCTTATACCATTGCCTTTATAGTACATCTCTCCCAGTTTTCTCTGAGCTATGTCATCTCCCTGTACGGCGGCTTTTTCATACCACTGCCGGGCCTGCTCATAATCCTGTTTTACACCTAAGCCGAAATAGTACATATCACCCAATTCGCACTGAGCGTCTGTACGCCCCTGTACAGCAGCTTTTTCAAACCACTGCCTGGCCTGCTCCTGATACTCTTCCACGCCTTCGTATATACTATACATATGTCCCAGGGCGCACTGAGCATCGATATTTCCCTGGGCCGCGGCTTTTTTCCACCACAGCTCAGCCTGCTTTTCATCGTCTTCCAGGTCATCGCCGTCATAGTAGTACATCGCTCCCAGGGCGTACTGAGCTTCGGCATTTCCCTGCGCAGCGGCTTTTTCAAACCACTGCCGCGCCTGCTCATAATCCTCGTCCACGCCTTTGCCGCGATAGTACAGTAATCCCAGGGAGTACTGAGCTTTGGCATTTCCCAGGGCGGCGGCTTTTTCAAACCACTGCCGCGCCTGTGCATAATCCTGGCTTACACCTTCGCCTTTATAGTACATGTTGCCTGTATGGAAGAATTTTTCTGCATCGTTTTCAATCATCTTTGGCCTTCCGCTGGAGATTAGGATGTGGATTCTCAGATACCCCAGACCACACTGTAGTCTGGTGGTTCTGATTGCAGAATATAATTTTTGTGATGATCAATCAAACCAATCCGGGGCTTTTGGTTAAAGATGCAACAATGAAAAAGAGGCAGTAAGGCCGGACTCTGCTCTGTCAGGGCAGTGGGATCTGAGGGCGGGACAATAAAAAAGATACCCAAACGGCGGCTGAAAAATTCTCAAAATCTGCAGCCCGCTGCGCTGTGTGTCCCCGGCGGGGCTCAGGCATGCCAAAATTAAAGGGGAGCCGCAGCTCCCCCTTTCTCCGTGCTTTTTTGCCTGAGCGCTTAAGACAGCTTCTGCAGCGCGTCTATACGCTTTTCCAAAGTAGGATGGCTCATAAACAGCTCGGCAAAGGCATCGCCGCCGTTGATGCAGAAGGCCTGGAACTGTCCCTGCTGCTGTGCCGGTGCCGGCGCCCGGCGCAGAGCCTGCAGAGCCTTGATCATGCACTTTTTTCCTTCCAGTGACGCCGATCCGGCATCAGCACGGTATTCGCGGTGACGGGAGTACCACATCAGGATCAGAGTGGCTATGATGCCGAAAATAATCTGGAACACGGTATTGGCCAGATGAAACATCATGACATTGCCCACTGAACTGCCGCGGCCCTCGCTGTTGTTGGAGCGGTTCATGGCATTGGACACAGCCATGGCGGCTATATAGGAGAAGAAGTAGACAAAGGTATTGAGCACGCCCTGCAGCAGGGTCATGGTCACCATATCTCCATTGCCCACATGACTCATTTCATGGCCGAGCACGCCGCGCAGCTCATCTTCATGCATGGAATACAGCAGTGACGAGGAAACAGCCACCAGGGCATTGTTCCGGCTGGCGCCGGTGGCAAAGGCATTGAGCTCTCCGGACTGATACACTCCCACCTCGGGCATGGCCAGATTCTGCCGCTGGGCCAGGGAGGACACTATATCAAGCAGCAAAGCCTCCTTCTCATTGCGCGGCGTGGAAATCACCTGCACGCCGTAGGCTTTTTTGCACATCCATTTGGACAAAAACAGCGAAATCAGCGATCCGGCAAAACCCATTACCGCACACAACAGCAGCAGTCCGCCGTAGGAAACCGGACTTAGGGTGATGCCCAGCAGCGGCAGAATGATGAACAAGATCACGCTCACCACCAGCAGTACTGCCAGCTGCATAGCAATAAAAAGCACAATGCGCATTAAAAAACTCCTGCTAAAATCTAAAACAAAAAACCACTATTCGACACAAGATCAGGGTACATAATGAAAGGTATTATAATCGCACTGCAGGGCCGGCAGGCCGAAATTTACACGGAGGAGAGCAGCCTGCTGCAGGCAGAACTCCCGGCCGGCCGGGAATCTGCCAGGGCAGGCGACGGAGTGGAATTAATTCAGGATGCAGAAGGCCGCCTGCAGATAGAACAAATACATCCTCTGGCCCTGCCGGACTGCGTAGCCTGGTCTGAGGACAGCACTGTGGCCGGACACCGCAATATTGAGCTTGATACCTCACTGCGGCTGTGTGCCGAGGGTCCGGATTTTCCCACCTGTTACTGCCTGCTGGCCCAGAAGGCCGAAGAATACCACGCCAACGCCCTGCTGCAGCTGCAGACCTCCTACGTCAAACGCCCGCTGCACTGTGAGATCCTCTGCCAGGTCAGCGCCGTCCCCGCCCAAATCAGCGGAGAGATCTTCTCCCCGCCGCCGGGAATTAAAATGCAGCTGCCGCTGAAATTCCTCAGGCGCAACAGCCCCAACGGCGCCTGGCTGCGCTACTGCCGGGTACTGCTGTTCTGCCTGCTGCTGATTGCCGAGCCCTGCCTGGCTGCCCTGACGCAGCGGGCTCTGCTGCCCCAGCTGATTGGCCAAATCCTGATGGGAGCTTTGCCGCTGCTGTGCCTTGCGGCCGGGTTGTACCTCAATCCGCGCCGGCCGGCCTTCTTTCTGATGCGCCGCCGGCACTGAACGGCAGGCAAACTGCTATAATAGGCAGATTTCGATTTTGCGGCCTTAATCAAGGCTCACGAGGAAAAGTAAACATCCATGGCACAATTTATTTTTACCATGAACAGGGTAGGCAAGATAGTGCCGCCCAAAAGACAGATCTTAAAGGATATTTCCCTGTCCTTCTTCCCCGGCGCCAAGATCGGCGTGCTCGGTCTCAACGGCGCCGGCAAATCTTCCCTGCTGAAAATTATGGCCGGTGTCGATCAGGACTATGAAGGCGAGGCCAGACCGCAGCCGGGTATCAATATAGGCTATCTGCCGCAGGAGCCCAAACTCGATCCGGAGAAAACCGTGCGCGAGGTGGTGGAAGAGGCTTTTGCCGAGACCGTGCAGGCTCTGCAGCGCCTGGACGAGGTTTATGCCGCCTATGCCGAGGAAGATGCAGACTTTGATGCCCTGGCCAAAGAGCAGGCTGAGCTTGAGGCTGTGATCCAGGCTCATGACGGCCACAATCTGGACAATCAGATTGAAAGAGCCGCCGATGCCCTGCGTCTGCCGGCCTTTGACAAACAAATCAAGATTCTCTCCGGTGGTGAGCGCCGCCGCGTGGCTTTGTGCCGCCTGCTGCTGGAGCGTCCGGACATGCTGCTGCTCGACGAGCCCACCAATCACCTGGATGCCGAATCCGTAGACTGGCTGGAGCAGTTCCTGCATCAGTACCCGGGCACGGTGGTGGCCGTCACCCACGACCGCTACTTCCTGGACAATGTGGCCGGCTGGATTCTGGAGCTCGACCGCGGTGAGGGTATCCCCTGGCAGGGCAACTACTCTTCCTGGCTGGAGCAGAAGGATCTGCGCCTGCAGCAGGAAGAAAGCACTGAATCCGCCCGCCGCCGCTCCATTGAGCGCGAGCTGGAGTGGGTGCGTCAGGGTGCCAAGGGCCGTCATGCCAAATCCAAGGCCAGACTGTCCCGCTTTGAGGAACTGACCTCAGTGGAATACCAGAGACGCAATGAAACCAATGAGCTCTATATTCCGCCCGGGCCGCGTCTGGGTGACACCGTGCTGGAGGTGGAGCACCTGCGGAAGAGCTACGGCGATCAGGTACTGATCGACGATCTCTCCTTTACTCTGCCCAAAGGAGCCATAGTGGGCATCATCGGTCCCAATGGCGCCGGCAAGTCCACCTTGTTCCGCATGATCACCGGCATGGAACAGCCGGACAGCGGCAGCATCCGCCTGGGTGACACTGTAGTTACCGCCTATGTGGAGCAGTTCCGCGACTCCATGAACGATGACAATACAGTGTTTGAGGAGATCTCCCACGGTCAGGATATACTGCGCATAGGCTCTTATGAAATTCCCAGCCGTGCCTACATAGGCCGCTTTAATTTCAAGAGCACCGATCAGCAAAAGCGTGTGGGCTCCCTCTCCGGCGGTGAGCGCGGCCGTCTGCAGCTGGCCAAACTGCTGCAGGCCGGCGGCAACCTGCTGCTGCTCGACGAGCCCACCAACGATCTGGATGTGGAGACTCTGCGCGCCCTGGAGAACGCCCTGCTGGAATTCCCCGGCAGTGCCATGGTGATCTCCCACGACCGCTGGTTCCTCGATCGTATAGCCACCCACATCCTGGACTACTGCGATGACGGCGTGGTGCGCTTCTTTGCCGGCAACTACAGCGAGTATGAAGCCTGGAAGCGCAGCAACTTAGGCGAGGAGGCCCAGCCTCACCGCCCGCGCTTTAGAAAAGTTACCGACTAACCGCCGGAACCAGATCCCCACACACCTCCCGCCCCTGCCGGCGGGAGGAAGCTTACTGATCAGGAGCGGCACCGGACTTTCCGGCCTACAGAAAGACGGTGCCGGCTGCAGTCTATGATTACACCAGCCCAGAACTTCCTCAACAAAAACCACATTCCCTATCAAACCTACGAATACGAGTGCAGCACCAGGCACGATTTCGGGCATTTTGCCGCCGCTGCCCTGCAGCAGGATGAAGCCCGCGTCTTCAAGACCATATTGCTGGAGTCCGGCAGCGGCACCAAAAAGAGCTTTATCACCTGCGTGGTGCCGGTTACCGGTCTTATTTCCCTGAAAAACACGGCCAGACTGCTGCGGCTTAAGGAAGTGGCGGTCACCGATCCCAATACGGCCATGCGCGTCACCGGCTATGTCATAGGAGGCATCAGCCCTTTCGGTCAGAAGCGCCGCACCCTGACGGTGCTGGATGAAAGTGCCCTGGCTTTTGCAGAAATTCTGGTCAGCGGCGGCCGCCGCGGGCTGTCCCTGGGCATCAGCCCGCAGGACTTGATTGCAGCCCTCGAGGCAGTAACCGGAGATTTGATGGAGCACAAAGGCGCTTAAATAAGGCCTTTCCCCGGCAAAAACCGCTTTTACCGCAAAAATGTGAATTGTTTTGAGCATTGAAAATGCAAAAATTTGCAATATGCGCTTTTTTGCAGAAATTTGTTCATAATACAGTCACTGACTTTTTTGCTTTTCGGTTTTTGTCGAGGTTTCTTATGTCCAACATTGCATCCCTGTCTGACAAGCTCAGGCATATGCCGCGGGAGTATTACATCCTTTCCGCCCTGCTCTTCCTCTTCTTTGTGTCCTGGGCCGGCTGCTACTCCCTGCTGGCCATCTGGCTGCAGCGCTTCTTTAACTTAAACAGTCAGCAGACCGGCTTTACCTATGCCGTGTTCTCGGTTACTGCCTTCTGTCTGCAGCCGGTGTACGGCTTCATTCAGGACAAGCTGGTGCTGCGCCGCAACCTGATCTTTTATCTGGGCGTGCTGCTCTCCTGCTGCGGTCCCTACTACATCTTCGTGTGTGAGCCGCTGCTGAGCAGCAATACCATACTGGGCGGCGTAGCCGTGGGCATTTATATGGGCTTTGCCTATCAGGCCGGCATAGGTGTTCTGGAGTCCTATACCGAGCGTTTCGGCCGCCGCGCCGGCTTTGAGTACGGTCACGCCAGAATGTGGGGCTCCCTGGGCTGGGCTGCCACCGTGGCGGTAACCGGCATTTTCATCAACATAGATCCGCACATCAATTTCTGGATGTCCACCGTGGCCGGCCTGCTGTTCCTGCTCCTGCTGCTGCAGCTCAAGGACGGCAAGTTCTCCCTGTCCACAGCCGATGCCCACCCGGCCGACGGCAAAAAACAGGGTGGCGTATCAGTCAAACAGGCCCTGGGACTGGCCACGCTGCCGCGCTTCTGGGCCCTGGCCATGTTTGTGGTCGGCTGCTCAGTCTATCTGGTTTACGATCAGCAGTTCATGGTCTACTTCTCCCACATGTTCGACAATCCCGAACAGGGCGCTGAAGTATACGGCTACCTCAATTCAGTGCAGGTCTTTGTGGAAACAGGCTGCACCTTCCTGGCTCCCTTCCTGATCAACCGCATAGGCGCCAAGAACGGCCTGCTGCTGGGTGGTGCCATCATGTTCTGCCGTATTTTCCTCTCCGGTGTAGTGGAAGGCCCGGCTGCTCTGGCCTGCGTCAAGCTGCTGCACGGTCCTGAAGTGCCTATAGTGATGATCTCATTGTTCAAGTACATCACCACCCGCTTCAATCCGGCACTGTCGGCCACCATCTATCTGGTCGGCTATCAAATGGTGGGCCAGGTCTTTGGATCCATGCTCGCACCTATCGCCGGCTGGGGTTACGACAATTTCGGCTTTGCCGATACCTATATAGCCATGTCCATCATCGTACTGGCCACCACCGTGCTCTCCATCTTCCTGCTCAAGAGCAAGAGCGTGGCTGAGGAACAGGCCATCAATGCCGCCATGAAGGCCGGCAATTAATCAGCATCAGACAAGGAGTGTATATGAGTTTGACCGACAAACTGGCAGCTGCCGACGCTGCGGAAAATAAATTTGCCGCCGCCCTCAACAGACGCTGGTTCCCGCAGTATCACCTGGCCGCCCGCGGCGGCTGGGTCAATGATCCCAACGGCCTGTGCTATGCCCTGGGCAAATACCATCTTTTTTATCAGCATCATCCCTTCAGCACACAGTGGGGTCCCATGCACTGGGGCCATGCCGTAAGCGAGGATCTGGTACACTGGCAGCATCTGCCCGAGGCCCTGGCCCCCAGCGAGGATTATGACCGTGACGGCTGCTTCTCCGGCTCGGCTGTGGAGCATGAAGGCCGGCTTTATTTAATCTATACCGGCCATGTCTTTACCGAGAAGTTTGGTGATGACAGCCATCTGCGTCAGGTACAGTGTCTGGCGGTAAGCGATGACGGCGTGCACTTCACCAAGCTGGGCGTCATCATAGAGCCGCCGGAGGGAGTAGCTCATTTCCGCGATCCCAAGGTAGACCGCCTGCCCGACGGCAGCTTCTATCTGGTGCTCGGTGCCCGCACCCCTGATGATGAAGGCCAGATCTGGCTGTATCACAGCCGCGATCTCAGACACTGGACCGGTCCTGAGGTGCTGCTGCGCGCCCGCGATCACGATCCGGCCTGCTTTATGTACGAATGCCCCGATCTCTTTGCCGTAGGAGACAAATACGTGATCGCCGCCAGCCCCATGGGCCTGCAGCATGATGGCATAGAAAAGAACAATCCCAGCATCACGCAGTGGCTGTGGGGCAGCTTTGACGGGCATACCTTCAGGCCGGAGAGTGAATTTACCGAGGTGGATCAGGGGCTGAGCTTCTATGCCACCCAAAGCTGCGCCGCCCCGGACGGCAGAAGGATCCTGAGCGCCTGGATGAATATGTGGCATCTCAACTTCCCTGAGGAAAATGACGGCTGGAATGGTGCCTTCACCCTGCTGCGGGAAGTCACTCTGGAAGACGGACGCCTCTGCCAGCGTCCGGTGCGCGAGGTGGAAAAGCTGGTCACCGCCTGTGAGGGAATCCCCGACTTTAAGCTGAGCAATGCCTCACAGGAGCTGTGTGCCGATGCGCGGGCCGTACGCCTGCAGCTGACGCTCACCGGGCAGGCCGAACAGTGTGGTCTGGCGCTGGGTCACTCCCTGGTGCTGACGCTGGACCGGCAGCATCAGGAACTCTCTGTGGTGCGCACCGACCGCGGTTTATATATGCCCCGCTCCATCAGGATCGATGTCTCCAAACCGGTAAGCCTGGATATCTTCATCGATCTGAGTTCAGTGGAGGTTTTTGTCAATCAGGGTGAAAAGGTGCTGACCTCCAGGATCTTCCCGCAGCATGACCGCAGCCTGCTGGCCTTTGCCGCCAATGGTGAGGCTTCCTTTGCCGCCGTCAAAGTGTCCGCGCTGGCTCATGCTGTAGATCAGGTGGTCTATTAATCTAATCGCTCTGCAGACCAGGCAGACTGCAGGCAGAAAAAACCCCGTCTCTGTAGGCGGGGCTTGGGCAGGCGATAAAACAAAATGTCTGCTGAAACAACAAATATCAGCTCAGATCTGTACCTGCCAGCACCGGGGAGGGCGGAATTAAGCCCTTTTCTTCCAGATAACGCCTGATGCCGTTCATGGTCACGGAAGAGACCACATGCTCTATGCGGCAGGCATCATGCTCGGCCAGATCAAAAGGCACTCCGGCAGTTTCCTGCAGAAACAAAGTCAGCAGCTGATGACGCTCAAAGACTGAGGAAGCCAGATGCTGTCCTTCAGGAGTAAACACTATGGCCCCGGAGCTTAAAATCTTAATCAGGCCTTTTTCCTTCAGCTGAGCCAGAGCCCGGCTGACACTGGGTTTGCTCAGTCCCAGCTCATTGGCAATATCAATGGCCCTTACTATGCCGGCCTCATTGCGGGCCTTAATCACCAGGATGGTTTCCAGATAATTTTCACCGGACTCAGCCAGTACGCCGGTCCTGCTGGGCACAGCCTCCATCACTGCGTCCTGAGCAGTAGGTACTTGATTTGATTGCGTCATAAGCTCAAAGGCCCTTCTTTCTGCTTTGGGAAAACAGAAATCAGGACACTTCCTCCTTTCTGATTTTTGGACTGTCCGGTGCCCGGTGGAGCACCGCATTTATTATGAACTGCAGCTGCAGGGACTTAATCTGCAGCAACATGCGTATCGGGACTGACTACGCAAAATACCGCCGCACAGGCGGCTAAGAGATCCGGATTTAATTGATTACGGTGACGTTGATTTTTTCGCCGTTCAAGGTCAGCTGTATGGAATTGTTGACCCCGATTACACCTGCTGAAATCAGACCCAGGCGTATGATATTGGACAGTTTGAGATTGTCGCTTACCGTCAGCTTTCTGCCGCGGACATCGTGAATGTGGCCCAGCTCCGGCTGCACCGGGCACATGCCCAGATTGCGGGATTTGGACAATACCCCTATCTGCTCCAGGCGGTTGATCAGCCGGTAGACGGTGGCAATGCCCAAATCAGGCACATACTCCTTGGCTTCATACCACAATTCCTTGGGTGAGGTGCATTTGCTGCGCATCAGGATATCTATGATATGCCGCCGCTGCACAGTCATGCGCAAACCGCTCTCTTCGAGTTTGCGCAGCGTCTCTTCGGAGAGGTTGCCAATTTCGTATTGTGGATTCTGCTCTTGCAAAATTACGCCCTCAGATTACACCTGCTGTTTCTGCTTTTAATTTTGAACATAATATCCCAAAGTCCATTTTTCAAGTGCGATGCACGCTGTTTTTTCAGCAAAAGGCCGCAGCCGGCCCGCATCAAAGGCTACTGCTTTTTGTCGCAGCAGGATTTGTGCTTATTTGGCAGTTTGTCACTGTCAGTGCTGCCGCAGGTGCAGTGATCCTCCCCGCAGCCGCAGCCGCCCTCCCTGCCACTGATGGCACGCAGCGCCCTTCTGATGCCGCAGAAAAACAGGTAAGCGGCACAGATTACAACTACAAATAAAATAAACTTTGCCATGTACCCTCCGATAAGCCATAGCTAACTCAAGTTAGCCTACTATACCACGGACGCTGACTGCTGTCAGCAGTACCCGGGGACCCCGGGCCGGCTTAGAAAGGAGACTGAAAAAGCAAAGACAGCACAAAACCCAGCGCAAAGATGCCCAGCAGTATAGCCCCGGTCAGCCGCAGGGCTATTTTGCCGGCAGCCTTGTTTTCATAGCGGGCGCCTATACGCCTGATTTCACGGTGATTTAGGCTCTGCAGCAGCTCGCTGGCATTGGTACCGCCGCCAGACACCGGCCGGCCGGCGGCTGCGGCAAAACCGGTGACGGTGTAATAGACAAAGGCATAGCCCATGGCCGTACGCTGCTGACTGCGCTCCTGCACCTCCAGCAGGGTATTGCCGCCCAGGGAGCGGCACAGTGAGGCCAGCTCCACGTAGGAACGCTGCCGCACCCTGGTGGTACGGCTCAGGCGGATCTTGCCCACATCGAGGATTTCATAGCCGTCGCGCAAATGGCCTTTTTCAAAACTCACCTCAGAAGGCAGCTCATAGCTGCGGTCATCGGCGGCGGTGGCTGTTTGTTCAGGCCGGAGGGAACGCACTTTGCCGGCCTCATTCAGGGTAAATTCAGCCCGGGTATTGAGCATGAGAAAATCAAAGAGCTCAGGCTCCTCCAGCCCTTCCCGGGCAAAGCCTATAGCTCTGCCGTCCTCACACTGCAGCATCCCTATTTGATCAATGAAGTTGATTGCGCTGATCACGCCCTGCATAGTCTGCTCCTGAAGATTTTTCCCCCTATTCTGCAGGCCGTCCCGCAAAAAAACAAGCCCCGCCGGCGGACACAAAACAGCCTGCTCCCCAAGCGGGCAAAGCAGGCCGTGTCTCAGTCTCTGAGGCTGCAGGCTGCAGCCTCAGAGCATGAGGATTAATCCATCTGCATGGAGTGCGTGCCCTGACGCAGCAGACGCAGATGCTGAACCATGATGGAAATGCCCAGGGCCACCATCAGTATAGCCATTACAAACAGGAAGCTGCCGGAGAAGACCAGCACCAGGCTCTGTCCCCACTGCTGCTGCACTATTTGTGCTATGCCCCACAGGCTCATCACCATCATGAAGATCATGGGCACAAAGGCCAGATACCACTTGCTGTTCTTCATCAGCAGATAGAGGGTAATGCCCAGGAAGGTCAGGGCGGCCATCAGCTGATTGGAAGCACCGAATATGGGCCAGATGGAGGCAGCGGAGCCGGAAAGGGCCATTAGTATGGAAGCACCCACAATGATGAAGGCAGCCAGGAAGGGATTGGTGATCACCTTGCGCCAGGCCGGCAGCTCAGGCTTGTTCTCTATTTCCACCAGTTCCTCACCCAGACGGGCCGGCTTGTACTGCCGCGGCATAAAGACCTCCTGCCACAGGAAGCGGGCCAGACGGGTGGCGGTGTCCAGCGAGGTCATCATAAAGGCGGAAATGGCCAGAGAGATGAAGACACGGGCATAGTTCTCCGGAATACCCAGGGCAGCGGAGAAGGAGGCAATGCCGGTGGCAAAGGCCATGGGCTGATTCTTGCCCAGCTCGGTAAAGGTGGCCTGATCCATGGCCATGACGGCCACCAGCGCCATCACGCCGAGCACACCCTCTACTATCATGCTGCCGTAACCTATGGTCACTATGTCCTTTTCATTGTTGATCTGCTTGGAGGTAGTGCCGGAGGCTACCAGGGCATGGAAACCCGAGCAGGCACCGCAGGCAATGAAGATGAACAGTGCCGGGATCATGGAGGTCATGCTGCCGTCAGCGGTCACCGCCTCCCAGCCGTTGAAGGAGGAGAGATTAATCTGCGGGTTGTATACCAAAATGGACACAAAGCCCAGCAGCAGCATACCGTAGAGCAGATAGGAGTTTAAATAATCGCGAGGCTGCAGCAGCCACTGTACAGGCACCACGGAGGCGGCAAAAATATACACGGCCAGCACGCCAATCCACAAATAGGTGGACTCCTGCATGGACAGGCCCATGGCGGTTAAATCCAGAGGCAGGGCATTGCCCACCACCACGGTTAAAAATACCAGCGGCACAAAAACCAGCGAGGCGTTTCTGAGGCTGATCCCCAGCTTGTTGGTGCAGAAGGCAAAGGCCGGAGCCATGGTAATAAAGATGAGCGAGGCGGTGGCCACAGCCGGGATAGCGGCAAACATGCCGGCAATCAGCAGGGTGAAAATGGCTACGATCAGCACCAGGCAGGCCAGGCAGAAGACCAAAAAGATCTGCCGGCCGGAAAAGCCCATCAGGCGCTCCATGATGGAGGAAATGGACTTGCCTTTGTTGCGCACGGAAAGGGTCAGGGCAGCAAAGTCATGGAAGGCGCCGACGAAGACGCAGCCGATTAAAATCCAGATTAAGGCCGGAAGCCAGCCGAAATAGGCGGCCATGATGGGTCCTACTATGGGACCGGGGCCGGCGATGGAGGCAAAGTGATGCCCGAACAGAACTATACGCGGGGTAGGCACGAAATCTATGCCGTCATAGCAGGTGTGGGCCGGAGTGGGACGGGAAGGATCCAGGGCAAATACCCGCTTTAAAAATCCGCCGTAAATAAAATAAGCTGCAACAAAATATGCAAGGCAGATACAAAACAACAAACTGCCGCTCATAACATCTCCCTTAAGCATAGGCTTAAGTAAATTCGATCTCAAAACATACGCTGCAGGGATAATCAGCCAGGCAGAGCAGGTCAGCTCAGCGGCATCAAGGGACCGCGGACTTACAGATCAGGTCCGGTCCGGCGACAACCCCCGGGAAAAGGGTAATTTCCCTGGGCACAAACTGCCGTGGCCGGTAAGGGCAGCATCAGCAGTCTCCCTGTGGCGCACATTATGCGCTGAATGCGATCAGATCACAAGAATGAGGGCGCGGCAAAGCGCTTGTCTAAGCCAGAAAGGAGCAGATCCGCCCCGCAGTGGATAGTGCCTTATATTGGTGCACCCGGCGGGACGGCAGGAGAAAAAAAGCAGGATCAGCAGTGGACAAAATGCAGCGCCAGATCCTGTTTTTTCTTCAGGGTCTCGGCATAGGCACGAATACTTTGGTTGCAGGTGCGCAGATCCAAACTCTGCGCCTCATCGGCCTCCAGATAACGGGCCAGTCCCTCCTCATCTGCGGCCAGCTCAGGCGGCACCAGGCCTGATCCCACCAGACAGGAAGGCATCAGGCAGTAGAGATGCTCCTCGCAGCGCATCACCTGCCCCTGATGCACAAAACCTGCGGCATAAGGCCTGAACCCAAAACTCATGCCCTCCTGCAGCTGCAGGCTGTCAAAAGGCTGCAGCTCCGCCGGTACGGCGGCCGTGCCGTTCTGCCCGGCGCGGTACTGCACCCCGCCGGCCTCAAAGAAACGTTCCCCGGGAGCATAGGCAAAAGCCCGGGCGATGATTTCAGCGCTCTGCGCCAGACTGCAGCTGCCGTCCAGAGCCACCAGGCGCCAGACTGCGGCGCTCTGCAGATTAATTTTCAGTAAATACTGCATCTTCAGGCTATTCCTGTGCTTAATGCGGTAAAGGTTACAAAATCATGCCTGGCACTGTAGGCCTCAGCAGAGGATTCAGGAAAATCCGTGCCGGAGACCAGATCCCAGTTGCTGTAGAAATACAGCGCCGCCAGGCCCTGCCCGCCATTGATCGCCCGCAGCAGATACTGCCGGGCCAGCTTAAGATCAGGGCGGTGCAGCAGCGGACGCAGTGCCAGCTGTGCCAAAGAGAGATTATAAAGCGGATGACGGCTTTTTTTCAGTACCAGGGCCTGCTGCAGGGTCTCCAGATGCACCTGCCGCCCCGGCAGGCAGTCGGCGGTGGTCAGGGTACAGGCCGGACTGTCCACCACCGCCTGCAGCTGATGTATATAAAACAGCGGCGTGACCAGCCGGCGGCGGCCGCGATCGGTGATCAGGAAAAATTCGCTGCCTTCCTGGGCCACAAACATGCTGAGCTGCTCGGGCTGCTGCTCGGCCAGCGACTGGGTCAGCATCTGATAGAAAAGCTCCTGCTCCAGCCAGCTTTCGCCGTCCAGAGCCTCCATCAGCAGTCCCACGCTCTCATACATTTGATTTCGGAAGGCGGTGCCGAACTCCAGGGGACGCAGCCGCCGCTGCAGCGCCGACAGACTGGTGCCGGCCCTGGCCTGAAAGGTTTTGCTGTCGGCCAGCAGCTGCTGCGGTTTGTCGCTCACCGCCCAGCTTATCTGCAGATCTTCTGCCCTGCCGCTGCGGGCGGCCAGCTGCAGATAGTAGGAGCACATGCCGTAACTGGCCGGCAGCACGCAGCCGGTAAAGTACAAAGCGGCCATAAAGCGGCAGGCCTGCTGATCGCCGCGCTGCGCCAGGCGCTCATGCTGCAGGATCAGCTGCATAAAAGGCAGCGGCTGTACGGTGTGGTCGTCTATAAGCTTGCGGCAGCGCTGACTGCTGCCCTGAAACTGCGCCAGCTCAGCCAGGGTTTTGGCCGTCTGCGGCTCGGCTGCAGCCAGAGCCAGGGCCAGTTCGGCACAGCCGCCGCTGCCGCCACTGTCATATACCATGCGGGCCAGCTCCAGGCGCTCATGATCCTGCAGCTTAAACTCCCGCTGCCGCAGCGCAATGAGCGCCGCCTGCGGACTGTCCATGGCCGCCGCCTGCCGGATCAGCAGCCCGAGCTGCTCAGGCTGCATCTGCTGCGGCTGCAGCTCATACAGGGCAGAGGCGGCCAGGCCGTGGCCTGCTGCAGCCAGCTTTGCCGCCGCAATGATCAGACGATCTTCATCAAGACAGACCGGCTTGCCGGCGGTAAGACAGGACAGGGCACATTCCACGGCAGGTATACTGCCGCAGCTGAGGCCGGCCTCCAGATAACAGCCGGCATAGTGCAGAATATTCCTCTGGGACAAAGAGAGTTCCTGCTGCAGGCCTTTTTGTTGCAGAAATATCCCAAACTGCGGGTTTTCTACCGCTATGCCGCACTCCCCGGCGCGCAGGGCCAGGGTCATGCAGAGGAAATGCAGCACAGGCATGGCCTCCCCGTCGCTGTGCAGCAGAATCACCCCGATCAGGGAAAGCAGGGCAGACAGTTCATTGGCGCTCAGCTCTATATTTTCCTGCTCCAGCACCCGGGCGGCTTCATGCCACAGGCTGTCTTCATCCAGGTATGCTTCAGGAAGCTCCAGAGCAGAGAGTGACTGCTGCTGCAGTCTGGCCGACAGGGCGTTGTACAGCAGAGAGTAAAACCAGGAAGAGCCGGCTTTATCATAAAAATCTATACTGCAGGCAGAGCAGTCGCAGGCGGCCATGATCTGCAGGAAATTATCCAGGGCCCTGGCACAGACTACGGCATATTCGGCGGCCTGATTTTCTGCCATCCCCTGCATCCCGGCATGCAGCGGTTTGAAAAACAGCAGCAGGGCATACTGTGCGGCCGGATGCCCCAGGGAGGAGGCATAAGCCAGCCAGGAGCGGGCTGCATCCCGGTCACAGGGCAGACCGCTGCCGTACAAGTAGGACATACCTATCATAAAGGAGGCCTGCGCCGGCATGCCCGGGATAAAGGCATGATGGACGAACCGGGCCAGGTAATGCTGACTGAGGATCTGAGCGGCATATTCCACATAATCCTCGCACAAGGAGGTCATAAAGGTATATTCGCTGCTGACCAAATCAGGCAGGGAATCGAGATCAGCCGGCAGGGGCAGATTAAACAGACACTCATAATCCGCCTCATGCCCCTGCAGATTATGCTCCGCACACTTCTCCATGAGCCCCAGATGCAGATATTTGTCGGCCAGCGGTCCCAGACTGCCCGGCTCCTTAAGCTGCCTGGCCAGCAGATAGGAAAAAAGCGGCGTGATGTAGGGAGTATCTTCAGCCGTGGGAGGTTCATCTGAGATGATGCCCGGCGTCTCTCCCGTCTGCAGGCCGCAGCGGGTTAAAATCCGCAGATGTGAGCCGGCCGGCTTCTGCCAGGCAAAATGAGAGGAGCTGTCGGCTGTGCTGTCATTCATGGCCGCAAAAAACCATGCCAGATAAGCCTCAGTGTTTAAGGACAGCGGTTTTCTGCCGGACAGATTGAGGGTCAAATCCTGCAGCCCCTGCTGCATTCGCTGATAAAAATTCTGATGCGCGTAAGCCTCCAGGGCAAAGCCCAGCTGCATCAGCTGCTGTAATTTGTCTTTGACTATATAGCCGTTTTCCTGCGCTATGTAATACCAGTAGAGGGCATGATCCAGAGGCTGCACCAGCTTTTCCTGCGTCAGCAGCTTAAAACGTTTTTTAAAGTTCAGCGCCCCAAACTGCATCAGCACGCTTTCATAAGCCTGCGCCCGGCTGAGCGCTGCGGCAGGATCCACCGTTCCGGCAGTGCCTTCAGCCAGTCCCGGCAGCAGAGCCTGCTCTGCTTCTTTGATTTTGGAGTTAATTTCGCTGTATTTGCTTCTTACTGTTCTGGCCATAATAAACAAGCTTGAAATTTCAAAACAAGGCTGCAGCCCCAAATGATAACGCGATCGGCGCGGTTTGCGGGACAGGAAATGCACAGTCCTCCAAGATCGCGCACTGAAAGCATCTAGAATTTTTAAATTTTTTAAAACTAC
>CAYRIZ010000003.1:0-62451 GCA_964424565.1 uncultured Enterobacterales bacterium
TCACAAATTTTTAAAGAGCGGATCCGGCATCTGCCGAAGAGCATAATTTAGACTGGGACAAAAGTGTGATCTCGATCGGTCACGTGGTCCCGCCATATACCCGGGCCTTCCAGGCAAATCTTTCCATCTTCTTTATGCTCCTTTGGGTTTAAGCTGACTGTATGAGACCTTATTCCACCTGTTTGCCGTAACGCTCGATTTCGATCTCCTGCAGGGTCTTGCCCTGAGTCTTGGGAGCGAAAATGGAGCCCACGATCCAGCTGATGGCAGCAAAGCAGGTCATCAGCATGGCGGCGTAACGGAAGCCCAAAGTCTCCATGATGATCGGGGCGAGGAACACCCAGACGGCACAAATGGTACGGGTAAAGAAGAAGGTCAGGCCCTGGGCGGTGGCGCGATACTTGGTCGGGAACAGCTCAGAGGACCACAGCTGATAGAAGGCCTGCTGACCGGAGCCGTTGTTGATGCCGGCGAAAATCACGAACACGGCCAGCATCCAGGAAGCCAGGCTCTCAGGAGGCAGGATCCACACAGACCAGGCCACCACATAGATGCCGCCTATGACAAAGTAGATCAGACGGCGCGGAATACGGTCGCCGAACTTCATGAAGATGAAGAAGGTACCGCAGATGGAGAGCACAAAGGAGCCCACACTCATCAGCTGTGACATGGAGTTGGACAGATGAGCCACGTTCTCAAAGATGTACGGCATGAAGAAGCCCCAGGTGCTGGCGCACAGGTTCCAGATGGAGTACACGCAGATCAGGAAGATCACGCTCTTTAAGTTCACGGCATTGCTCAGCAGCTCGCGGTAGGTCATCTTCTTCAGCTTGCCTTCGGCAATCAGCTGACGCTCGTGATCACGGGCTTTCTTCCAGTCCTCGGACTCAGGCATTCTCAGACGCTGATACCAGACCCAGACGGCAATCAGGATCAGGTGGGCAAATACCAGACGGTTGCCGATCAGACCCCAGGTATTGACGTAGGCTGAAATAATCAGCACCACCGCCGGTCCCAGTGCCCAGGCAAACTGCGCCGAACCGCAGTGCCGCGCTCTCTCCTTGGCGGGAGCCTGCTCGGCAATCAGGGTCCAGGAAGCCACAATGTCGGCACCTACACCCAGACCAACTATGATATAGCCGGTCAGCAGCATGGCATAGTTGACGCCGAACACTATGAGCAGCATGCCCACTATGTAAACCAGCAGGTCATAGGTGTAAACAAACTTGCGGCCGTAGGCGTCGCAGATGCGGCCGCCGATCAGGGCGCCTACTGCGGCGGAAGCGGCATTGGAGGACAGGGCGGCCAGCAGACCCATCTGAAAGCCGTCCATACCCAGATATGCCTGCCACAGACTAAGGCCGGCGGCACCGGCCACTATGGAGCCGGCGTCGATATAGCTGGTCATGGCAGCTAAAATAGTCCTTTTCCAGGGACTTGCATTATTGGCGTTTGACATGAATTTTACTCCACTAAAGGGCAGCCTCTGCGGCTGCCGCTGCTGCGTCAGTTCAGGAAGTCAGCCGGCAGGGTGACCTTGAAGTCGCGGGCCAGTTCCTTTAAGTTGGCATCGGTAATGGTCTGCTTCTTGCCGCCCATAGAGCGCACCTTGACACAGATCTCAGCTGCCTTCTCAGCCGTATCCATGTTGGAAAATGCGTCATCAAAATCCCTGCCGCACACGAACATGCCGTGATGAGCCCAGACCACCAGGTTGTACTTTTCGATCAGTTTGGCTGTGGCCTCGGCTATGGCGGCACCGCCAGGCACCATCCAGGGCACCACACCCACGCCCTCGGGGAAGACCACGGCATCCTCGGTGGCCATTTCCCACAGCTCATGAGTGAATTCACGGTCATTGAGCGGCAGCACAAAGGTCAGGGCAATGATGTTGGTGGGATGGGCGTGATAAATCACGCGGTTGGCACCCTGGGTCAGGGTCTTTTTAATGGCATGGGCCTTGAGATGGGTAGGCAGCTCGGAAGTGGGACGGCCGGCAGGATTTTCCAGTCCCCACACCACGGCGTACTGCTCACCCTTCTCATCCACTTTGATAATGCCAATGTTCTCAGCAGGAGAGAGCTGCACATTGCGCATAAAGCGGCCGGTGCCGGTGACCAGGAAATACTCTCCGGCCACCTCGGGCACGGCTATGCCTATATCCCGCCAGCAGGCAGGCTCCTGCAGAAAAGAGGTAACCTCTGCTATTTCCTCAGGACGGATTCTGTAGGTCAGGTTGCCGCCATTGCGCTCGTGCCAGCCCTTGAGCCAGGCATCTGCAGTCAGACGGATAAAACCCTGCATAAAAGATGCGTCGGTAATTTTCATGATGTTGTTCTCTTATGGTGCAGACTGCGGGCGTACTGCCGCAGCAGTCTGCTTCTTGGTTCCGATTTTTGGGGGCAGGCAGGCGGCAGATCTGTGGTCTGTCCCCTGCCCCCTATGTGTTTTTGCAGTAGTAATGCCGTGGATTAGCCGCGCTTGGACAGCACATCGCGCTCGTAGGCCTGCACCTGCTCAAACCACTTCATGCCTGTGGGCACATTGTGGGTTTCACAGAAGTGATCCCACACGGCGCCAAACGGCAGGGTCTTGAACTCCTCGAGGCGGGCCAGCAGCTCGGTGAGCTGATTGGTTTCCTGCAGCTTCAACCAGGCGGCGTTGGGAGCGAGCAGAGCCAGCAGCAGGGCCTTCTGCATGTTGCGCACGCCTATGACCCAGGCGGCTATGCGGTTGATGCTGGCGTCAAAGAAGTCCAGACCAATGAAGGTGCGGTCGAGGACATTGCAGGTGACCAGCTCACGGGAGAGTTCCTTGAGCTCGTCGTCGAGCTTGATTACATGATCGGAGTCCCAGCGTACCGGGCGGCTGACGTGGAGGGCCAGCTTGCGGTTGAAGGGCGCATAGGCGGAGATCTTGTCGGACACTACTTCAGTGGGATGGTAGTGACCGGTGTCAAGAAGCAGAACCAGGTCATTGCGGGCTGCATAATTGGTGTAAAATTCATGCGAGCCGACTGTGTAAGATTCCACACCGATGCCAAAGACTTTTCCTTCCACGGAATCCTCAAGGTATTCTCTGTCATAGTGATCTGCCAGGATCTGATCCAGAGAGTCCTTCAGTCTCAGTCTCGGGGTGATACGGTCGGCCGGAACATCCTTGAAACCGTCCGGGATCCAAATGTTGTCCAGAGCGGTAATCCCCAGTTCCTTACCAAAATAAGCAGCAATTTTGCGGCAGCGTTTGCCGTGCTCAATCCAGAAGCTGCGTATGCTCTCATCCGGGCTGGACAGGGTCATGTTGTCCTTAACATTGGCATGAGAGAAGAAGGTAGGGTTGAAATCAAGACCTATCCCCTGCTCCTTGGCAAAATCCACCCAGGCGGCAAAATGCTGCGGCTCCAGGGCATCGCGATCCACCTTCTCATCGGTGATGCGGTAGGAGGCATGCAGATTCAGCTTGTGCCTGCCCGGAATGAGGGAATAAGCCTTGGCTATGTCGGCCATCAGCTCGTCCTTATTGCGGGCACGGCCGGGATAATTGCCGGTGGTGGCTATACCGCCGGTCAGCTCCTCGGAGTCAAAGCCCAGTACGTCATCACCCTGCCAGCAGTGCATGGAAATGCGTACTTTATCCAGAGCCTGTTCGGCGGCTTCAACGTCCACGCCCCAGGCGGCAAACTGTTCTTTGGCATCAGTGTAAACAGACATGGTTTCTTTCCTTGTGTTGTTGCAAAATTTCCCTGGTATGCCGAAAAATTTCCGGCGGTAACTTAAAAATCCTGTGCTCAGTGGTGCCTGCTGCCGTCAGCCTTCAGGCTGCACCTCCCTGACATCAAAGGAGGCGGCTACACAGTCGCGGGCCTGAGCCAAATCGGCAAACACGCCGGCGGTTATCATCTGGCAGATAATGTTGCCTATGGCCGTGGCCTCCACCGGGCCGGCATAAACCGGACGGCCCAGAGCAGCTGCCGTGAGGGCATTGAGCAGCTGATCCTGACAGCCGCCTCCTATGATGTGCAGGGCACCCAGCGGCCGGCCGGCCAGAGCCTCCAGTTCCTCCACCCGCTCCCGGTAGCACTGCGCCAGGCTGTGATAAATGCAGGAGAGCAGCTCGCCGTCAGTCTGCGGCACCTGCTGTCCGCTGCGGCGGCAGTACTCACGCACGGCTTCCACCATGCTGGGCGGAGCCAGAAACATCTCATCGTTTACATCCACCCGGGAAGGGAAGGCTATGGCCGAGCGGGCCTGCTCATACTGTTCGGCAAAGCTGTATTTGTTGTTGAACTCCCGGCGTACGTTCTGCATCATCCACAAACCCATGATGTTCTTCAGGAAGCGGTAGCGCTTGTCATAGCCGCCTTCATGGGTGAAATTGCTGCGGCGGGCAGCCTCATCAGCCCGCGGGGTCTTGAGTTCCATGCCGATCAGAGACCAGGTGCCGGAGCTTAAATACATGCTGTCATCGTCATTGCCCGGCTTGGCCATTACGGCAGAGCCGGTGTCGTGGGTGGCCGGCAGCACTACTTCCAGATTGAACCCTACCTGCCCGGCAATCTCCGGCAGCAGAGCGCCTACTGAGGTGCCGGGCATGCTTAAATCGGAGAAAATCTCCGCAGGCAGTCCCAGGCGCTGCAGCAGCTCCACATCCCAGGAGCCGGTCTGCAGATTGACCAGCGAGGTGGTGGTGGCATTGGTGTACTCATTGAGCTTTCTGCCGGTCAGCAGGAAGTTCAGATAATCAGGCACCATCAGGAAGCTGCGGGCGCGGGCCAGATTTTCCGGCTGCTGTATGAGGTCGGCATACAGCTGGAAAATGGTGTTGAAAATCAGGTGCTGAATGCCGGTGCGCCTGTATATTTCCTCCTGCGGCACCTGGGCAAAAACCAGGCTGTCCATGCCTGAGGTGCGGCTGTCGCGGTAGGCATAGCTGTCACCTACCAGCTTATCGTCTGCATCGAGGAGCACATAATCTACGCCCCAGGTATCTATGCCCATGGAAGCAGGAATTTTTCCTATTTCCGCACAGCGCTGCATACCACGAATGATCTGAGAGGCCAGCTCCTGAAGATCCCAGGTCAGATGGCCGCCGCGTTCCTTCACCCCGTTGGGGAAGCGGTACACTTCCTCAAGCTGAATGTGTCCCTCAGCATCCAGGCTGCCCAGGATGTGCCTGCCGCTGGAGGCACCAATGTCTACAGCCAGATAGTATGTGGTTTTCATTGCGTTTGTCCGTTCCCTAAAGTTGAATTATGTGGTTTTTCCTTCTGGGTGCCAGTATATTCAAACTCAAAACAACATTTTTTAATAATGATCACAAAATTAACAAAAACACAAAAAATGATTTTGTTTTATTTGGCTTTCGCATGGCTGTATATCCTGCCAGATTTTTCTGGAAAAAAGAAATTTTCTGTATTTATCCGGTATTTAAGCGCTAAAAGAAGGCAAAAGGAGAGGGACGGCAGACAGCTGCTGATTTGTGTTTTTATCAAAAATCAACACAAATCAACACCACAGATCTGATCAATCCCCAGGAAAAACAGCGCAGCAAGGCAGCAGAAAACACACAGAAAAACAAGCTGAATAAAGTGGGAAGATGTGAGATGGCAGACGGCCGCAGAGGAGGGAAGTAGCCGGGCAGGTAAGATCACCTGCCACGCCAGCCCACAGGGAATAAGGCAGACCCCACAGGCCTGAAATGACAATCTGCAGCTGCAGATCAGGACAAAACAAACAGGAAAAAAGAGAGGCAAGGCCTGCGCCGTGCCGCAGCGCAGGTGAGATGGGAGCCGAAAAATCAGATCACCGGCTCAGACTCGCTCTGAGCGCTGCCGTCTTCCACTCCTGGATAGACCAGTTTGAGCTTGTGCGCGGCAAAGTAATCAAGCCAGGCCTGATCTGGTCTTTCATCTGTGGCCAGCACGTCCACATCGCTGAAGGCCAGCACATTGGCAAAGGAGCGGCGGTTGAACTTGGTGTGATCGGCTACCTCCACGGTCTGCCTGGCCTGGCGGGACATGGCGTACTTGACGTCACCCTCGAGCTGATTGGACTCCATATAACCGCATTCCAGCGACAGGCTGTGGCAGCCCAGGATGGCCAGATCTACATTGTAGCGGCGTATGGTATTGAGGGCATCGCTGCCTACATAGGCTTTATAGGGACCGCAGCACTCCCCGCCGGTGGCTATAAAGCGCAGATTGGGTTTGTCCGACAAATCGGCAATCAGGGAATAGGAATTGGTGATAATGGTCAGCTCTTTTTGGGGATCCACAGCCTCTATGGCCATCTTGGTGGTGGTCGAGGCATCTACCATGATGATCATGCCGCTGTGGATGAAATCCTGCACACAGTGGGCAATTTTGAGCTTTAAATCATGATTGACTGTTTCCCGCTCGGCGAAAGTCTGGAGGATAGTGCCCTCATTGAGCATGGCGCCGCCGTGACTGCGCACGGCTATACCGCGTTTTTCTATCTCCTTGAGGTCGCGCCTGATGGTTTCCTCAGTGACTGCCAGTTCCCGGCTGAGCTGGGAAACATAAACCTTACGATCCCTCTTGAGGCGATCGATAATAAATTGTTTGCGCTCCAGTGCGAGCATGGTATCTCCAGCAAAAAATCTTTTTTCCTGTATGTGATGATGATCATAACAAAATGCCACTTGTCTTAGACATGCTGCAGGTTATGACGCCGGAAAAAATCTCCCCTGCCCGGCTCCCTTCCACAGGAGAGCACGGCATAACAAAGCACGGAACGCCGTCACCAAGCCGGGCCGCCCCTGCGGCAGACCCGGCAGCAGACATTTTTTACAGCAGAGAGCGGTAGAGCTCCTTGATCTCCTCAGGAGAGGTATCGCGCGGATTGCCGCCGGTGCAGACGTCGGCAAAGGCAGACTGGGCGAGGAAGTCCAAATCCTCTTCTTTGACTATGGCCTTGAGATCCTGCGGAATACCCACATCACGCGACAGCTGCCGCACTGCCTCCACGGCGGCGGCGCGGTATTCCTCCACGCTCATGCCGCTGGTATCCACGCCCATGGCCTCGGCTATATCCTTGAAGCGGCTGCCGGTGAAGGGAGCATTGTAGGCCATTACTGTAGGCAGAATAATGGCATTGGCCACTCCGTGCGGGGTGTTGTACAGGGCGCCCAGCGGATGAGCCATGGAGTGCACTATGCCCAGCCCCACATTGGAAAAGCCCATGCCGGCCAGATACTGCGCCAGCGCCATGGCCTCCCGGCCCTCAGGCTCACCGGCCACCGAGGCGCGCAGATGTTTGGCTATGAGTTCTATGGCCCGCAGGTGGAACATATCGGTCATGGCCCAGGTGGCTTTGGTGGTGTAGCCCTCTATGGCATGGGTCAGGGCATCCATGCCGGTGGCGGCGGTAAGTCCCCGGGGCATGGAGTCCATCATGTCCGGATCGATCACGGCCACTACAGGAATATCATGCGGATCGACGCAGACAAACT
This sequence comes from uncultured Enterobacterales bacterium, assembly GCA_964424565.1. GTDB lineage: Bacteria > Pseudomonadota > Gammaproteobacteria > Enterobacterales > Succinivibrionaceae > Avisuccinivibrio. Next base: position 7,471 of record CAYRIZ010000003.1, read on the forward strand.
TGCGGCTGCCGTCAGTATCGGTAATGACGTAATTGATGGTGACCTCGGCGGCGGTGCCGGCAGTGGTGGGCACGGCTATGATGGGAGCGCAGGGATATTTGGTCGGAGCCACACCCTCCAGGCTCTTGACATCGGCAAATTCCGGATTGGCGGCTATGATGCCTATGGCTTTGGCGGTGTCAATGGAAGAGCCGCCGCCCACAGCCACCAGGCAGTCAGCTCCGGCTTCCTGATAGGCGCGCACGCCGGTCTGCACATTTTCTATGGTGGGATTGGGTCTGATATTGTCATAGAGGGTATAGGCTATGCCGGCTTCATCAAGCACTGCCATGACTTTGGCTGTGACCTGGAACTTCACCAGATCAGGATCGGAGCAGAGCAGCACATGCTGCAGGCCGCGGCCCTTGATTTCAGCGGCTATTTCCCGGACGGCTCCCCGGCCATGATAAGAAGTCTGGTTGAGAATAATGCGATTTGCCATTGTGTACTCCCGTAGCATATACATTGTTTTATAATTTGTTTTATGTTGATTTTAGGCGCTTTAACGGGGCAAAACAATAGAAAACCAAAATACAGGGCTCTTTGATTTTGGGATTTGTGAGTATGATCAACACAGCCGTCCGGCCCCGGCAGGCCCTGCTCCCCGGGAACGGCAGTCAGTACACCTGCCTGCTGATTGCTGTTTTTTGCCGCCTGCCAGCTGCCCTTTGTGCCGCGCTGTTTTCCCCTTTTTGAAAATCAGGCCGCAGCCTGCGGCCGCAAATCGCATAAATAAGGGCATTTCCCCACCCGCGGCGGCAGCTCCATTATTTTTGCCCAATAATGTGAGCCAGCTCCTATTTTGCATGGTGCAGCAATATTTGTTGAATATAGAGCTGATCTGGTCAAGATTTGATTATCGCGCCGCAGCGCTTACAGCATAAAATTCTTACCAAGAAAATACTGGTATACCGGTATACCGAAGCTTTTCTGCAAAAGGAGTGTGATTTTATGCTGATAGCGAGAACTGCCAGGGCAGTGATCCAGCGTGACTCTTACTACGAAATAGTCACCAATGCGGTCACTCTGCGCCTTTATTTTCTAACTGACGACATCCTGCGCATCCGCGCCGGTTTTGACGGTGATTTCCAGGAGTGCTCCTACTCCCTGATCATGACGGCCTGGGATGATCTGGCCGATCCCCTGATGAAGAAATACCGCCGCCGGGTGCAGGTTGCTCCTTCATCCCTTGATGATGCCGCCTCCGATGAAGCCCATTTTGTGATCAGGGGCCGCCGCCTGAAGGTGGTAATAGACAAGAGCCCCTTTAAGATCTCTGTTTTCGATGAGGAAGGGCGGCTGCTGCATGCCGATATTGTGGATCTGGCCTACATGGAGGACAGCAATCACCGCCGCATCCACACCAGCGAGATCGAGGCCGATGATTCCTTCTTTGGTTTTGGCGAAAAGAGCGGCGAGCTGGACAAGAAAGAAAAATACATGGTGATGCGTCCCACCGACGCCATGGGCTACAATGCCAAAGAAACCGATTCCCTGTACAAGCATATTCCCTTCTACATCAAGCTCAATCACCACACCCATCTGGCCACCGGCTACTTCTACCACAACACAGCCGAATGCGATTTTGACATGGGACGGGAGAAGAGCAACTACTGGAAGCGCCACAGCCGTTACCGTACCGACAGCGGTGACATAGATCTCTTCTTAATCCACGGTCCCTCTGTTAAGGAAGTGGTGCAGCGCTACACCGATCTCACCGGCAAGTCCTGCCTGCTGCCGCGCCAGGCCCTGGGTTATCTGGGCTCGTCCATGTATTATGCCGAGCTGCCGCGCGACTGCGACAAGGCCATAGTGGGCTTTGTGGACACTACCCGCGAGGAAGGCTTCCCCATAGACGGCTTTCAGCTCTCCTCAGGCTACTGCACGGCGCAGACCGCAGAAGGTCTCAAGCGCTGCGTCTTTGTCTGGAATAAGGAGCGTTTCCACGATCCGGCTGGGTTCCTTGATGCCATGAACTCCAGAGGCGTGGTGGTCACCCCCAATGTCAAGCCCGGCATTCTGCTGGTCCATCCCGATTACCCCGCCATGGTCAAGGCCGATGTTTTCGTCAAGGACAGCGTCAGCGATGAACCGGCTGTAGGCTCCTGGTGGGGCGGCCCGGGCTCCTTTATGGACTTTACCCGGGAAAGCACCCGTACCTGGTGGAAGGAGCAGCTCACGGAGCATGTGCTGAGCTACGGCACCAATTCAGTCTGGAATGACAATTGCGAATACGACAGCCTGGTAGACAAGGATGCCCGCTGCTATCTTGAGGGCGCCGGCACCACCATAGGCCACATCAAGGCGGCCATGGTCAATATCTTCTGCCACATCTCCGAGGAAGCCATACTCGAAAACTCAGGCAACAAGCGTCCCTTCATAGTCTGCAGATCCGGACATGCCGGCATTCAGCGCTATGCCCAGACCTGGGCCGGAGACAATATTACCCACTGGGATACCCTCAAATACAACATCCCCACCATATTGGGCATGGGTATTTCGGGTGTGGCCAATCAGGGCTGCGATATTGGCGGCTTCTACGGTCCGGCCCCGGAAGAGGAGCTCTTTGTGCGCTGGGTGCAGAACGGCATCTTCCAGCCGCGCTTCTCCATTCACTCAGTCAATGTGGACAATACGGTAACCGAGCCCTGGATGTACTCAGGCTCCAAGCAGCTGATTTTGGATGCCATCAAGCTGCGCTACAGCCTGATTCCCTACTTCTACGCCCTGGAGCGGCGGGCCTGGGAAAGCGGTCTGCCCATACTCGAGCCTCTGTTCATGGAGTTCCAGGATGATGCTGCCTGCTACGGCGAGAGCTTCAACTTCATGGTGGGCCCGTCGCTGCTGGTGGCCAATGTGGTGGATCAGGGCCAGAAGGTCAAGCCCATTTACTTCCCGCAGGGTGCCGATTTTTATGATCTCAAGGACGGCCGCCGCTACGCCGGAGGCAGCACGGTGGACTATGAGGTCTCCCTGGACAGCATCCCCATGTTCCTGCGCTCAGGCGGCATAGTGGCCTTTACCGACGACGCTCTGACCAATCTGGCCACACAGCATGAAAAGAGCCTGCGCCTGGTAATGGCTCCTGATGTGTCCTCAGAGTTCACCCTCTATGAAGATGACGGCGACACCTTAAATTACCTGCAGGGCGATTATCTCAAGACCCACATAGACGTGCAGGCAGGTGAGATCACCCGCATTCACTTCAACTATGAAGGCAGCTATGTCAGCGCCCTCGAGCGCATGAAGCTGGAGATCATCCACAAGGAAAAGTGCCCCTTCTACGTCACCGTGGACGGCCGGGAACTGCCGCACATCCTAAACCGCCGCCATTTTGAGGCTGCTTCCGCAGGCTGGTACTACAGCCAGACCCGCCGGCAGGTGGAAATCAAATACCCCTATGTCAGAACTTCCCATGAAGTAGTGGTCTCATTTGAACCCTTTGACATGATAGGTATGTAACAGGATTATGGAGGATAAATACATGTTTGCAAAATTCAACCGCGTGCTGCTGTGGAGTACTGCCGCGGCGGCAGCCGCCCTGCTGCTCGGCGGCTGCGGGCCGCAGAGTGCAGCTGACTCCCAAAGCGCCACGGCGCAGCTGCCGCTGACGCTGACGCTCTCCCACGGCCTGTCGGAAACCCACACGGTGCATCAGGCCATTAAGCGCTTTGCCGATGAGGTTTTTGAGCGTACCGAGGGACGCGTGGTGATCCGCATCTTCCCCAACGCCCAGCTGGGCTCGGAAACGGAGTCCATGGAGCAGGTCATGGCCGGCGTGATTGCCATGACCAAGGTGTCCTCACCCATACTGGCCACCTACAATGAGGGTTATCACACCTTTGGTCTGCCCTACGTGTTCAATGACACGCCTTCCTTCTACAAGGTAATGGGCTCGCAGCAAATGCGCGACTTCTTCATGTCCACCCATGATGACGGCTTCATGACCCTGACCTACTACACTTCAGGCTCCCGTTCCTTCTATACGGTCAACAAGCCCATACGCACCCCGGCTGATCTGCGCGGTCTGAAGATCCGCGTGCAGGACATGCAGTCCCAGACCGACATGCTCGATGCCATGGGCGGCACTCCGGTGGCCATGGGCTACGGCGATGTGTATACCTCGCTGCAGACCGGCATCATAGACGGTACGGAAAACAATGAAACTGCCCTGACCACAGGCAAGCATGGTGAAATCTGCAAGGTGTACTCCAAAGACGAGCATGCCATGATCCCCGATGCCCTGGTGATCTCCTCCAAGGTCTGGGACACCATAGCCCCGGCAGATCAGCAGATTTTCATTGAAGCCGCCGCCAACTCCACCGCCTGGCACAATGTGGCCTGGGAGCAGGCCGTGGAGGCTGCCGTCAAGGAGGCGCAGGAGCAGATGGGCGTCACCTTTGTGACCGACATAGACAAGGATGCCTTCAGACAGGCAACCGCGCCAATGCTGGAACGCTACAGCAGTGAGTATCCCGGGGTCAGGGCTCTGCTGACCACCATAGCATCCCTGCAGGAGGAATAAAAATGTACGAGATCATGTGCAAACTCAAAACCGGCATGAATTACGTGCTGGCCAGACTGTGTGCAGTGCTGCTTACTGCCATGACCTGTCTGGTGCTCTATCAGGTGTTCACCCGCTATTTTCTGAACAGCCCGGCTGCCTTCACCGAGGAGATTGTGCGCTATCTGCTCATCTGGACCGGCTTTATAGGCGCGGCCTATGCCTTCTCCACCCGCGAGCACATGGCCCTGCTCTTTGTGCGTGACCGCTTCAGCCCGCCGCTGCGCAAAGGGCTGACTGTGGGAGTGGATGTGGTGATCCTGCTGGTGGCCGTGGTGATCATGATCTACGGCGGCATCATGCTGGCCGTATCTGCCCAGAAGGAATTCTCCGCCCTGCTGGGCATTCCGCGCTCCCTGGTCTATGCCATGGGTCCCATAGCCGGCGTACTGATTGTGATTGCCCAGATCATCAATATCTATGAAGACGTTACCGGTCTGACCGTAGGTGAAAAGGCCGCTGAAATTCCTCAAGGAGACTAATCATGTCCATAGCTTTAGTCACTATCATGCTCTTCGTGGTGTTCGGCATCCTGCTGTTTCTGGGCTGCCCGATCTCGGTGAGCATCATTATCTCTTCCTTTGTCACCGCGCTGTCCACCTTAAGCTGGGATCAGGTGATCTTCATTACCATGCAGAAGATGAACTCCGGTGTGGAAAGCTTCTCCCTGCTGGCCGTACCGCTGTTCATTCTCGCCGGCAATATCATGAACAATGGCGGCATAGCCAGGCGCATGATCCGCTTTGCCCAGATCTTCTGCGGCTGGTGCCCCGGCTCCCTGGCTCAGACCAATGTCCTGGGCAACATGCTGTTCGGCTCCCTGTCCGGCTCGGCTGTGGCTGCCGCCTCCGCCATGGGCTCATCCATCAGCCCCATACAAAAGGAGCAGGGCTACAACCCCGCCTTTGCCACCTGTGTGAATATTGCCTCCGCGCCTACCGGTCTGCTCATTCCGCCTACCTCGGCCTTCATCGTGTACTCCACGGTGGTAGGCGGCGTGTCCATATCCGCGCTGTTCATGGCCGGTTATGTGCCGGGCATTCTGATGGGTCTGGGCACCATGGTGGTGGCTTACTTCTATGCCCGCCGCCACAAGTACCCCACCACCGGTCTGGTCCCCTTCTCCGAGGCTTTGAAGATCACCCTGGATGCCCTGCCCAGCTTCCTGCTGATTGTAGTGGTCATAGGCGGTATTGTGGGCGGCGTGTTCACCGCCACTGAAGGTGCCGGCGTCTGCGTGCTCTACTGCCTGGTGCTGTCCATTATCTACAGAAGCATGAGCTTCAAAATCTTCATGAAGATCCTGCTGAGCTCAGCCTGCACTTCAGGCATCATCCTGTTCCTGATCTCAGCCTCCTCGGCCATGTCCTGGGTCATGGCCTACTCCGGCATCCCCAATGCCATATCCGAGGGTCTGATGAGCATATCCGAGAACAAATATGTGATCCTGCTGCTCATCAATGTGATCCTGCTGATAGTGGGCATGTTCATGGACATTACCCCGGCCATTTTGATCTTCACCCCGATCTTCCTGCCTATGGCCGAGAGCCTGGGCATGTCCAGTGTGCAGTTTGGTGTGGTGCTCATCTTCAATATGTGCATAGGCTCCATGACCCCGCCTGTAGGCTCGGTGCTCTTTGTAGCCTGCGGTATTACCCGCACCTCCATTGAAGCAGTTACCAAGATGCTGATACCTTATCTCATTACCTTAATCGGCATTCTGCTGGCTTTAACCTACATCCCGGCGCTGTCCCTGTTCGTGCCGGAAATGCTCGGTTTGATTTAAACTGCAGCAATCCCCAGAGGAGAGCCCCCGGGCTCTCCTTTTAAAGCCGGGGGAGAGCTGCCGCCGCCGCAGACGACACTGACTGCTGCGGCTGCAGATTTTCAAGACAAGATTGCGTATGAAGGCAATAAGGAAGCGCCATGCTGATAAAAAGCTTCAACTCTCTGACTGCCAGGGATGACGGCAGTTTCATCCTGACCACCAATTGTGCCGCCACCGCCAGGCTGTGGTTTTTAAGCGACGACATAGTGCGGCTGCGCGTGTCATTTGACAATAAATATGCTGAGCATTCCTATGCTCTGATCACCACCGCCTGGGATGATGAGCTCGATGATCTGTTAAGTGGTGAGCGCCGGCGGGTAGAGCCGCTACGGCCGCAGTATCAGGAAACGGCAGAGGGCTTTGTCTTTACCACAGCCACCATGCAGCTGACTTTGGGCCGCAATGGATCTCTGGTGACGCTGCGCGATCAGGACGGCAAAGTTTTCTACTCCTCCCTGGAAAACCGCTCCTTTGAGCAGGATCATCTGGGCAGGGTGCTGCACTACAGCACGGCTGATTACGAGCATGATCACTACTACGGCTTTGGCGAGGCTTCAGGCCCGCTGGACAAAAAAGGCCGCCACATCAGATTGTGCCCGCGCGATTCCATAGGTCTTGATGCCGCAAATGGCATGCCCATGTACAAGCACATACCTTTTTACCTCAAGGCCTCGGCTCCGGACTTTCACTGCCTGGGTCTGTTCTACAACAGCCCCTATGATGCCGTATTCGATCTGGGCAATGAGCGCTCGGGTTACTGGTCGCGCTACAGCTACTACTGTGCCGACGGCGGCGATATAGATCTCTTCCTCATCAACGGTCCCGATCCGGCCTCGGTGGTCAAACGCTACACTTATCTGACCGGCACCACGGCCCTGGTGCCGCGCCATGCTCTGGGCTTTACCATGTCCACCATGTATTACGCCGAGCTCGAGCAGGACTGCGATCAGGAAATCTACCGCGTCATGGATGAATTTGCCGCCCTCAACCTGCCGGTGGACAATTTCTGGCTGGCCTCAGGCTACAGCTCAGGAGAGCAGGACAATCTGCGCTATACCTTCAACTGGAATTACCGCCGCTTCCCCAACCCAGATGAGTTCTGCGCCTGTATGCAGGAGCGCGGGGTCAATGTGATCCCCAACTTAAAGCCGGGTGTGCTCACCACTCATCCTTATCTGCAGTATTATCAGGAGCGGCAGGCCCTGATTAAGGATGCCTCCGGGGAACATGATTATCTGGGCACCTGGTGGGGCGGTCCGGGATACTTTGTGGACTTTACCTCCCCCTCCGGCCGCAACGCCTGGAAGGAACTGCTCAAGCAGAACATCCTCGCCCACGGCTTTACCACCGTCTGGAATGACAACAATGAAATGGACGGAGTGGAAGACCGCCTGGCGCAGGTCAGCGCGGAAGGCCGCGGCGGCACCATGGTGGAATACAAGGCCGTGCAGGCCAATATGATGGCCTATACCGCCCACGAGGCGCTGGCCGAATACTGCCCGCAGGTGCGTCCCTATGTGATCAGCCGGGCCGGTTTTGCCGGCATTCAGCGTTATGCCCAGGTCTGGGGCGGTGACAACCTGACCTCCTGGACCACCCTGCGCTGCAATGTGGCGCTGATTTTGGGCATGGGGCTGTCCGGCTGTGCCGATATGGGCTGCGATATAGGAGGCTTCACCGGTCCCTGCCCCGATCCTGAGCTGCTGCTGCGCTGGATTCAAAACGGCATCTTCCAGCCGCGCTTTGTGATGAACTCGGCCAATACGGACAATACGGTAACCCAGCCTTTTATGTATCCGCAAATAGTGGACGAGGTACGCGAGGCCTTCCTGATGCGCGAGGAGCTGATGCCCTACTGGTATTCCCTGCTGCATGAGGCCCACGAGACCGGTGCCCCCATAGTGCGCCCGCTCTTTTATGAGTTCCCTGACGATCCGGCCTGCTACAGCGATGATCACTATACCTTTATGCTCGGCCGCTCCCTGCTGATTGCCAATGTGCTGGAGCAGGGGGCCAGAACCCGTGAGGTGTATCTGCCCCGCGGCTGCCGCTGGTGGCTGCTGGAAGAGCCGCGTCAGGTTTACGAGGGCGGACAGACCATAGCCATTGCGGTCAATCTCTCCTCCATTCCCATCTTTGTACGCGAGGAGTGCATTCTGCCCTGCTGCCATTTGACCATGGCGGAGGAACTGCCGGAGGAGGAAGCAGAGGAAAGCCCGGCCCTGCTGGGTACTTCCGGGCTGTATATCAGCACCAGAGGAGAGGAGCAGTCCTTTGTGCTGTATGAAGATGACGGCTGGAGCAATGCCTGGCGCGACGGCGAGTTCAGGCGCACTTCCATCACCGTACGCGGCAGCCGGCGGGTGCAGATCGACTTTGAGACCACTGGCAGCTTTGTGCCGCCGCAGGAGGCCGAGGGCGATACCCTGCAGCTGCTGCACTTCTACAGCCATGAAAAAGGTGCCAATTATGTCAGCCTCAACGGCCGCCGCCTGACGCGCTACCTTATAGATCGTCTCTTTGCCGAGGCAGAGGAGGGCTGGTATTACGATGCCCAAAATCACCTGATTGAGGTCAAATATCAGCGCCCGCAGGACAGTGCCTGGAGCCTGGTGGTCAGCACCGAGCCTTTCGATTTGATAGGTATGGAGAATACCAAAGATCAGTAAGAGATCTGTATGCAGACAGTGAGCGGGGCAGGAGGGCATAAGCCGTGATTGACAATGCAGCAGTGATCATGGCGCAGGGCGTGCAGATAGCCGTCGAGCGCAAGGAGGGTGTCAATGACAATATGAACACCTCCCACTTCCATGCCTTTTTTGAGATCTATTTTCTCGAGGACGGCAGCCGGGAATTTGTGGTTGACGGCACGCTCTACAGAATCCACCCCCTGAGTGCGGTACTGCTGCCGCCCAATGTACTGCATTACTCCTACGGTTTAACCGATCAGCCTTTCCGGCGCATAGTGGTGTACTTCAGGGAGGATGTCCTGCCGCCGGCCCTCTATCAGCACCTGTGCCGGCGCTGCGGAGTGTTCAGCTTCCAGGATGAGGAGCAGTGCCATGAACTGCAGCATTTGATCCATGCCATATTGGACGAGGAAGAAAATCATCATGACAGTTTGAGCATGCAGGCCAAAAAGGCCCTGCTGGAGCTGCTGGTGATTTTAATCCTGCGCCTGGATGCTTCCCGCGTCGAGCCTATCAATACAGGCAAGATCCGCAAGGTAGTGCGTTATCTCAATGATCACTACCATGAGGACATCAGTCTGGACAAGCTGGCGCAGCACTTCTTCATTTCCAAATTCCACCTCTGCCGGGAATTTAAGAAATACACGCAGAACACCATAGTGGAGTATTTGAACTTTGTGCGCATCATTCATGCCCAGCGCCTGTTCATGGAAACCACGCTCAATCTCTCGGAAATAGCCCATGCCGTGGGTTTCTCCTCCCTGACTCACTTTGAACGCGTCTTTTTCAAAATGACTCAGGAAAGACCCACCGACAGGCGCCGGCAAATTCTGCAGAACAAGGCAGATTCCGGCAAAAAATCCTCCTCCGGGGCCATATAACCATATAGCAGGAGCAGGTTTGCTCAACCCCGGGGCATCATATTCTTTAATTCTGCTCTTACCGCAGCTCTGTGGTATAAAGTGATCTCATCTGCTGTGTACCAGGCCGGTACACCAGCGATCTTCATCTTCATTCAGATCTTGGCACATCACATGAACAGCCCAAAATACCTTTATTCCCTGCTCTGCGCCTTGCTGCTTGCCCTCTGCAGTCTGCCTGCCGCAGCAGCTTCTTCCTTTGCCGCAACCCAGGCTGCAGCACAGCAGGGCGATAAGGAAGCACAGTTTAATTTGGGCATGATGTACGATCAGGCGCTCGGCACAGCGCAGAACTACGCCCAGGCCAGATATTGGTATGAACAGTCAGCCGCGCAGGGCTTTGCGCCGGCTATGACCAATCTGGGATATATGTATGAAACCGGACACGGGGTAGCCCGGGACTACACCAGGGCCTTTGAGCTGTATCAACAGGCGGCGGAGCAGGACCATTACCTGGCCCAGAATAATCTGGGCGGCCTGTACTTTCAGGGACTGGGGGTGCCGCAGGACTACAGCAAAGCCCTGGCCTGGTATAAAAAGGCAGCAGCCCAGGGAACTGCTACAGCACAGTACAACGCAGGACTGATCTACTCTAAAGGCCTGGGGGTAAGCCGGGATCTGCAGCAGGCAAAATACTATTTTGAACAGGCCGCGGCTCAGGGCTTTGCTCAGGCCTTGAATGATTTGGGATATATGTATGAGCACGGGATGGGGGGGGAGCAGAGTTATTCCAAAGCCGCGCAGCTGTATGAAGCCGCAGCGCAGCGGGGTTATGCCCAGGCGCAGACCAATATAGGCATTTTGTACCGGCGCGGTCAGGGGGTGCCGCAGGATTTTCATAAGGCCAGATACTGGTATGAGCAGGCTGTAGCCCAGGACTTTACGGAGGCCTATGTCAACCTGGCTGCCCTATATGAGCTGGGGCTGGGAGTGGCAGTGGATCTAAATAAGTCCAGACAGCTCAATGAAATCGCCGCTCGGCAGGGAAATGCCATGGCCCAGTCCAATCTGGGGCTTATCTATCATCAGGGCAAGGGAGTACCGCAGGATTTTGCCCGCGCCAAATACTGGTATGAACAGTCTGCCGCCCAGAATCACCCTTCAGCCTTATACCGCCTGGGACTGATGTACCTGGAGGGAGCAGGCATGCGTATTGATTATGCAGAGGCGGCCTCGTGGTTTAAAAAAGCCGCCGCCCTGGGACATGCCAAGGCCAATTACAATCTGGGACTGATGTATGCCGAAGGCACAGGGGTACCATACAGTATGACCGAGGCAGTACGCAGACTGCAGAAATCCTGTGAACTGGGCATGCAGGAAGGCTGCACGCTGCTGTATGAACTCAGGGGGATGTGGTAACTGCCTGCCGCAAAGTCGGGTAAAATCATCAGTTGCCAAAAAAGTTTTACGGCCGACGTGGATGAGTGGAACAAGGTAATTAAGTCGGCAGACTAGTAGGATAGATCAGTCATGGATATCATTTTAAAGTCAGAAAGTGAAATTGAGAAAATGCGGGTGGCCGGCAGGCTGGCCGCTCAGGTGCTGGAGATGATTGCCCCGCATGTGGTACCAGGCGTCACCACCCTGGAGCTAGATCAAATCATGCAGGAATACATAGAAAAGGAAGAGCAGGCCATATCCGCCTGCCTGGGCTACAACGGCTATCCGCGCTGCACCTGCATCAGCGTTAATGAGGAAGTCTGCCACGGCATTCCCTCCCCGGCCCGCCGGCTGCATCAGGGCGATATAGTAAATGTAGACGTCACGGTGATTAAGGATCATTTCCACGGCGACACCTCCAAAATGTTCATAGTGGGCGGTGAGACCACTCCGCAGCGCAAAAAGCTCTGCCAGTGCTCGCTGGAGTCCATGTATGCGGCCATTCGCGCTGTGGGTCCTGGCCGTAATCTGACGGTGGTGGGAGACACCATAGGTCTTATAGCCAAACGCTACGGCTTTTCCATAGTGCGCGACTACTGCGGCCACGGCATAGGCACGGGCTTTCATGAAAATCCGCAGGTGCTGCATTATCCCAACCGCATGTCCGTACTGCTGCAGCCGGGCATGACCTTTACCATAGAGCCCATGATCAATGCCGGCACCCACAAATGCGTGGTCAACCGCAAAAACGGCTGGACCGTGACCACCAAAGACAAGATGCCTTCAGCACAGTACGAGCACACTGTAGCCATTACCGAGGACGGCGTGGAAGTACTGACCCTGCGGGATGAAGAAGATTTCCCGCGCGTATTGAAGACGGTCTGAGCTGTAGTGCCGGCGGCTGCTGCAGTCAAGGTCTCACCAGAGGATTGAGCTATGTTTGAAAAGCTGACCATCCCCAAGGATTTCTCCCTGGACAGCCCTGCTCTGGTCTGTCCCTTTAAGGGCAGTCTGGGCGAAATCTCCATTAAATCAGGCAGAGCCTATCTGCATGACTTTACCGAGCATTTGTGCTCCTTGTTTGACCAGGGCTTTACGGTAGAAAGTCTGCTGGAGCTGCGATCTGATTTTACCGATGATCTGCTGCGCCGGCTGTTCAAACATTTCGGGCTGGACCGCTTCCCTTATCTGGCGCTGATAGCCGTGGGCGGCTACGGCAGGCGCGAGCTCTTTTTGATGTCCGATGTGGACATACTGCTCCTGTCAGCCGTAGATCCCCTGCCGCAGGATGCCAAGGACAGCATTGAGCCCTTTATCTCCTTTTTGTGGGATCTGAAGCTGGACATAGGCTCCTCCGTGCGCACCATACAGGAGACGGTAAGTGAAAGTCAGCAGGATTTGACCATAGAGACCAATCTGCTGGAGCGCCGCCTGATCGCCGGCTCCTACATGACCTTTTCGCTGCTCAAGGATGCCCTGGACGGCGATACCTTCTGGGATCCGCGAAGTTTTCTGCGTGCCAAAATCCACGAGCAGATCGAGCGCCATCACCTCTATAAGGACACAGCCTACCTGCTGGAGCCGGATATCAAGAACAATCCCGGTGGTCTGCGCGACATTCAGGTAATGCAGTGGATTGCCAATTTCCACTTCAAGGCCCGTACGCTGGAGGACATGCTCAAGCAGGGACTGCTGCTGCCGGCTGAATTTGAAGAGCTGACCTTCTGCAAGCAGATACTTTGTGCCGTGCGCTATGCCCTGCACATCACCATCAGGCGCGAGGACAACCGCCTGACCCTGGACGCCCAGAAAAATGTGGCGGCCCTGCTGGGCTTTGGCTCCGAGGGCAATGCTCCGGTGGAGCGCATGATGCGCATTTTCTTCCGCACGGTGCGCCGCATCCGCGAGCTCAATTCCATGACCCTGCAGCTGGAAACCCTGCGCATCACCGGCCATCTGGGCGCTGATGCCCCGGTGTATATCAACAGCTGCTTCATCAGGCGCGGCCCGCTGATCGATGTGGCCGATCCGGATATCTTCAAAAATGAGCCCTGGCGCATGCTGCAGATCTTCCATGAAATAGCCCGTCAGGACGATGTGCTGGGTCTGCATGTCAACTGCCTGCGCTCCCTGCGTGAGGCCAGACGCTCGCTTAATTTCTATTTAATTGAAGTGCCGCGCTGCCGGGCGGAGTTCAAGCAGATCCTGGAAGATCCGGCCTGTCTGTCCTCGGCCCTGCCGCTGATGCACGAGCACCGCATATTGTCCGGCTACATGCCGCAGTGGGAGAGCATAGAAGGCCTGTCGCAGTTTGATATGTTCCATACCTATACTGTGGACGAGCACACCATCAGGGTACTCAAGAACATAGCCGTCTTCAGCCGCAGCAAGGAGCAGCAGCACAGACTATTCCGCAACATATGCAATCAGCTGCCCGATCCGCTGATTTTGGTCACCGCCGCCTTCCTGCACGATGTAGCCAAGGGCCGCGGCGGGCATCACGCCAAACTCGGAGCCGGCGAGGCACTGTATTTTTGTCAGCTGCACAGCTTTACCAAGTACCAAAGCCGCCTGATCGCCTGGCTGATTGAAAATCACCTGCTGATGTCGTCTACGGCATTGCGCCGCGATATAGCCGATCCCGAGGTCATCAACAATTTTGCCCTGGCCATGCAGGATGAGGAACATTTGGATCTGCTCTACTGCCTGAGTGTGGCCGACATAGCCGCCACCAATGATCACGAGTGGAACTCCTGGAAGGATTCCATATTCCGCCGGCTTTATTTCTCCGTGCGTCAGGCCCTGCGCCACGGTCTGGAAAAGCCGCAGGATCTCAAGCTGCACGCCCGGGAAAATCAGCAGCTGGCCCTGCAGCAGTGCCGCGGCATCAGCGAATCCGATGCCAGATTGTGGTGGTCACAGCTGCCGCTGACCTACTTCATACAGTACACCCCGGTGGACATAGCCTGGCATACCCGCAATATTCTGCGTCACCGCAGCGTGGAGGCCCCGCTGATCCTCTTTGCCCAGCATCCGGACATGGATACTGAAGTATTCATCTATCAGCATGACGGCCTGTTTGATTTCGCCCGCGCCGCCTGCGTCATGGCCAAAAAGAGGCTTAATGTAGTCAATGCAGAAATTGTGCAGGCCAGGCACAACAGCACCATATGCACCATTAGATTCCAGGCCATCAAGGGCGGTAGCGTGGACAATGACCGCCTGCAGACTTTGCGCCGCTCCATGCTGCAGGGGCTCAATGAGGAGCCCAATTTATCCGGCCTCAAGCTCACCGCCTTCAGGAGTCCCTTTAATATCCCCACGCAGGTGGACTTTTTGGACCATAATGAGGCAAAACACACCAGCATAGAGATTTCTGCTCTTGACACCCCGGGCCTATTGGCTAAGATCGGGATCACTTTGAAAAACCTGGGCTGCTTTATACTTTCGGCCAGGGTAACAACTACGGGCGAAAGGGCCGATGACTTCTTTACCTTAGTCAATGCCGCAGGCACCGCGCTCAATGATGAAGAGCAGCAGCAGGTCAAGGATGCACTGCTCAAAGCCCTGCAGAACTCGGGAACTGCAGCCGCCTGAACTCAACCTCCAGGAGAAACCAATGCCCTACACCAATTTAAAGACCATCATAGATGCCACCTTTGAAAACCGCGCTCATCTCAATGCCAAAAATGTAGCCCCTGAGGTCAGGGATGCCGTCAATGAAGTCATAGCCGGACTGGATGACGGCAGCCTCCGCACTGCCTCCAAACAGGAAGACGGCAGCTGGACGGTGCATCAGTGGGTCAAGAAAGCCGTACTGCTTTCCTTCAAGCTGGCCGACAATGAGATCATCCCAGGTGACGGCTGCAACTTTTACGACAAGGTCCCCTTAAAGTTCCAGGGCTGGACTGCCGAGCAGTTTGCCAAGGCCGGCCTGCGCGCCGTGCCCGGTGCTGTGGTGCGCCGCGGTGCCTATCTGGAGCCTGATGTAGTGCTGATGCCTTCCTTTGTCAATATAGGCGCCCGTGTGGGAGCCGGCACCATGGTTGATACCTGGGCCACCGTAGGCTCCTGCGCCCAGGTGGGCAAGCATGTGCACCTGTCAGGCGGCGCCGGCATAGGCGGCGTACTCGAGCCTGTACAGGCCGGTCCCACCATTATCGAGGACAACTGCTTCATCGGTGCCAGATCTGAAATTGTAGAAGGCGTAGTAGTAGGTGAGGGTTCGGTGATTTCCATGGGTGTCTTCATAGGCAAATCCACCCGCATCTATGATCGCACCACAGGTGAGATCCTCTACGGCCGCGTACCGCCGCACTCTGTGGTGGTTTCAGGCTCCCTGCCTTCCAAGAGCGGCAACTGCTCCCTGTATGCCGCCATCATAGTCAAGAGAGTGGATGAGAAGACCCTCTCCAAGATTGGCCTGAATGAACTGCTGCGCAGCGCTCAGGAAGAAGCTGACAATCTCAAGCTCTAATCCTGGCTGGTAAGATAAGATTCACCTAGTGCCGGATCTGCTGCTGTAGATCCGGTTTTTTTGTACCTTTTGTGCCCTGATTACTCCCCGCGGCTCTCCTGCCGCCGCTCCGTGCGCTGTCGGGCTTCATCGAGGGCGCTCTGCTCCAGATCTTCCAGATCCAGCGGCACATAGTCCTCAGCATTCCCCATGGTCACATCAGGCAGCTCTTCTCTGTGATAAGGGGCATTGAGCACGGCTTCAGTCTGCAGCACGGCAGCTATGCCCTGTACCAAACTGGCCTGCCAGTCCGGCAAATGGCCGCGCCGGCTGAGATCATTGACATAAACAGTCAGCGCCTGCAGATACACATTCCACTTGTCATTGAGCTGCAGCAGTGCCTGGGCATCGGCCCGGGAGACCCTGGCTACGGCATTGACGCGGTTGCTCAATTCATGGGCCAGAGAGGAGAGCGCGCGTTCTTTTTCAAAGGCACATATATCGCTGTCGCGGGAGGAAATGCACTCGCGCAGCAGGAAATACTCCCCAAAACCGTAAATGCGGGCAGCCGTCAGCAGCGTCAGGGCCAGATGGGAGCGCAGATCTTCTGCCACCTCGTGCTCAAAATCAGCAGAGGCATAAGGGGAATGGCGCCAGGCCTCCACAAAATCACGCCAGGCGGAGACTACTGACTGATAGTAGCCGGTAATCAGCCCCCGCAGATGCAGCTCGGAGCTGATGGCCGACATGCAGGTGCGATCGGCGGCAAAGAATTGATCACCGCGCATGCCTTCAAAAACGGCACATTTGCGCTCCAGGGTTTCCCCGGTGGAAGTGCGCCAGCCGCTGCCCTGCCTGAAGGTATGCTCCGGCAGAAACACCACTCCCTCGGGGTGTCCGGCCACCTGCCGCAGCCGCCGCAGCATTTCCCTGTAGATCACCGGGCGCAGCGCCAGGGCTTCCCTGGTCTCAGGCTGCAGATAAGCAGACAGGCTACGGTAAAACTCAGCCCAGGCATTGAGCGCCAGCTCCACCTGCTGCAGGCCCTGATAATTGCCCTGCAGCCGGCGCATCAGCACAGAGACGTATTTGAGCAGATCCAGCTCACTGCTGTTGTCTATGTTATACAGCAGTGTGGTGGCATCCCCTATATGCTGCCGCACGGCAAAAAAGCTCGGCGGCAGATCCAGCACTGGCCGCCGGCCGGCCAGAGTAAAGAGACTTAAATACCACTCGCGGTGATCGGCTGTACTGCGCTCTGCCTGCGGCCCTACAGGCAGCGAGTGCAGGGCATCATTCCACAGGGTCTGATATTTGACATAAGGCCCCTTGTCATCAAAAAAGAGCTGATGCAGAAAAGACAGCGGTCCCTGCCCCTCGCGCTGATAAAAACGATCCAGCGTCAGCCGGCAGCTGTCATTTAAATCAAAGTAGTACCCGCTCCCGTCAGGAGATGGTCTGGTACACAGCTCATCCACATCCCCCAGATTATAGGGATTAAAGCCGCGCGGCGGCCACTGTAAGGCAGACAGCAGCCCCGGTCTGCCCTGAAATTTATCCTCAGTGGAGAGCAGCGTGCACTCGGCCGCTACTCTCCTCAATACCTGATCGGCGCCCTGCATGGGCAGATCGATCACAGCCGGCAGCTGCAGCAGCTCGGCATCTGCCGGATCGAAGCTGATGGTGAGATAGGGACTGTGGGTGAGGGCCAGACAGAGCTGATCGTCGGCTATGAACTCCAGACTGTTGCCGCTAAGCTCTGCATAGGAGGAAAACTGCTGACCGTCGCAGTCCACTGTGGTCTCAAAGATCATGGACTGATCGAAAAACTGCGGCAGCAGCAGGGAAAAACGGTATTTCACCGCTTCATTTTTGGAGCAGAGCACTACCTGCAGCTGTGTATGCAGCGGCCCATTGACAAAGGCTGCTACCTCTGCATTGCCGTCTGCATAATCAAGACGCCCGGCATCCCATAAGGAAACAGCCTGTGCCGGCAGGACTGCACCGGCAAGCAGTGCAGCCGGAAAAAGCTTAATCATAACTAAAGATACAATCTCTTTTTTTCGTCTATCTTAATCTTTTTGGCCTGCAAAAGCACAGCGCGCCGGTATTTTAGTCCCCACGCCCTGAGCCGCAGGCCGGGCTGAACCGGGGAAGAGGGCTGCTGAAAATAAAAAGAGAGGAAAAGAGAGGAGAAAAGAGGAGATAAGGAAAGGAAGTGTAGCCGGAGAGCTGAAGGTGAAACCGGGGCCCTGAGGCCCCGGCTCTTTTGCGGATTAATTAACCGCCGAAGTTGTCGAAGAGGATGTTGTCATCTTCCACACCCAGAGAGTGCAGC
The DNA here is from genome assembly GCA_964424565.1 of uncultured Enterobacterales bacterium. Classification (GTDB taxonomy): domain Bacteria; phylum Pseudomonadota; class Gammaproteobacteria; order Enterobacterales; family Succinivibrionaceae; genus Avisuccinivibrio. The sequence continues at coordinate 25,686 of CAYRIZ010000003.1, forward strand.
ATATCCACTGCGCTCTTGGTCATCATCGGAGGTCCGCACATGTAGTACTCGCAGTCCTCAGGATTCTTGTGGCTCTTGAGGTACTGTTCGTAGAGCACGTTGGCAATAAAGCCGGTCAGACCGGTCCAGTTGTCCTCAGGGAGAGGATCGGACAGGGCCAGATGCCAGGTGAAGTTCGGGTGCTCTTTGGCCAGCTGATCGAACTCTTCCACATAGAAGGCTTCCTTCAGGGAGCGGGCACCGTACCAGAAGGAGATGCGGCGCTTGGTGTTGAGTCTCTTCAACTGATCGAAGATGTGGGAACGCATCGGGGCCATACCGGCACCACCGCCGATGAACACCATTTCATTTTCGGTCTCGCGGGCGAAGAACTCACCAAACGGACCGGAAATGGTGACCTTGTCACCAGGCTTCAGGCTCCAGATGTAGGAGGACATGATGCCGGGCTTGATTTCCTTGAGCTGACGCAGCGGCGGAGTGGCAATACGCACGGTCAGCATGATCAGGCCTTTCTCATCGGGATAGTTGGCCATGGAGTAAGCACGCATGGTAGGCTCATCCACCTTGGAGACCAGATCCAGCAGGCCGTACTTCTGCCAGTCGGAGCGGTACTGTTCAGGAATATCAAAGTCCTTGTAGTACACGGTGTGAGGCGGGCACTCGATCTGTATGTAACCGCCGGCACGGAAAGGTACTTCTTCACCGGCAGGCAGGCGCAGACGCAGCTCCTTGATGAAGGTGGCCACATTGTTGTTGGACTCCACCTCGCACACCCACTTCTTCACGCCGAAGACTTCAGGAGGCAGCTCGATATCCACATCGCCCTTGACTGTGACCTGGCAGGCGAGTCTCCAGCCTTCCTTGATCTGGCGCTTGGTAAAGTGAGAGTACTCTATAGGCAGTACGTCACCGCCACCCTTGACTACCTTCACCTTGCACTGACCGCAGGCACCGCGGCCGCCGCAGGCGGAGGAGACAAATATTCCCTTGTTGGACAGGGAGTTCAGTAATTTATCACCGGCAGGCACGGTCAGTGCATGTGACGGATCGCCGTTGACGCCTATGGTGACGTCACCGGTCTGTACCAGGAATTTCTTGGCACCCAAAATAAGCGCCACCAGCACTGCGATGATGACGACAAACATCACTACGCCGGAAACGATAGTAAGCATGCTTCCTCCTTAGAGCTGAATGCCTGAGAAGGACATGAAGCCGACGGCCATCAGTCCTGCAGTAATGAAGGTTATGCCCAGGCCGCGCAGTCCGGCAGGTACATCAGCATACTTCAGGCGCTCGCGAATACCAGCCAGCAGCACTATGGCCAGAGCCCAGGACAGGCCAGAACCCAGACCGTAGACCACGGACTCGGCAAAGTTGTATTCACGCTGCACCATGAAGGACACACCTGCAAAGATCACGCAGTTCACCGTGATGAGCGGCAGGAATATACCCAGGGCGCTGTACAGAGACGGCACGTACTTATCGAGGAACATCTCGAGCACCTGCACAATGGCGGCGATCACACCGATGTAGGTGATGAAGGACAGGAAGGAAAGATCCAGTCCGGGCATCAGGGCATCGGGCTTTAAGATGTAGGTGTTGATAAGGTTGTTGGCCGGTACGGCGAGCACCTGCACCATGACCACAGCGGCACCCAGACCTGCAGAAGTGGATACTTTCTTGGACACAGCCAGGAAAGTACACATACCCAGGAAGAAGGCCAGAGCCATGTTCTCTATGAAGACCGCCCTCACGAAGAGAGACAGATAATGCTCAATCATTATTAGTAATCCTCCCTGTGGGTATCATACTCAGCAGGCTCGATCAGCTCCTTGCGGAAGATCTTGACGACCCAGATCAGCAGACCGACCAGGAAGAAGCCGCAGGGCGGCATGACCAGCAGGCCGCAGGGCACGTACCAGCCGCCGTTGTTGACAGTCTGCAGTATGGTGAAGCCGAACCAGGTACCGGAGCCGAAGAGCTCACGTACGGTGGCAATAATGCAGAGCACAGCCATGTAGCCCAGACCGTTGCCCAGACCGTCCATGAACGAAGGCAGCGGCGGATACTTCAGGGCGAAGCCTTCAGTACGTCCCATCACTATGCAGTTGGTAATAATCAGACCTACGTACACTGACAGCTGCTTGGACAGATCATAGGCAAAGGCCTTGAGGATCTGATCCACCAGGATTACCAGGGAGGCAATGATGGTCATCTGCGCAATAATACGTACGCTGCTGGGAATGTAATTGCGGGTGTAGGACACTGCCACATTGGCCAGAGCGGTCACCGCAGTCACCGAAATACCCATTACGAAAGCGGTCTTCATGCTGGAGGTTACTGCCAGAGTAGAGCAGATACCCAGCACCTGAATCATCACCGGGTTGTTGGCGATGAGAGGCTCCAGGAACGCTTCCTTCCAGGTAGGGGCCTTGACATCTGAACTCATTGAATGATCTCCCCCTTGCGTAATTTATCAAGGAACGGCTTGTAGACATGGCCCAGCCAGTACTGTGCTGCATTACGAATGCCGTTGGTGGTTAAGGTGGCACCGGACAGGGCATCTACCTCGTAAGCCTGGCGCGGACCTGCATGATCAGCGTTCTTTACGATGGTAAAGGCCACCTGGCCGTTTTCGTCTTCAATCTTCTTGCCTTCCCACAGAGCCTGCCAGCGCGGGTTGTCGATTTCACCGCCCAGGCCCGGAGTTTCACCGTGGGAATAGAAGGTGACTGCCTCTATGGTGTTGCCGTCAGGATTGAGAGCCACATAACCGTAGGCGGTGGACCACAAAGCGGCACCGTAGAAAGGCAGAATCACGCGGGTTACTTCACCCTCGTCATTTTTGGCAAAGTAGACAGGCATTAAGGTTGAATGTCTGCGGATGCCGGCAAGATCCTCATCCTTCTCTATAGCCACAGAGCGCTCAGGATCGGAAGCATATGAGGCAAAATTGTAGCCGTCGGCTTCAGACTGTCTGTCCACCAGGATGTCGCCGCTTTCCAGATCCAGCAGCTGAGCCTCGATGTGGGACTGATAAGTCTGGGCTACGGTACCTTTGGTCTCCACACCGGCTACGCGCAGGATGCTGACCTGGCGGTCATTGGCCTCAGCGGCAGCCTTGAAGGGATTCAAAACCACTACAGCGCTTGACACCAGTACGGAGCACACCAGGCAGAAACCGGTGATGATGACGAAGGTTCCAATCACGGAATCTTTATTGAGCTTGAACACGGGCTAATCTCCTCTTGATATTGCGCTGAGTGCACAGATAGTCATAAAGCGGTGCACAGCAGTTGGCAAACAGGATTGCAAGCATCATGCCCTCAGGATAGGCCGGGTTGACCACACGAATTAAGATCACCATGATGCCTATGGTAAGACCGAAGGCCCATTTGCCGCTGTTGGTAAATGCTGAGGATACCGGATCAGTGGCCATGAACACCAGACCAAAGGCGAAGCCGCCCAGGACGAGGTGCCACATGAAGCTCATGGAGAACATGGGATTGGTTTCCGAGCCTATGGCATTGAACAGTGAGGAGCACAGGAAGGCACCCACGATCACGCCGGCCATGACACGCCAGGAGGCTATGCCGGTGACCAGAATGATAATGGCACCAATGGCGATCATCAGAGTTGAACCTTCACCTATGCAGCCGGGAATGTTGCCCACAAAGGCGTCCATCCAGGTTATGGCCTCACCGGAGGAGTTCACCAGGGCTTCCACGCCGCCTTCAGCCCACTGAGCCAGCGGAGTGGCTCCGGAGAAGCCGTCCACCGGAACCCAGCAGTTGGTGCCGGAAACGGAGGCCGGATAGGCGAAGAACAGGAAGGCACGGCCGGCCAGAGCCGGGTTCATGAAGTTGCGGCCGGTACCGCCGAACAGCTCCTTGGCAATAACCACACCAAAGGAGATGCCCAGGGCAGCCTGCCACAGCGGCACGGTGGGCGGCACGATCAGGGCAAACAGGATGGAGGTTACAAAGAAACCTTCATTGATGTCGTGATGGCGCACCAGGCAGAACAGCACTTCCCAGAAGGCACCTACTATGAACACCACTATGTAAATGGGCAGGAAGTACACTGCACCAATCAGCATCTTGGAGTAAATGCCGGCATCAGCCTCCAGGCTGCCGCCTAAGATCTGCACCAAAGCATAGTGATAGTCGGCGCTGAACAGCTTGTAGCTGGCAGAGGCCAGTTCGGCACCATTGGGCAGGGCAGCCAGGGCGGCCACAGTTTGATCGCCTGTATTGAACCAGCCGTAGAACATGGCCGGGAACACAGCCAGCCAGACTATGATCATGATGCGCTTGAGATCTACATAGTCGCGCACGTGAGTGCGGCCGGTGGTGACCTTGCCGGTGCTGTAGAGCAGAGTGAAAGTGCCTTCAAAGAGAGGATAGAGCTTCTCAAGCACGCCATCCTTCTCAAACATAGGCGCTATTTTCTTGAATAAACTTAATAACACGGCCTAACCCTCCACTTCAATCTTGGTTAAGCATCTGCGCAGCTGCGGACCGTAGTCGGTCTTGCCGGGGCAGACATAGGTGCAGAGCGCCACATCTTCCTCAGCCAGTTCCAGTACGCCCAGAAGCTTGGCCTGATCGCAGTCGTTGATGTCGATTGCGCGCAGCAGTACGGTAGGCTCCATGTCAAAGGGAAATACCTTCTCATACAGACCAATGGGAACCATGGGACGGAAGCCGCCGTTTAAGGCAGTGTTGATGCGGTAGGCTGCAGGCTTGATGAAGGAGGAAGCGTAAGTGCAGGATGCGGTGTGACGCTGGAAGCCCAGACCCATCCAGCTGCTGAACAGGAATTCATGATCCCTGCCCTCTTCCAGAGCGCAGACCTGCAGGTGGTAACGGCCCAGATAGGCAAAAGGACCCTCGGCCTTGTTGCCCCACAGCACGCTGCCGGAGATCACGCGCACGCCGTTGGCGGAAGTATCCAGCTCAGAGGCCGGCAGCAGCTCGGCTATGGCGGCACCCTGTATGGTTTCCACCACGCGCGGCTCCTTGACCATGGGGCCGGCCAGAGCCACATAACGGGTATTGTAAAGCTGACCTTCCACAAAGAGATGACCTATGGCGATCACATCCTGATAACCGATGTGCCACACGGTCTTGGTCTCAGATACAGGATCGATGTAGTGAATGTGGGTGCCGGGCAGGCCTGCCGGATGCGGGCCGACAAAGGCGTGTTCCACCACATTCTGGGCCTTGGCTGTAGGCAGTGAAGGCTCACCCTTGCACACGTGCACGGTCAGGGCACCATCGCCGATGCGGCTTAAGACCCGCAGACCGTTGGCAAAAGCCTCGCTTTCCCTGTCGATCACTATCTTGACGTCCACGGCGCAGGGGTTGGTGTCCATAGCCGTCACAAAGATGGAGTGAGGCAGAGTGCCAACCTGAGGCACCTTGTCAAAGGGACGGGTTCTGAAGGCCGTCCACATGCCGGACTGCACCAAACGGTCAGTTACATCCTTTGAGGTCAACTCAAGCAGCCTGGCGGCGGGAGTCTTGGGGAAAGACACGGCCGAGCCGTTGGGATCAACTTCAATGACGACAGACTGGAAGGCACGGCGCTCACCGCGGTTGACTGCGCATACAGTGCCGGCAGCAGGAGCGGTATAACGTGTTCCAGGGTTCTTCTTATCCTCGAACAGTACCTGCCCTTTCTTGACTTTAGTGCCTACTTCCACAGCCATGGATGGTCTCAGCCCCGGATAGTCAAGCTCGCCCAGAACGGCTACATGCTTGATCTCCGGACCTTTGACTATCACCTGCTGCGGCTGGCCGCCAAGAGGCAGATCCAATCCTTTTTTGATGTTAATCATAGGCGGTTCCAATCAATAATTTACGGAAAGTCACAGCTTCCTCTATATATCCCGTCAAAAAGCCCAGGTCAGCCAGACCGGCGGCAGCTGCCTCGATAAGCAGGGCAAATCCGAAAGCCGGCGAGCCGTGGTTTTTCTGCAGGTATCACAATTGATGAATTTTATCATATCTTGCAAAGCCCTCATTCAATTTTTATTTGAGAGAGCTCACAGGCTCCAGGCCTTGAATTTCAGTGTTTTGCGCCTGCCGCCGCGTTCTTTTGAGGCCTTTTTTGCCGGCCCGCTCAGCCGGGAGAGACGGCCTGAAAACTACATATTTTTTCTTTCTGATTTGTGATCGATCTCAAAAATGAAATTTCTGCACCAATTTGCAGCCCCCGCCTGAGTGGTGCAGAGCATAGTGCCGGCGGTGCAGTGGTGCTGAAGATACTTCCCGGGTTACACTTAAGGTTGCAGCCGGCCGCAGCCCTGGCTGCAGTGTTTTTCTTTGTTGTGTGAGGATTTGGGGATGAATATGCATATGACTGACCCTGCCGGGGTACAGGACAGAATAACCGGCGCCCTGGCCGGCATGGTGCTGGGGGATGCCCTGGGTATGCCGGGCGAACTCTGGCCGCGGGAGAAAATCCGGGCCCGCTTCGGAGACATTACTTCTTTTCTCGACGGGGTGCCGGACAATGAGACCTCCTGCTGGTTTAAGGCCGGAGAGTACACTGACGACAGCGCCCAGGCGCTGGTGATCTTAAGAGCCCTGCTCGACTGCCGCTGCGTGCCGCCGCCGCAGGAGCTGGCCCGCAGGCTGCTGGACTTCATCAAATCGATCAACGGCTTTGAAATCAATTATCTGGGGCCCTCCTCCAAAGCCGCCCTGCTGGCCTGGCAGGAAGGCCGGAATCCGGGCAAAATCACCGATCAGGCCATGACCAATGGCTCGGCCATGCGCATAGCCCCGCTGGGCTGTCTCTTTGCCGTGGCGGACTGTCATGATGCGGCCGCGGCCGCCGCGCTGGCCGAACTGACCGCAGGAGTGTGTGCCGTCACGCACAGCAGTGATGTCACTGTAGCCGGAGCGGCCATGATTGCCGCCGCCGTGGCCGGATTTGTCAGCGGCCACGGTCCCCGGGAAACGGCGGATTTTGTCATGCTGACCCATGACGCGGCCTTAAAGCTGGGGGCTCCTTCCTTTGCGCCCTCCCTCCGGGCCCGTTTTGCCCTGGCCCTGGAGCAGCTGGACAAACAGCCGGCAGAAGATGAGCTGAGTTTGTGGATTTATGAAGTTTTGGGCTGCACCACGCAGATCTCAGAGTCCGTACCGGCCGCCCTGGCTGCCGGCTTTTACGCCCCCACGCCGGCGATCGCGGCCCATTTGTGTGCCAACATGGGCGGTGATACCGACACCATAGGAGCCATGGCCTGCGCCATAGCCGGAGCCCGTTACGGAGTAAAAGCCTTTGATCCTGACACCCTGCACACCCTGCAGCAGGTCAATCATATAGATTTTGCCGCCCTGGGGGCGGAAGTTTATGCCGCCCGCCCCGATTTCTGCGGCCGCAACTGAATGAGGTGAGGAATAATCATGCGCACCATCAGTGAAATTCTCCACGATCTCAATCCGCGCCGCCGGGCCCTGATCCTGGGATCGGTGTTCGTCGATCTGCTGATCAAAACCCCGCAGCTGCCGGTCTCCGGCAGCGATATTACCGCCACCGGCGGGGAAACAGTGGTGGGAGGCTGTGCCTTCAATGCCGCCGATGTTCTGCTCAAGCTGAACCTGCCCTTTGACAGCCTGCTGCCGGTAGGCGAGGGCCTGGCCGCTTCCATCATCAAGGAAGAGCTGGCTCGGCGTAACTTTGCCTGTCCTGTATTCCCCGGCTGCGGCGACAATGGCATCTGCATTACCCTGGTCGAGCCTTCAGGCGAGCGCAGTTTTGTCACCCTGGAGGGACTGGACAGTCATTTTGACCCCGCCTGGCTGCAGGACGCTCCTGTAGAAGAGGCTGATTTTATTTATCTTTCCGGCTATCAGACTGAAGGCGCCGGCGCGGAGGTGATCCTGCAGGCCCTGGGTCGCATGAAACCCTCTGCCAAACTGCTGTTTGATCCCGGCCCCCGGGTGCCCTTTATACAAAAGGAGGTGTTCTCCGTTCTGGAGCGGCATCAGGTCCTATATAATCTCAATGCCGCAGAAGCCCGGGAGCTCAGCGGCTGCGACAGTATAGAAGATGCCGCCTGCGCCCTCAGCCGGCGCAGCGGTCAGGCAGTGATCATCACCTGCGGCGCGCAGGGGGCCCTGCTGTATGAAGACGGCACTTTAACCCAGGTACCGGCTTTTGCCGTAGCCATGGGCGACAGCTCTGGCTCGGGAGATGCCCACTCCGGCGGTCTGCTGGCCGGGCTGATTTGCGATCTGCCCCTGATCGAATGCGTCAGACTGGCCAATGCCTGTGCCGCCGCGGTAACTGCACAGCAGGGACCGGCCTGTGCCCTGCCCCGCAGCAGGCTGGAGGAATGCTTCGGCCGGCTGTAATCCCTATACAGGCATCATGCCGCACTGCCCTATTGATGTTGCAGTGCGGCCTTGCTTTTACTTTACATTCACCTTAAAAACCCGATGAGGATCCATTAATGAGCAGCAATGCTTCCGTGATCGAACAAAACGGTCTCAATCCTGTGCCCGATGCCGAGCGTTACGGCCGTCCGTCCGACCTTTTCCCGGTCTGGTTTTCCTGGAATATCTCCATCTTTGGCATTACCCTGGGCATTTATGTACTGTCCCTGGGACTGTCGGTGTGGCAGGCCATAGCAGCCGGCATTATAGGTTACCTGCTGTCCTGCTGTTTTGTGGGCATTTTGTCCACCGGCTCAGTGCGTACCGGTCTGCCCACCCTGGCACAGTCGCAGATGTGCTTTGGTGTCTTAGGCAACCGCATCCCCTCGGTATTCGGCTTCATCTCCAACATGGGCTGGATGATCATCCTGCTGTCCATGGCCTCCACCACCCTGGCCGATTTGCTTATTCACCTGCTCCCCGGCCTCGATGACGGCAATGGCCGCCCCGCCAGGCTTACCCTCTTTGTGTCCTTCTGCATCATCATGGCCCTGACTTTGGTGGGAGCAGTATTTGGCCATGCCATGATCATGAAGATCGAGCGGGTGATTGCCCTGCTGACCGGCAGCATGACCCTGATCTATTTGTTCTTCTTTGTGCAGGAAATAGATTTCTCCCAGATCAATTCCGCCCCGGCCGGCTCTGCTGTTACCTTTATAGGCGGCGTGGTCATGGCCATGACCATGGTGGGTTTGGGCTTTTTGAACTACGGCGGCGACTACTCGCGCTATCTGCCGCGCCACAGCAGCTCTTCGGGGGTGATCTTCTGGACCACTGTAGGCATAGCCCTGCCGGTTTCAGTGCTGCTGGTGCTGGGTGTGCTGCTGTCGGTGGGCAATCCGCAGATGATGGAGCAGGCCGCCGTTGAGCCGCTGGCTGCCCTGACCGGCATTCTGCCCTTCTGGTTCTATGTCCCCTTCTCCTTTATAGTGATCATCTCCCTGGTTTCGGCCGGCATGACCGACGTCTACAGTGCCGGTCTGGCCTTTATGGCAGCCGGCCTTAAGGTACCGCGCGTGGTCTCCACCTTAATCAGTGCGGTGATCGTGGCTTTGGGCTGCTTCTATCTGACCTTTATCTCCGACAGCTTCCTGTCCACCTTTACCTCATTTCTGGCGGTGATCTCCGTCATCATGGGCTCCTGGGGTGCCATAGAGATGGTGGATCTGCTGCGGCAGAAGGCTTTGGGCTGGGAAGTGCGGCTGGCGCTGCCGCGCGGACAGGGCGGCTTTAATGTACGCTGGTCGGCGGTGATCTCGCTGATCGTGGCCAGTGTCATTGGTCTGGGTACCATTACCTCCAGCGATCCCTACATAGCCAGGATCACCTCCTTCCTGCTCTCAGATGAACAGCAGCAGAGCACCCTGGCCCAGGCCAATGTAGGTCTGGTGGCCGCCATGATGGTAGGAGCGGTGCTCTATGCCCTGCTCAGTCAGGTGCTGCGTCTGGAGTGGCAGCCCAAGGACTAAAGCCTAAATCCTAAGCCGCCGGCTTGGAATTATCCCCGGCTGCGGCGGTTTCCCCGGCATGAAAGGGTGCTACCTTAAACAGCAGCAGAATGCCGGGGACTGCCAGCAGCGTGCAGAGGATAAAGAAATTCTCCCACCCTGCCGCCTCCACAATAAAACCGGTGGCGGCATTGCAGAAAGTGCGCGGGATGGCGGAAAAGGAGCTGAGCAGAGCATACTGCGTGGCCGTGAAGGCAGGATTGCACTCACGGGCAATAAAAGCCACAAAGGCTGCCGTGCCCAGTCCCGTGCCCAGAGACTCGGCACCTATGACCAGAGCCAGCAGCCACACCGGAGCCGAGCCCTCCGCTCCGGCGCGGGCGAGCAGGACAAAGCCCAGGATGGGCAGCATCTGGGCAAAGCCGAAAATCCACAGCGCGCGATTGATGCCTGTTTTGAGCATCAGCACCCCGCCCAGCATGCCTCCGGCCACCATGGACCAGATGCCCACATTCTTGGCCACAATGCCGATCACGCTCAAAGAAAAGCCCATGTCCAGATAAAAAGGCGTAGCCAGAGCGGTAGCCATGCTGTCGCCTATTTTGTAGAGAAATACAAACAGCAGGCACAACAGGGCTCCGCCTATGCCCCGGCGGGAGATGAATTCCACAAAGGGCTCCACCACGGCCTGGCGGAGTTTTTGGGGAGCCGCTACCGCCACCTGCGGCTCGCTGACACACAAGGTCAGAATAAACCCGGGCAGCAGACACAGCGCCGTGCCGGCAAACACCACCTGCCAGGGAAAGAAATCTGCGGCAATAAGCGACAGTCCGCCTGGCACCAGTCCGGCTATGCGGTAGGCATTGACAAAAAGCGAGCTGCCCAGACCCAGCTCCCGATCCGACAAGATCTCCCGGCGGTAGGCGTCTATGGCTATATCCTGCGTAGCCGAGGCAAAGGCGGTGAGAAAGACCAGCCCCATGATGAGCATGATGTCCTGCTGCGGCCGAAACCAGCCCACGGCGGCTATGGTCAGCATGAGGACTATCTGCGTGACGCACATCCAGCTGCGCCGGCGGCCCAGCGGCAGCAGTTTGAAGCGATCCAGCAGCGGGGCCCAGAGAAACTTCCAGGTATAGGGCATGGTCACTATGGAAAACAGGCCTATGATCTTAAGATCCACCCCGCTGGACTTGAGCCAGGCGGAAATCAGGACGATCAGCACATAAAGAGGCAGGCCGGAGGAAAAGCCGGTGACCATGCATATGCCCATGCGGGCTGAGAAGATCTGCCGCCACAGCGGCAGCTGCGCCTCCTTGTGCGGAGGCGCACCGGAAGAAGATGCGGGCATGAATTAATCTTTGAAGTTCTGAAACTGCAGCGGCTGTTCCAGACCGGCGCCGCGTATAAGGCCGATCACCGCCTGCAGATCGTCTTTCTTTTTGCCGCTGACGCGCAGGGTGTCATCATTTTGTTTGACATCCACCTTGATTTTGGCATCCTTGACCAGCTTTTGAATCTTTTTGGCCAGATCGCGGTCAATCCCCTGCTTGAAGGTCACCTGCTGCACGGACTTTTTGCCTGAGCGGGTGATGTCACCAAATTCCGCTGCGGTGATCTCTATATTGCGCTTGACCAGTTTGGAGCGCAGGATGTCATCCATCTGCTGTATCTGAAACTCCTCGGCGGCCTCCAGTTTGACTGAGAGATCCTTGCTGTTGAGGCTGTAGGAAGCCTCCACATTGCGGAAATCATAGCGGGTGGACAGCTCGCGGTTGGCATTGTCCACGGCATTGGTCAGTTCGTCTTTTTTAATTTCTGAAACTACATCAAAGGACGGCATGTAAAAGCTCCTGTTGTTTTGCAAGGATCTGCTGCACCACTCCGGCTGCATCCAGACGCAGGTCATGCAGAATTTCACCGCGGCTGCCTTCCATCACAAATTGATCCGGCAGGGCCAGATTAAGAAAATGCGCCGGCAGATCGCGCTCTTTTAAAAATGATCCTATTTCCTCACCTATGCCCCCCATCTTCACGCCTTCCTCCACGCTGATCAGCAGCTCGTGGCTGGCGGCCAGCTCGGCTACCAGATCCAGATCCAGCGGTTTGACAAAGCGCATGTTGACCAGGGTGAAATCATGCTCCTCCGCCGCCTGCTGCAGCTCCCGGGCCAGGGGGCCAAAGCAGAGCACAGCAGCCGAGCCGCGGCCCCGGCGCAGGATCTGGGCCCGGCCGCAGACTATGGGATCGGCCTCCGTGCCCTCAGCCCAGTCATCCTGCCCGGTGGTACGCGGATAGCGTACGGCTGCAGGATGCCCCAAATCGGCGGCAAAATCCATCATGGCGGCCAGCTCGCTGAGCACGGCCGGAGCCATGATCACCATATTGGGCACAGCCCGCAGATAGGCCAGATCGAAGGCTCCCTGATGGGTGGGACCGTCAGGACCCACAATACCGCCGCGATCCACGGCCAGCACTATAGGTAAATCCTGTATGGCCAAATCGTGGATCACGCTGTCATAGGCCCGCTGCAGGAAGGAAGAATATATGGCCACCACCGGATGCAGTCCCCCGGCTGCCAGCCCTGAGGCCAGCACCAGGGCATGCTGCTCGGCTATGCCCACATCATAGAAGCGATCGGGAAAATCGCGGGCAAATTCCTCCATGGCCGAGCCTACGCGCATGGCCGGAGTGATGCCTATTAATTTGTGATCTTCCGCGGCCCGGCGGCACAGCCAGTTGCCAAAAGCCCGGGAAAAGGATTTGTCATGCGGCACCGGGGTGGGATGCAGGCCGTTTTTGGGATCGAAGGCCGGCACGCCGTGATAGCAGATGGGATCTTTTTCCGCCGGGGCATAGCCCTTGCCCTTGCGGGTCACAATATGCAGGAACTGCAGCCCGGGCAGAGCCTTAACCTTTTCCAGCAGCGAGGTCAGGCGCAGTACATCATTGCCGTCCACCGGACCTATGTAATTGAAGCCGAATTCCTCAAACAAAGTGCCGGGCATGACCATGCCCTTGGCATGCTCCTGAGCCCGCAGGGCAAACTCCCGCAGGGCCGGCAGCCGGCTCAGCACCCTCTTGCCGCCCTCGATCAGCTTGACATAGTGCGGATTGGCCAGCACTTCAGCCAAATTCTGCGCCAGGGAGCCCACATTCTCGGAAATGCTCATCTCATTGTCATTGAGGATGATAAGCATATTTAAATTCTTTTCCTTAAAGGAGCCGGCATGATTTAAAGCCTCAAAGGCCATGCCGCCGGTCAGGGAGCCGTCACCTATTACCGCCACGGTGCGGTTTTTTCGCCCCTGTGCCCTATCGGCCAGGGCCAGGCCCAGGGCCGAGCCTATGGAAGTGGAGGCATGGCCGGTGGACAGCAGATCGTAGGGAGTCTCCCCGCGCCAGATAAAGGCGTGCAGGCCGCCTTTCTGCCTGATGGTGGCCAGCTCGGCCTTATGACCGGTGAGGATCTTATGGGGATAGGCCTGATGGCCCACATCCCAGATGATGTGATCCTGCGGCGTATTGAAGACATAATGCAGGGCGGCAGTAAGCTCCACTACCCCCAGGCCCGAGGCCAGGTGGCCGGCGGTACGGCTTACCGTCTCAATCAGGTAATGGCGTACCTCAGCACACAGCTGCGGCAGCTGTTCGCGGTCCAATCTGCGCAGATCTGCTGCGCTGTGAATGCTGTCCAGCAAAGCCCCCATCCCAGGCACCCTCCTTTAGTGATCGCGTGTGACACAAAAATCAGCAAAGGCAGCCAGCAGACTGCAGTCAAAGCCGGCCAGGGCCGGAGAGGCCAGGGCGGCATGAGCCTCGGCACAGGCGGCGGCAGCCAGCTCCCTGGACTTCTCCAGACCAAACAGGGCAGGATAAGTGCTCTTGCCGGCGGCTTCATCATTGCCCACCGGTTTGCCGGTCACGGCGCTGTCCCCTATCACATCCAGCACATCATCCTGAATTTGAAAGGCCAGGCCGGTCTTCTGGGCATACAAAGTCAGCGCCTGCAGGGCCTCATCCGAGGCTCCGGCTGCCACTGCTCCCAATTGCACGGCCGCGCAGATCAGGGCCCCGGTCTTTTTGGAATGCAGCACGCGCAGGGTTTCATAAGGCACATGCTGATGCTCGGCTGCCAGATCCATGGCCTGACCGCCGCACATGCCGCTGTAGCCGGCGCCCTGGGCCAAAATCAGGGTCTGTCTGGCCACGGCGGCGGCAGGCAGTGCTGTGCCTTCGGCCAAAAATTCAAAACCCAGAGCCTGCAGGGCATCACCGGCCAGCAGGGCGGTCTGGGGGGAGAATTTGGCATGCACGGTAGGACGGCCGCGGCGCAGCAGATCATTGTCCATTTCCGGCATGTCATCGTGAATTAAACTGTAGGCGTGGATGCATTCTATGGCAGCGGCTGCAGGATCCAGCAGCTCCAGCTGCTGTCCCAGAGCCTGACCTGCGGCATAAACCAGCAACGGCCGGGAGCGTTTGCCGCCCAGCAGCAGACCGTAGGACAAGGCCTCCTTAAGCTCTGGAGCATAATCATCCAAAGTCTCAAGCTTTCTTTGCATGAAGGCGTTGATTCTCTCCTGCACCAGCGCGCTGTATTCTTTAAGCTCCATAGATCCTCCACCTGTATAAAAAGCAGGGCGGACAGCAGCACCGCCGTGCTGCCCCGCCTGCACCATCGTAAGATATTCCCTATAGCTCAGAAAGGACTGCAGCCCTAAAAAGGAATGTCAGCGTCGTCTGCAGCGGCGGTGACAGGCCGCGGGGGCAAGCCCGGCGGCGCAGCCTCTGCCGGCTGATCCAGCAGTTCCCGCGCCTTTCTGACCCTTTCATTCATTTCATCCAGAGTGCGGCGGCAGGATGCTGCCAGTTGCATGCCGCGGGCATAGTCGGCTATGGACTCATCCAGGCTCTGCGAGCCCTGCTCCAGCCTTTCTATAATCTGCTGCAGCTCAGCAAAGCGCTCCTCGAGCGCTTTCATCTTTTTTTCCATGGGTTGCCTGACCCTCAGCTTCTCAGCCGGCCGCCCAGCTCCTGCTCCACGGCAGCCACCACGGCCTGTATGGTGCGATCGGTTTCCGCATCATCCAAAGTCTTGTGCTGATCCTGCAGGATGATGCCCAGGGCTACAGACTTGTGATCGCCCAGAGCTTCATTTTCAAAGACGTCAAAGATCTTTATATCATGAAGCAGCTCGCCTGCCGCCTTGGTAATGACGGCAGTGAGATCTGCCGCACTGACCCGGCGCTCCACCACAAAGGCCAAATCGCGGCGGTTGGAAGGGAACTTTGAGATCTCATGGTACTGCGGAATGCTGCGGCTGCAGATGCCTTCCCAGCTCAGTTCAAACACGCCGGCATTCTGCTTTAAGTCCAATTCCTTGAGGGTACGGGGATGGAGCATGCCCACATAGCCTATCTTCACCCCGTCGCGCAGGATATCGGCACTCTGGCCCGGGTGCAGGAAGGTCTCGGTGGAGCGCACAAAGCTGAAGCTGCCGGAGGCGGCACACAATGACAGCAGCTCTTCCACATCGCCCTTGAGGTCAAAGAAGTCTATGCTGCGGGCCGGAGAGCACCAGCTTTCGGCATCACAGCTGCCCACGGCCACGGCGCAGAGCATTTCCTGCTGCAGCACGCCGTTTTCGGCACTCTCGTCCTTAATATACTTCAGCCCCTTTTCAAACAGGCGGATGCGCTTTTGCTGCCGGTTTAAATTGTAGCGGGCAGCATGCAGCAGGCCGGCCGTCAGGGTGGTGCGCATGCAGGACAGCTCAGGGGAAATGGGAGCGCTGAGCACTATGGGCTCTATGCCGCCCAAAGCCTTGAGATACTTGGGATCGGTAAAGGAGTAGGTCACAGCCTCGGTGTAGCCCAGATCGCACATCACCCCACGCACTTTGCGGTCGGTAAGATCGCGCTCAAAATGCAGCGGCATGTTGAGGGTGGAGACGGATTTGCGGTTGGGAATGTGGTCATAGCCGTGAATACGGGCCACTTCCTCGATCAAATCCTCTTCGATTTCTATATCAAAGCGGAAGGAAGGAGAATGCACCTTAAAGCCTTCGGCTGTGCGCTCAGGCTGCAGATCGAGGTGCTGTAAGATGTCAAAGACCTCATCATCGGGAATATCGCAGCCCAGCACCTGAGAGAGACGCTCCCGGCGCAGCACAATGTCCGGACGCTGCGGCAGATGCTCGGGGGAGACGGACTCCACCAGCGGACCGGCCTGGCCTCCGGCTATGGAGATCAGCAGCTCCACGGCGCGGTCTAAGGCCAGATACTGTCCTTCAGGATCCACACCGCGCTCAAAACGGCGGGCGGCGTCAGTATCCAGACCGTAGCTGCGGGCGCGGCCCTTGATGGCCACAGGAGAGAAGAAGGCGCTTTCAAAGAGCACATCCACCGTGTCCTCGCTGATGCCTGAGGCTTCACCGCCGAAAATACCGGCAATGCCTACAGCACCCTGACTGTCGGCTATCACCAGGGTATCGCTGTGCAGGCTGAGCTCTTCGCCTGACAGCACGGTCAGCTTTTCGCCCTCTTCGGCCATGCGCACTATGATGCGGTCATGCAGGCGGGACAGATCAAAGGAGTGCAGCGGCTGAGAGAGCTCGAGCATCACATAATTGGTGACATCCACTATAGGAGAAATGGCGCGGATACCGCAGCGGCGCAGGCGCTCGGTCATCCACAGCGGGCTTTTGGCCTTTTGATTGACGCCGCGCACTACCCGGCACAAATAGCGCGGGCAGGCCTCGGGAGCCTTGACCTCCAGCGGGAAGGCATCGGGTATGGTGGCCGGGATGTCAGCAGGCTTCAAATCCTGCAGCGGCTTTCTGGTGATGACGGAGATCTCACGGGCTATGCCGCGCATACCCAGACAGTCGGGACGGTTGGTGGTGAGATCTATGTCCACGGCCTGATCGTCCAGCTTCATGTAGGTGTGCAGATCCTCGCCCACCGGAGCGTCGGCCGGCAGCTCTATGATGCCGTCGGATTCCTCGGACATGCCCAGCTCCTTGTAGGAGCAGCACATGCCGTAGGACATCACGCCGCGCAGCTTGGCCGGGCTGATGGTGATCCCCGGCAGCACGGCACCTACCTTGGCAAAGGCGGTCTTGAGGCCGGCCCGGCAGTTGGGGGCGCCGCATACTACCTGATACAGCTCGCCGTCACCGGCATCTATGGTGGTCACATGCAGATGATCCGAGGACGGGTGCATCTCACAGGTTTTGACTTCAGCCACCACTACGCCGGAAAATTCGCCGCACACCGGTGACACTGTGTCAACTTCCAGGCCGGCCATGGTGATTTTGTCGGCAATTTCCCCGGCGGTAAGTCCGCTGTCAACAAAGCTGTCAATCCATTCTTTGGTGAAAATCATGGTTCAAATCCTTGGTGCAAAATATCAGGCAAACTGTTTTAAAAAGCGCAGATCATTTTCAAAGAAGGCGCGCAGATCGTTGACGCCGTAGCGCAGCATGGTCAGACGCTCCATGCCCATGCCAAAGGCGTAGCCGCGGTATTTTTCGGTATCAATGCCTACATTGCGCAGCACATTGGGATGCACCATGCCGCAGCCCAGCACTTCCAGCCAGCGGCCGCCCTTTCTTCTGACATCTACTTCGGCAGAAGGCTCCGTAAAGGGGAAGTAGGAAGGACGGAAGCGCACTTCCAGCTCTTCTTCAAAGAAATTGTGCAGGAACTCGTAGAGCACGTCCTTGAGTTCGGCAAAGGAGGTGTGCTCCTCCACCAGCAGGCCTTCCATCTGATGGAACATGGGGGTATGAGTCATGTCATAGTCATTGCGGTAGACGCGGCCCGGGGCAATGATGCGTATGGGCGGCTCCCTCTTCTCCATCACGCGGATCTGCACGGATGAAGTCTGGGAACGCAGCAGCAGGCCGTTTTCCAGCATAAAGGTGTCATGAGAGGCGCGGGCGGGATGATGCGGCGGCAGATTCAGGGCATCAAAGTTGTGATAGTCGTCCTCGATCTCCGGACCACCCACGGTTTCAAAGCCCATGGCGCCGAACAGCTCTTCTATGCGCTCTATGGTTCTGATGATGGGATGTATGCTGCCGCGCTCGCGACGACGGCCGGGCAGAGTGATGTCCACCTGCTCGGAGCTTAATCTGGCATTGAGCTCACGCTCTTCTATCTCTGCGCGTTTGGCTTCTATGGCCGCAATCACTTCCTGCTTTACGGCATTGATCAGGGCACCGCGGGCCGGTCTTTCTTCCTTGGAGAGAGCGGCCAGCTCCTTCATGAAATCAGCGAAAATGCCTTTTTTGCCTAAATAATTTACTCTGACTGCATCTAAATCCTGCAGCGTCTGAGCACTGCTGGCGGCACTGATACCGCTTTCTTTGGCTTGTGTTAATTTATCCATCTTGCTTACCTGCACATGTTTTTCCTGGCGGCTGTGCGGACCGGATCTGAATTTCTCACTGCCGCAGCCTGAAAATCTCCCCTGCGGCTCAATCAAGCAAAGCATTATAACACGCTGCACCCCGGCGGCCCCAAAAAGGACTCCAGGCCGGCGCCGGGCTGCGGCGGCACAAAGAAAACAGGCAGCTTCCGGCCGCGGGGCCCTCTGCTGCCTGTCCAAAACCCGGCCTGCAGATCTCAGGGCGGGTCAAGCTTTAGGAGAAAATAAGCTGATCACATGCTCCCTGCCCTCAGGCAAAGTAGTCATGCATAAACTTCAGATCCACCTCGGCAAAATCCGGATCCTGACCTTCACGCAGAGCATACTGCAGATCAGGCAGACTGCGGATATAGGGTTTGAGCATGGCAAAATCCACCAGGCCCTGATCCAAGGGACGCATGATGCGCTCAAAGCCCTTGCCGGGCACATAGTCCTTGAAGTGCACCATCACCACGTTATCGGTGAAGGGGGTGCAGTCAAACCAGCGCTGCCACAGCTCCTGCTGACTGTCAGCCTGCTCGGGAATGAGGATATTGGCCGGATCGAAGACAAACTTCAGCGAGCCCTGCGGGCAGGTCTGCATCAGTTCGGCACACAGCTCAGGTTTGTTCAGCGGCTGCAGGCCCACAGGCTCGAGCAGCAACGCTACGCCCTCATCTGCCATCAGGGCACATACCTTGGGCACTATGGACAACAGCTGTCCTCTTCTGGCTTCACATACATCCAGGTACTGGGCCAGCTGAGCACTTTCCGTGCCCACATAGTGCGAGCCCAGGCGGCGGGCCAGGGCGGCATATTTGGCGTACAGTCTTAAATTCAGCTCTTCACACTCGGGATTGGCCAAATCCTGATAGCAGCCGGTCAGCGCAATATCAAAATTGAGCTGCTCTGAGCTGCTGCGCAGCTGATCGATCAGTTCAGCGGGGAAATCGTCTTCATATGAAGAAAACCCGGGGATCAGCTTGTGCAGCACCAGCTGCACGCATTCATATCCGCGGGTTTGGAGAAAGGCAAAAGCCTCATCTGCCTTGTGTTGACCTAAATCATGGCCTCTGATGCCATAGAGCATGCAGACCTCCTTGTTTTAGTTAAAACAAAGCCGCAGGTGGGTGCGGCTTTGAAGTGTCATAGAGATTGTAAGTAAGAAACATTCCGCCACGCGGGGCGGAATGCTTTTTTAAATTACTCGTGCTTGATGGTCCAGCACTTCTCGTAGCTGTAACCGGTCAGATCCTCGACCACGCGGCGCACTTCAGGATCAACATCCTCCTTGCGGCCACCGGCCTTCAGACGGGCAACTTCCTTGCACACGATCATGTGGGTCTCTTTGGTCAGCTTGAGGCGGACGGAAGCCAGCCAGCCAATGGCCAGGAATACCAGCGGGAAGACCACAGCAATCATGGTGATACCGAACTGGGCTTCTTCAGGCTGCTCAGTGGTGCCCTTGACGTAGCCGAACACAGCCAGGCCGGCGCCGATAACCAGGGACTCAATACCAGTGGCGGCACGGGAGAACAGAGTGTTCACACCGGTGAAGATACCTTCACGACGCTCACCGTGGACGATTTCGTCGATGTCAGCCATGAACGGCAGCTGGAAGACCGGGATGTAGTCGATACCGGCACGACCGGCGAAGCTGATCACAGCGGCGACGCACAGCATGACGGTCAGGTTGTCCATGCCGGTGGCCTTGGCCAGGGCATAGTAGCCGGCGCAGCCGATCACTACGATGACGGTGAAGAAACGGAAGGTCTTAGGAGCACCCCAGCGCAGGCACAGGAACATGCACAGCAGCAGGGCAGCGAAGGAGGTGATCTGAGTGATACTCAGCACCCAGGCGGCGTCCTGACGGGAGAGGAACAGCACTGAAACCACAAAGTAGGTGAAGATACCGGTGGCCAGGTTCTTGTAGATGCAGCCCATGGCCAGGATGGTGCAGTGCAGACGATAAGCTCTCAGCTTCAGAGCCTGCTTCACATTGGAGATAATGGAAACAAAGCTGTCCTTGATGGAGCCGGTCTTGGAGAACACGTGCACTTCTTCAGGACGCTTCTCGAAGGTCCACAGGTAAACGACGATCAGGGACAGAGCCATCATGACACCGTAAACCACACCGGTCATGGTGAAGGCAGTGGTGCTTTCCTGACCGTACATGTGGAACATCAGACCAGGAATGGCAGCAGCAATGGTGGAGGAGATAACACCGCACATCTGCTTACCGCCGGTCAGCTTGGTCTTGTCGGTGGCGTTCTGGGTCATTTCTGCAGGCAGGGACACGCAGGACACGATCACCATGGTGAACACCATCTCATAGCAGAGATTGATGAAGAAGTAGTACGGCAGACCCATGCCCGGGAGCCACATGGCCGGGAAGACGATCAGAATGGACGGAATACCGAGCAGAATGAAGAATCTGCGGCGGCCGAACTTGCGACCTACGCGGGTCTTGTAGAAGTTGTCAGTGATGAAGCCCATTACCGGGTTCAGCAGAGCATCAAAAATACGGGCGCAGGTGAAAATAATGGAGGCAGACACGGCATCCAGTCCGCACATGGTGGTGTAGAAGAACATCAACCAGGCGGAAATCAGAGTGGTGGAACCACCTCCGAGGAAATTCACACATGCATAACCGATTACATGGTGCAGGCCAATCTTGCGCTGTGAAGACGGCATAGCAGTTTTGGTCATATCAGTCATTTAACTATCCCTCAAAAACTCCTTGTGGGTTAAGTTATAGGTTAAGCTGCAGCTTCAGATTCGAGGCTGGCAAACAGGAAAGGTCCAAGGCCCTTGGGCTCATTGCTGATAATGGGCTCAGACATGTAGTAGGCATAGGAGCCGTCACGACGGGTGGCGCCGCCCAGACCTGCCACGTAGCAAATCTTGTTGAGGTTGATCAGTTTCTCCTCGGTCTCGAGCACGAACTCGGTCAGGATGCCGGCATAGGCAGCCTTGGCCTGCTCCAGGGTCTCAACGGGCAGAACCTGCAGACGCACGGCCTTGAACAGGGCGGCGGTAATCATGCAGGAAGCGGAGGACTCCAGATAGTTCTGCGGACGGCCGCCCATATCCAGAATCTGATACCACACGTGAGCAGCAGGATCCTGCACCTTCAGCAGGGCAGTGAGGCACTCCTGCAGGATGGTGCACAGAGCAGCACGGTCCTTGTGATCGGCAGGCATGACTTCGATTACGTCAGCCAGAGCCATCACGTACCAGCCCATGGCACGGCCCCAGAAGTGAGGAGAACGACCGGTCTCAGGATCGCACCAGTACATGGACTTGGACTCATCCCAGGCGTGGTACAGCAGACCGGTCTTTTCATCCTTTAAGTGAGGATAGGATTTAATAAACTGCAGAGCGATGTCATCAAAATCAGAAGGCTTGCCGAAACGGGAGGCAAAAGCGGCGAGGAAGGCAGCACCCATGTACAGGCCGTCACACCAGATCTGATGAGGATATATGGCCTTGTGCCAGAATACACCCTCGGAGGTGCGCGGATGGGTCTTGATCTGCTCGATCAGATTGTAGGCAGCGGTCTTGTAGCGCTCTTCGCCGGTCTCGTCATAAAGCTTGAGCACGATCTTGCCATTGTTTAAGTGGTCGATGTTGTGCTCGTCCAGACGGTAGCCGTTGATGGTGCCATCGGCATTGATGAAGGTATCCATGGTCTTGATGATGAAGTCCAGGTACTTCTTGTCACCGGTAGTCTTGTAGACACCGTAGATGCCTTCCAAGGTCAGGCCGTACTCATAGCCCCAGTGACTGGTCAGGTCAACTTTGTGGGCAATAATGGAATCAGCCATCCACTGAGAATAATTCATAAAACTAACTCCTTGCAGTTAACAAAAAAGAAGGTCAGCGGTCTCTGACCTGTCGATGCCCTGTATTAAGCAAAACGTGTGCCAATTTTCAAAAAAACCGGCTGCAGCGCATTCAGCCGCCGCGGCCGTCAGGACCAGGCCGGAACTGAATGCTAGTATTCCTTACAAAGATGAAATAATTCCCCCGTTTGCTCTTGCAATTTTGAAAAAGCATTACATTTCTGCAGCAATCGTTTGCGCATAAACCCGCCAATAATGGCAGACAGCAGGTGCCGAATCCTCTCTATTCTCCTGTTTATAGAAGAAGAGGGCCGGAGACTGCAGGAGACCGCCGGACTGCGGCGACGGGCACAGCATGTATCTTGGCTGTGCAATGCCCTGATTTTGCAGGAGAAAAGAGCCACAGCCGGCCCCGGCCCTGCTGCAGCAGGCAAAAGAGCCACAGCAAAGCCGGCGGAAAACAGCTCTGATGATGCCGTCTGTGAACCAATACAGGGCAGACAATTGCCCCGCAAACGATTGCCCGCAATGGATTTGTCTTTCTTTTTTGAAAGAGAAATTTAAATAATGAAATTCAGATTTGAAATTTCCGGCCGCCGTTTTTCAACCGTCAATTTACTCAAAAGTGCCTTTTTGGAAGGATTTTAGAAACTTGGCACAATGATTGCTTATTTGCAGGCATCGTTTACTTTTATCGATTGCTTTTATCGGTAATTTTTATTTCTAACCCACAAATTATTTTGTGCAAGGAGCTTTACGATGAAACTGAAAGTAGCTGCCAGCGCTGCAGCCGTCCTGATGGCCGCTGTGATTGGTGCCCAGAGTGCCAGCGCCATTACCATTGACTACCGTCATGAGTTCTACACTGACTTCTCTCACGCCAACAAGGATCGTATCTTAATTTCCGATCGTTTCTCCAACGGTCTGGGCTACAGCGTGGAGACCAAGGTACAGTCCGGCGGTGATGATGCTACCTACTCTCCTTACAAGGAAATGAAGCAGAACGGTGCCGAATTCGGTATCAGCTATCAGTTCAAGCCTTTTGACGGATGGACCTTCCAGCCCGGCTTCAATGCTGAGTTCACCTCCGGCAATGCCGCCATTTACAAGCCTCTGTTCCGCGTGCAGTACAACTTCGACAACGGTCTCTATGTGGCTGCCCGTTATCGCTATGAGTATACCCGCAACAACGACGAAAACATCGACTCAAAAAAGACTGATGAAAAGCTGCACCGTTATGAAGGCTGGCTCGGTTACAGATATGGTGCCTGGCGCGCTGAGTTCAACTACATCTGGAGAAATTCCAATAAGCAGCGTCGTCTCGGTCACACCACCGACTACGAGTATGATTTCAAGGTCTCCTATGACATCAACAAGTCTTGGACTCCGTACATTCAGGTGGGTAACGTCAAGTACAGCTCCTCATCTGATCACCGCCAGACCCGTTACCGTATTGGTATTCAGTACAAGTACTAATAGTTGTGTCTGATAGATATATAAGGAGGTCTTAATGAGAACAGCTGCTGCTGTAATGCTGTCTGCGGCTCTGGCCGTAGCCGGCTCAGCTCAGGCTGCCATAGGTCCGGAGCATCCTTTTGCTGCTCTGGCCTTTGGTCAGTCTACTGATTTGAACTTTGCCACCAATGTGCTGCCGGAGAAAGTGGGCGTCAACAACGTCTATGCTGAAGACGGCACCGTGCTGGACAATACCCCCAAGCCCATAGCTTTCCCCTTCAAGATTGAAAGCCGCGGCGGCAAGATTGCCAACAGCCACGATGGCCTGGTGTTCTACTATACCGAACTGCCTGCTGACAAGAACTTTGTACTCGAAGCTGTAGTCAGAGTAGATCAGTTCGGCCCGGAGAACGGTGCCAAGCCGGCTGCTCAGGAAGGCTGCGGCCTCCTGGTACGCGATATTCTGGGCAAGGGCAGAGCCGATCCGCTCGTCCCCGGCCTCGAGGAATTCCCGGCTGCTTCCAATATGGTAATGACCGCTGTCATAACCCAGGACAGAAAGGATCATGAGCATGTCAAGGTGGTTCAGGTGGACCGCAACGGCATCGACAAGCCTTACGGCAACCCCGGTGCCCGGATCCTGAAACCTGAAGTGGCGGAGGGACTTGATCTGGCCCAGGCTAATACCTTCAAGCTGCGTCTGGAGCGCTCCGATGACGGCATCATCTCTTCCTATGCCCCGCTTGATTCCGATCAGTGGGTACAGAAAGAGGCTGTAGGTGCAGACCGCCTGACCGTGATCGATCCTGATCACTACTATGTAGGCTTCTTCTCCTCACGCAATGCGGCCATGACCGTGCTGGACGCCACCCTGCAGGTGAGCGATGCCAACACCAAGGCCGTAGGCTTTGAGTATGCTCCGGAGCCGCTGTATGTACAGCCCGCTTCCAGCGAACTTTTTGCCGACGGTGACAAGTATGCCTTCAAGTTCAGAGCCAATCAGGACGGCACCCTGGTGGTAAACCACAACGGCAGTGAGCAACTCAAGAAAGACTTAAAGGCAGGTGAATTTATCAAGCAGCCGATCAAAGTCGCCGACGGCGATCAGATTGCCTGGAACTTCACCTCCAAACTCGGACAAAGCAGCGATGGTGTGCTGAACTTAAAGCACAAGCAGGTGGCTGACCCTATGCACATCTATGCTGCACCGCAGGCTGATGCTAACGATGATGGCACCTTGCAGCATCCTACCGATGCTGCAAGTGCATTAGCACTGGTTCAGGACGGCGGCGTGGTTGAACTGCTCGACGGCGACTATCCGCTGACTGAGTTCGCGGCCTCCGTCTCCGGCAGTGAAGGCGCCCTGAAGCTGGTTAAGGGCTCAGGCAATGCCGTATTCCACGGTCTGGATCTGGATGCCAGCTACATCGAGCTGACCGGTATCGTGGTCACTGAAAAGCCTCTTAATCTGTCCGGCTCCTATAACTATCTGCACCAGGTTACCGCTCACCACTGCGATGACACCGGTATTTGGGTTGCCACTCCGGACAAGCGCGGCAGAGCCATGTGGGCTGCCCACAACCTGCTGGAGGAGTGCGTCTCCTATCAGAACCAGGATCCGGGCAACATCAATGCCGACGGCATAGCCGTGAAGATGCGTGTGGGTGAAGGCAACCGTGTAGTACGTTGCGTGTCCTTCGGCAACGCTGATGACGGCTACGATCTGTTCAACAAGATCGAGGACGGCCCCAACGGCGCCGTGGAGATTGTGGACAGTGTCGCCGCCTTAAATAAGAACAACGGCTTCAAGATGGGTGGTGAAGGTCTGCCGGTAGCTCACTCCATAACCGGAAGCATTTCCTATCGCAACGGCATGGACGGCTACACCGACAACTTCAATCCCGGTACCATTACCGTAACCGACAATCTGAGTGTCGACAACGAGCGCTTCAACTTCCTGTTCCGCCGCGGACCTTTCGTCAAAGACGGTGATCCCATGGCCAGCTTTGAAGGCAACAGCTCCCTGCGCACTACTGACGGTATCTATCCTGACGTAGTCAATGGCGAAATCGGCTCTGACAACGTATTTTTGGACAGCACTGCCGCCGCCTGCGAAGGCTATGAGATCTTAGAGAGAACCGTGGAAGATCTTAAGGCTGACAGCGCCAAGATGCAGATAGACAGATCTTATTTTGTCACCCCAAAGGACTAGTCTTATCCGGCTTATTGCATTAAGCTGAAGACTGGAACTTAGAGCAAATCATGATTACGGCAGCATTGATTAAGTTCAATGCTGCCTTTGTGGTTTTTTATAAGCCAAAATTTTCTGGGAGGGCTCATGACAACCATCAGACACGCTTTGTTCGTAACCAATCTTCCCTATGTCCGGGATCTGGCTGAATCCTGTGCCCGTAAATGTGACTTTGCCTGTGAGACCTGGCTTTCCGACAGTAAGGATCTGGAGGCCATAGTCAAAAAAGTCAGCGATGAAAATATCCTGCTGGTACTTTCGCACGGAGATCTGGCAGCTGCCCTGCGCCCTATACTGCCGGTAACCCTGATCGAAATTCCGTCCGATTACATAGCCATGTGCCACTGCGTGGAAAATCTGCGCCACCAAGGCTGCAAAAAGATTTTTGTGCTGATCCCCAGCATAGACAATCTGATGACGCGCAGTACTGTACACAGTGCCGATCCCACGGACAACTGCGAGATCTCAGTGCTCAAAATCCCCACCAGCCAGGAGTACAGCATAGCCATAGGTGATGCCCTGCTCAACGGTATTGACGGCATCGCAGCCCCGCAGGGCGTGATCAAAAAAGTACCTGCCGGGCGCAATATCAGAACCGAAACCATAGGAGTGAGTGAAACTTCCATCACCCACATGTTTGAAGCTGCCAAGCGCATTATGCATTTGGAAAAGGTCAAACGTTTGCAGCTGACCCGCCTGGAACTGCTGATCAACAATATTGCCGAAGGCGTGATCATCTTCAACCGCGACAAGGATGCCGTGTTCCACAATGCCCAGGCCGACCGCATCCTGCACGGCGTCAGGGAACGAGACATGTACCCTCTGCTCGAGCCCATGTTCGGCAAGACCAAAACCAATACTGTGGTCAGCGTCAACAACAAACAGGTGCTCATGAACACCATGCATTTTGTCTTTCCCAACACGGATATAGACAATCACGTGGTGATCATGCAGGAAGGCACGGATATAGAAAAATCCGAACGCACCCTGCGCTCGCACAATATTACCAAGGGCCTGATTGCCCGCAATAAGTTCTCCACCATCATAGGTGAGGATCCGCGGACCCTGGCCATTATCGATCAGGCCAAACGTTTTGCCCGTACCGAAAGCACGGTGATCCTCTACGGGGAAACAGGTGTAGGCAAGGAAGTCTTTGCCCAGTCCATACACAATGAATCCGCACGCAAGGCCGAAGCCTTTGTGTCGGTCAACTGTGCCGCCCTGCCGCCTTCCCTGATTGAATCCGAACTGTTCGGCTATGTGGAAGGAGCCTTTACCGGTGCGCGCAGCAAGGGCAAGAAAGGTCTGTTTGAAATGGCGCACCGCGGCACCATCTTCCTCGATGAAATAGGCGAGCTGCCGCTGGATATGCAGAGCCGCCTGCTGCGCGTGCTGCAGGAGCATGAGATCATGCGCATAGGCGACAACAAGCTCACCCCGGTGGATGTACGCGTGATCTGCGCCACCAACCGCAATCTGATGGAGCAGTGCAATGAAGGCAAATTCCGCACCGATTTGTACTACCGCATCAATGTGCTGAGGCTGAACGTACCGCCGCTGCGGGAGCGGCGCGGAGACATCATCCCGCTGTTCACTTTCTATCTGGAGCGCTTCTTTGGCAACAGTGATTTTGTGCTCGAGGAAGAAGCCCAGGATCTGCTGCTCTCCTACAGCTGGCCGGGCAATATCAGAGAGCTGCGCAATACAGCCGAAGCTTGCGTGCTCGACGGACCGCGGGTGACCCGCAGCAACCTGCTCGGCCTGCTGCAGTCCCTGGAAATAGGCAGCAGCAGCAATACTGCCGCCGCCCCGCCGGCTCCGCTGCTGCCGGACAATGAAATGCGCGTGAACTTAAATGAACTGACCTCCCTGAAGGATCTGGAACGCCGGACCCTGCAGGCCATGCTCAGGATCATGAGTCAGGATGAAATATGCAAACGATTGAGCTTCTCCAAGGTTACTTTATGGCGTAAACTCAAGGAGTAAACCTTCCTTATTTTTACCCTTAAAATCCGGCTCAGGCCGGATTTTTGGTACCTTCCCGTCCGGTCTCACTCTGTTCTTTTGACCCTCCGGCCGGTGTTTTTTCCAGACCAGAGCCACCTCTCTCTTCTCCCCCACTTTTGTCTCCGGCGCGGTCCTGGGGCGCCCCCACAAAAAAAGCGGCTGTCCTGCCTGGGGACGCCGCCTGCTGTTTTACCAGGTTAAGGACCCGGGGGCTTACAGCTTGTTGACCGGGCAGCGCAGCTTTTCGCCGCGCACGGCGCGTACGCCCTCCTCGGCGCATTTGCGCTTGAGATCATTGGCCGCTTCCTCTGAATACCAGCTCATATGCGGGGTGATTAAGATATTGGGCGCCGCTCTCAAGGGGCTGTCAGTCACCAGCGGTTCAGTGCAGGTCACATCAATACCGGCTCCGCCCAGCCGGCCGGAGACCAGGGCAGCTGCCAGATCTTCTTCATTGACCAGGCCGCCGCGGGCCACATTGATCAATTTGGCCCCGGGCTTCATGCGCGCAAAGGTTTCCTGGTTCATAAAGCCGGCATTGGCCGGGGTCAGCGCACAGTGCAGGGAGATCACATCAGCGCGGCGCAGCAGCTCTTCCTCACTGACCACTTCAATAAAATTAAGCTCAGGATTGGAGGTAATGTGGGCAGTATAGACATCGCAGCCCACAATATGGCAGCCCAAAGCCTGTACCTTTTTGGCAAAAGCGCAGCCTATGCGGCCCAGACCCACAATACCCACAGTCAGCTCAGACAGCCGTCTGATGGGGGCTACCCGGGTGTAATCCCAAACTCCGTTTTTTACCAGGGTAGCTGCCCGGGCAGTATGGCGGGTCAGCTCCATCAGCAGGGCAAAGGCATGATCGGCCACCTCAAGAGTGCCGTAATCAGGCACATTGCAGACCTGCACCCGGTGACGCGTGGCAGCCTCCAGGTCTATATTGTCCACTCCTACTCCGTAGCGGACTATGGTTTTGAGCTCAGGCAGAGCGGCAAAGGCCTCCTCAGTGAAGGGAGCGTACTGATTGAGTACTACCTCCACTCCCCGGCACTGCGCGGCCAGATCTGCCTCACTGTGGCACTGACAGAACCTAAAGCCGATCCCGGCAGCATTAAAAACTTTGGTTTCTTCATTAATATCAGCATGATCGCAGTCAGTGATCACAACTTTAATATCCGACATGGTGCACCTTCCAATGCAAATGAAAAAAGCGGAAATTTCCCCACGCCTTACGACGGTTTATGCCTTTATTGTACGGCATCAGCCGGACTGACGGCACCCCGGCCCCGGCTCCACTCCTGATACCAGGCATAAAAGTGCCTGATGCCCTCCCGCAGCGGCACCCGCGGCTGAAAGCCGAAGTCGCGTTTTAACTTGCTTACATCGGCATAGGTCTGATGCACATCACCCTGCTGCATAGCCCCCAGCTCCAGCCTGGCCTTTTTTCCTACGGTCAGCTCCAGCTCATGGACAAAATCAAACAGCTCTATGGGTGTGCCGCAGCCTATATTGTAAATGGCAAAGGGGAGCTCCCTGCGCTGCCGGCCCGGGCTTTCAATAATACGCAGCAGTCCCTCCACTATATCGGAGACATAGGTAAAATCGCGGCGCAGCCGGCCCTGATTGAACAGGGTAATGGTCCTGTCCTCCAGCAGAGCCCGGGTGAAGATAAAAGGAGCCATATCCGGCCGGCCCCAGGGTCCGTAAACCGTAAAAAAGCGCAGCCCCACACAGTCGAGCTGATACAGCCGGGCATAAGTGGCCGCCATGATTTCATCCATGCACTTGCAGGCAGCATAAAAAGAGACCGGCTGCAGCTGCTGCCCGTCATCTTCACTAAAGGGCACCCGGGCACTGTCGCCGTAAACTGATGAAGAGGAGGCAAAAATCAGCCGCGGCCGGTGCGGCTCAGGGCACAACTGTATGGCCTGCAGCACATTGAAAAAGCCGTCCACATTGCTTTTGAAATATTCCTCAGGCATCTGTGTGGAACGGCGCACTCCGGCCAGGGCGGCCAGATGCACCACCAGATCAAAGCCGCCTGCTGCAGTCAGCCGGCGCAAATCCCGGGCATCGGTCAAATCCATTTTTACAAAAGTCAGGGCCCCGCCACAGCAGGTCAAGGGACGCCCGGATAAGGGATCATCGCTGAAGCCCAAAGCCCGGAGACGGTCAAGTTTGAGGAAGGCACTGTAATTGACTGAATTTAAATTATCCAGCCCCGTCACCTCATGACCACGTTCGGCCAGCGCCCGCGCCAGATGCATGCCTATAAAGCCGGCCATGCCGGTAAGTAAGATTTTCATGAATACTCCCTATCAAATGCGGTGTCTCCCTCCCCCGGGGGAGACGTGGCCATAAACCTTTGTTCCCCCCGGCGGCAGATCAGGGGAGTGTCAGATCAGTTTTTTTGTTTTAATGCGCTGCCGGGGCTGCAGCCGGTTCTGCCGACTGCGGGCCTGGTGACCACAGCCAGCGGCCGAAGAACTGCCCGTCCTCCTGCAGCAGTTGCTCTATCAGCTGCGGGTCACTGCGCTGCAGCCTGCGGCCGGCTATTTTCTGGGCGCTGCGGCACTGCTCACTTCGCAGATCCTCATTTACTACCTCAAAACGCGGATCATACAGCTTCAAGGTATGCTCTTTGCTGAAGCCGTCGGCACAGATGAGCACAGAAGCGCCGGCATCGGCGGCAGCTGAGGCCGCCCGCGCCACCGGTCCGGGGCTGAAATAAGGATTGATGGCCGGCAGCGCAAAGGCCAATACAAACAGGACGGCAGGCAGAGTGGCTCCACAACAGGCCAGCGACCGGACCAGGGCATTTTTGCAGCACCAGTAAAGACTGCAGGCCGCCCCCAGACACCAGATCACCGCCGCCACCCAAACCGCCGGATGTGCGAACACCTCGGGATAATTTTTCTTCAGTAGCCACAAAGCCGGCACCGCCAGGATGCCGGGCAGCAGTCCCACGCCCAGCAGCACCCGCAGCAGCCGGGAGTGCTCTCCCTCCCGCCGCCGCAGGGCGGTCACACAGTACACTGCCGCCGCCGGCAGTGCCGGCAGCAGATAAATCTCCAGCTTTGAGGAAGGCAGGGAAATGATCAGCAGCACGCTGAGGGCAAAAACTGCACAGAAGGTCTCAGCTGCATGCTGCCGTTGCCGAAACCAGCCCAGTCTGAGATCACGCCAGTAAAGATAAATAAGCGGCAGAGCCACCGGCGCCGCCAGATACCACACCCGCAGCAAAAACCAGTACACAGGCTCAGGATGCCCGGTTTTCCCGCTGAGCCGCTCTGCACTCTGCTCCACAAAGAGCTCGGTTAAATACTCCCTGCCCCCGTCGAGATACACTCCCAGGCCCCACAGCAGGCACAGTCCCAGGATCACTCCCCACATCCGGGGACGCATAATCTTACAAAACAGCCGGCGCTCCCCGGTCAGACACAACAGGATCAGCAGAGCCACCGGCGGAAAAAGCAGTGCATAGGGTCCTTTGACAAACAGCCCGGCAAACATGATGCAGGGCAGCCCCAGATCATGCGGCAGCTGTTGCTCTCCCCGCCTTATACTCTCCAATCGCTCGATAAGATAAAGACAGGACAGCATGATCAGGGCGGTAAAGAGCATATCCATACGCGCCACTATGGCCATGCCCAGCAGCAGGGGCAGCGCACAGCAGCCTAAGATCAGCGGGATCTGTATGTCCTCCCCCAGTCTGCTGCCAAAGAAAGCAGCCAGTCTGCCGGCCAGCCACACCAGAGGCAGCGCACTGCACAGCAGCAGGAAAAAGCCGTGTACGCCCATGAGCTTGTAGTTCACCATGGACAGCCACAGATAAGCCGGTGGTTTGTCGCTGTAGGGCACGCCTTCCAGATAAAAGGCAAACAAACTGCCGTGCTGCAGGGTTTCGGCGGCTATGGCCAGATAATTGAGCTCATTGCGGGTATTGAGCTCCCGCAGCAGCAGAGCCGGCAGCAGCGCGATGACCAGCAAAAGCAACAGCAGCCAGGCTCGGCGGCTGAGCGCGGAGGAAAACAACAGCTTCATACAGCTCCTACTTTATGTGTTCTATAGTGCAGCATCAGATTGCGGACATAGGTAATCAGCCCGCCTGCCTGCCCGAAAATCAGCACCACATCCAGTCTGAGCAGACCATAAATCTGCACCAGAACACAGGCCGTCAGGCTGATGACCCAGAAGGCCGGAGGCAGCACAGACATATGCAGCCGCACAGAGGCATAAAGCTGATAGACAAAGCGCAGGGTAAACAGAGCCTGACCGACAAAGCCCATAGTAAGCAGCCAGTAAGGAATATGCTCCTCATTTAAAAATACAGCCGCAAAGGCCGCCGCTCCCTGCCACTCGTGCAGCAGCAGACCCAGAGGAAAGATCAGCAGCAGTACGGTCAGCACGCGGGGGATTTTCTGCAGCTCTTTTTTCAACTGCAGATTGCAGATATAGATGTAGTAGGAAACGAGCTGCCAGAGCATGATGGCCAGATCATGGCGCAGATAACCGTACAGGCTCATCAGCAGCGAAGCCAGCAGGGACAGCCACCAGAACAAAGCCGGATTGACCACCTGCCGTGCCCGCTCCGACAAAATCCACTGCAGCAGCATGCGGGAGGCAAATAAGATCTGCGCCAGTGCCCCCACGGCGGTAAACCAGGAAATGATTTCCATACTGCCGCCTGCTACAGTCTGCTTTTGTCAATTTTGGGATCGACAAAACGCCGGCGCATCCACACAAAGGCCAGCAGATCTGCCGCTCCGGCAAAGGCGCGGTTAAAGAAATTAAACTTGGATTTGCCCTGCAGGCGCGGCTGATGGCGTACCGGTACCGCCACTGTTTTGCGGCCGTACAGTAAGGTCAGGGCCGGCAGAAAGCGGTGCATGCCTGAAAACAGCGGCAGCTGCACCGCCAGATCTGTGGCAATGAGTTTCAGCGGGCAGTTGGTATCGGAAAAACCGTCATGAGTCACGGCATTTCTAATCTTATTGGCCAAATAGGACTGCAGCTTCTTGGATTTGCTGTCCTGTCTTTTGGCACGAATGCCGCAGATGAGGGAAGCCTCTCCCACATGGGGCAGCAGCAGCTCAAAATCTTCCGGAAAGGTCTGCAGATCTGCATCTATATAACCGGCCCAGGGGGAGCGTACCTGGGAAAAGCCGGCTTTCAGGGCACCGGTCAGTCCGCTGCGCTGCTGCAGTGAAATAAAGTAAAAATTCTCATGCCCGGCACAGGCCTGTTCAATCAGCTGCAGTGAGCGATCGGACGAACAGTCGTTGACCAGAAGCACGCATAAGCTGACTGATGAGCGTTTGCTATAGCGATCCAAAGCCTCAGTCAGACGCGGCAGACTTTCCTCTTCATTGAAAACCGGCACTACTATAGTCAAAAAGTAATTTCCAGTGTGATTGCCGGCCGGATTTAGTGTGTCAGCCACAGCAATTTCCTCTGCTTGTGTTCAAAAACATCTTCAGACTCCCTAAGTTTTGATCCCTGATGGCCTCAGGCGTACAGCTCAGATCTGCTCTTCTCCGGGCTCTGCCTGGACAGGCGGATCAATTGTAGCCGACTTTGGTTTGCTGCACTTAAAATTCTGCAGTAAAGGCCTTTTTTCCCGGGGCCGGCTGGGACTTTTAGCCTTTTTTATCAATAAGAAAATTACCTGCAGGCAGACCTGGCCCCATGACATCACCTGACTGCAGCTGTCAATCTGCCGCCTGGTTTTGGGCAGCAGGCCGCAGACTGCAGCGCCCGGCCTGGCTTATAATGGAAAATTAAGGTAAAAATAAATCCTGCTGCTGTATGAAGGAATCTTTGCTATGTTGAATTTTAATTACTGCCGCCGCACCGAATTTTATTTTGGCCGCGGTCAGGAAAATCACACCGGAGAAATCTGCAAAAAGTACGGCGCCCACAAGGTACTGCTGCATTTCGGCGGGCAGTCTGCCGTCAAATCAGGCCTCATTGCCCGCATTCAGCAGAGCCTGGATGCAGCCGGCATCCCCTGGGTACAGCTCGGCGGCGTACAGCCCAATCCGCGGGCTGAGCTGGTTTATGCAGGCATCAAATTGTGCCGGGAAGAGCAGGTAGATCTGATCCTGGCCGTAGGCGGCGGCAGCGTGATCGACAGTGCCAAAGCCATAGCCATGGGGGTCCCCTATGATGGTGATTTCTGGGATTTCTTTATGGGCGGCAAAAAGCCGGAGCATGTGCTGCCGCTGGGCTGCGTGCTGACCATAGCCGCTGCCGGCTCGGAAAGCTCCAACAGCTGTGTCATCGATAAGGAAGTGGACGGGGTTATCAAAAAGAAAGGCACCAGGCAGGAAAAATTCATCTGCTCATTTGCCATCCTCAATCCCGAGCTGACTTTTACCCTGCCGCCTTTTCAGACGGCCTGCGGCGCCTGCGACATCATGTGCCATATCTTTGAGCGCTATTTCACCAATACCCCTGATGTCAGCCTGACGGACAATTTGTGCGAGGCTGTACTGCGCACCGTGGTACAAATGCTGCCGCGAGTGATGCGCAATCCCTGTGATTATGAAGCCAGAGCCGCCCTGATGTGGGCCTCCACGCTGGCCCACAATGACAGCCTGGGTCTGGATCGGGAGCAGGACTGGGCCTCCCATCATATTGAGCATGAGCTCTCCGCCCTCTATGACTGTGCCCACGGTGCCGGACTGTCGGTAATTACCCCGGCCTGGATGAGTTATGTCTACAAACATGATGTGATGCGCTTTGCCCGTTTTGCCGTCAATGTAATGGGTTGTCAGATGGACTATGAACACCCGGAAAACACTGCTCTGGCCGGCATTGCCTCCCTGCGCCGACTGTGGGGAGAAGCCGGACTGCCGCTGAACTTCAGAGAGCTGGGTGCCCGCCGGGAGGACATTCAGCAGATCGTGGATAATCTGGGCGGCCCGGAACATACTGAAGGAAACTTCATGGTACTATCCCCTCAGCAGGTGGCTGAGATCCTGACTATGGCCGCCGACTACGAGCAGCCGTAACCTCTGCCAGCCTGTTTTACCCTCCCCTGCCTGCAGGCGGGGGATTAGATTTACTCCCATCACAGCCCCTGTGGTCTGCGCCTGCGCATTACCTCAGGTGATGAAGATTTTGGTGCAAAAACCCCGGCTCTGCGGCCTTGCCCCAAAATGGCATATATTTGAATTTTCATATGAAAATTTAGGCAATTAAGCGCTAAAATTTCGAGCCTGAATGCAAAATTTTACAGAAATAAAACAAAATCTAAACAATCATCTCAAAGGAATGACTGCATGATTTTAAAAACGTTCCTGTGCTTCTTGTGGGCCCAGGTGACCTGCCTGCTGGCTGTGGGTATTGCCTGTGCCGACTGTATACTGCTGCCCGATCTCAAATTCAGCGAGCTGGGGCTGGTGGAAAATGCCCAGGCTCTGCTGTTGCTGCTGACCTCAGCTCTTTACCTGCGGACCGCTTTACGCCAGAACAACAGGTTTTACATCCTGGTCAGCGGTTTTCTCTGCTGCATGCTGATCCGAGAACTCGATTTCTTCCTCGATAAGCTGCACCACGGCATCTGGTTTTACTTCAGCCTGGCGGCTGCAGCCGGCTTTATCTTCGCCGGACTGCGCCAGGGAATGAACCGGGCAATAAGCGATATGCGCCTTTCCTTAAGCCGCAGCTCCTTTATCTGGATGCTGGCAGGACTTACTGTAGTACTCTGCTTCTCCCGCCTGATAGGCATGCATCATTTGTGGGATCTGGCTGTAGCTGAGCAGTTTTTCTATGCCATCAAGCGCATAGCTGAAGAAACCACTGAATTGTGGGGTTATTTCCTCATCTTCACCTCAGCGCTGTTCCTGCGCTTTGATTAATACAGCCTCCTGCACTCCTGCAGCCCTGCCTCCTCTGCAGGCAGGGCCATATCCCGGGCAGTTTTATTTTGCAGCTCACCCAAGCCGTGCCTCCTGATGAGACCTGGCTTGTGTTATGCTCAGTGATACAGGCAGCGTCACTGCTGCCGCAGGGATTTGTGTACAGGGAGATTTGCTGCCATACATGAATACACTACATCAAACAGCTGAGGCTGCCGCTGCAGCCGCACAGGCAGGCACGCTGCTCAAATGGGCCGGGAAAACTTTTGATTGGGTCACCACTTCCCGGCTCCCCGGTATAGGCAGCGCCGAGGATCTGGCGCGCAGCCACCTGAGATCCAGCCGCACTATTGAACTGCAGATCAAAAATCTGATCCACTGGCAGATGGCCAAAACAGGCATGTTCGGCTTTGCCGCCAATATGGGAGGTCTGCCCCTGATGCCGCTTACGGTACCGGCTGATCTGGCGCAGCTTTTTGCGCAGCAGACACGTATGGCCGCGGCCATAGCTTTTTTGTGCGGAGTAGATCCCAGAGCCCGGGAACAGTTTAGGATCATCTGCATTGCCTGCGCGCTGGGCATCAGTGTACGGGAACTGCTGCACAAGGCAGGTATTGAGCTTATTGCCCACCGGCTGCTGTGGGAGACCGTCAGCGGCATAGGCGGCCTGGCCATGAGTGCCCTCAATCAGGCAGTAGGTCTGAAACTGACGGCAAGTTTGGCAGGCAAAAGCAGTGCCGGTCTCAGCAGGGCTGTGCCGGTGATAAGCGGCATTGTAGGCGGAACCCTCAATGCCCTGTCCACCAAAGCAGCCGGGGAAGCGGCTCAAAAGACTTTTCTGGAGCTCGGCCGGGGACTGCCGGAAAGTGAAAGATATGTGCTCAGTCCGGCCTGAGTTGTGAGCTGTGGCATTTCTGCCGGACACAAAAGCAAAAAAGGAAGCACTCAGGCTTCCTTCCGCAAAATCAATCTTATTTATTTTAGTAAAGGTGGCGGAACGGACGGGAATCGAACCCGCGACCTCCTGCGT
>CAYRIZ010000004.1:0-61504 GCA_964424565.1 uncultured Enterobacterales bacterium
AAAGTCAGATTGAGCTGCAAAAAGGGCCATCAACAAAATTCTGAGAAGGACCTCTATTGTTTGTGATGAATAAACAGGATAAGGCATTTCGTTAGATTTGTTGGCTACAGTTAAATTGCTGGCGAGTACATGCCCGCGAGTTATTTTGAATAACTCACCAACATTTTTTATTTCCCACCCCGGAAACTCCTGCCCGTTCTCATCCTTAAATCTCAGCTTAGGCACCATCATTTCAGCACCTCCTGATCAAAGGCAATCCCCAGCTCAGCAAAGTACTTGCCCAGCTGCCGGTCTGCTTCAGCTTCCTGCCGCTTCAGGTTCTGATACTCGGCCATGACTGCCTGCAGGTCTATGGCCTCCTCTTCCTCAAAGTTCTCCACATAGCGCGGAATGTTGAGGTTGAAGTCATTCTCCGCAATTTCCTCAAAGGAGGCCAGATGGGCAAATTTCTCTATGTCCTGCCGCTCCTGATAGGCTTTGAATATCTTGTCTATATGCTCCTCAGTCATGACATTGCGGGCCCGGTCTTTGTTGAACTCCTGCGAGGCATCAATAAAGAGCACACTGCGCTGCGGATTGTTCTTTTTGAGGATAATGACGCAGGTGGGAATGCCGGTGGAGAAGAAAATATTGGCCGGCAGACCGATGACGGCCCAGATGGAGCCGTTCTCCAGCAGATGTCTCCTGATGGTGCCTTCAGCGGCGCCGCGGAAGAGTACCCCGTGGGGTAGTACTATGCCCATCACTCCGTCATCCTTCAGGTGATAAAAGCCGTGCAGCAGAAAGGCAAAATCCGCCTTGCTCGCCGGCGGCAGCTTTTCATAGGGGGCAAATCTGGGGTCTTCCAGCATGCCCGGGACGGCCTGATATTTCTGGGAATAGGGAGGATTCATCACCACGGCATCAAAGGTGGTGGGCTCTTCCGACGGCCAGTCGGCAGCCAGGGTATCGCCATTGCGTAAATGCTGCGCATGATGGCTGACCCGGTGCAGCATCATGTTCATGCGCGCCAGATTGTAGGTCTGGTTCTTGATTTCCTGCCCGTAGAACTGCACATTGCCGGCATAGTTCTTCCCGCCTGGCACCGCTCTGCCGGAGGCATCACGCTCCACATACATGAAGTTTCTCACCTGCAGCAGCAGGGAGCCTGACCCCATGGCCGGGTCATAGATGGAAAAGCCTTCCTTACGGCTGCGCCCGTCCGTGACTATGCGGGTAATCAGGCGGGAGACCGCCTGCGGGGTATAGAACTCCCCGGCCTTCTTGCCCGATTCCGCGGCAAACATGGAGATGAGATATTCATAGGCATCTCCCAGGGCATCATCCCCGTAGTTGGAGAAATCAATATGAGCCAGGGCCCTGATGACCGAGGCTATCATGTTGTTGCGCTGCAGCGGCGTGGATCCCAAATCCTTGGAGTCTATGTCGAAATCCTCAAACAGTCCGGAAAAGGCATCCCCCTGCGCATTTTCTATATTGCGAAAGGCCTGCTGCAGATCCCGCAGCAGAAAGCTGTTGTGGTCTATGGCCTGGCAGAAAGCCGTAAAGGTGTACTGCGGCTCTATGCTGCAGCCGAATATCAGATTGAGCTCGGACTGCAGATCTACCCACTGCTCTGCATCCTCCCGGGCCTGCTCATAAATGTGCTGCGCTTCCTCCAGACTGTCCGGCCGCCTGTTCTCCAGCAGGTCGGTCACTTCATAGAGCATACTGTCCGACAGAGCCTTATAGAAGATAAGCCCGAGCAGGTAGTCCTTGTAGACATCAGCCGACATCACGCGGCGCAGCTCATCGGCGGCGGCCCACAAAGCGGCATTAAGCTCGGCGGCACTGATTTGTTGATTTACTATTTTGAACTCTGCCATATAAAACATCCCAAAAAGTGGAAAATCCAAAAGAAAAAGGCACTGCCAAACCCAAGAGCGGCAGCCGTGCGGCTGCGTAAGGAAAAGCGGCAACTGCAGATCTGCGGCAGTGAAGACCTGTGAGGGAAATTATAAAACGCCTGCCTGCCGCCTTGGCTGCTGAAAACAGCGTTCTGATTTTAAAGAAAGAGCGCCTTAATCTCTTAATCTCAGATTAAGGCTGCAGCCCGGATTGATCACCCCCGGGCAGTCAGGGCAGCCGCTGGGGCTGCCCTGAGCACATCTGCCGGAATTTTCCGGATCAGTGCGACATTACGTATTTGACAAACTGCAGTTTGGTGTCGCTGTCAGCGCTTTCATAAAGGTTGATCAGCTGATTGAGCACGGCGGACGGAGCTGTCGGTGCCGGCACAGAGCCGCCTAAGGTGGAGGAAGTGGCCATGTTGGAATGCTGGGCAGAGCTGGTGGCCGGAGCAGGCATGGTGCCGCTGAAGGCGCCGGCGCCTGCAGTCTGGACATTACCGCGCAGCGCGGCGGTGGAATCGGCTGTGATGACCGGAGCACCGTAGGAGGTCATGCCTATGGTGCGGTTGCTGCCCTGCACGTATCTGGGTGAATACAGGCGGTTTAAGGACAACAGCTCCTGACGGAAGTCACGCATCATGGTAAAGCCGGATTCAGCTGTCAGCAGGTAGTAGTAGGCTTCATTTTCCGAGAGCTCGCGGCCGCTGCCGTCGGTCAGGGTAATCTGCTGATTGCGGGCGTACTGCTCAGCCTTGTCGCGGCCCATGGGGCGGGGATACTTAAAAGTATAGGTGGCATCGGCCGGCATGTTGGGGATTTCGATGATGACGGGATTGGTTGCCCGGACCAGTCTGAGGGTTTCGGAAGTGCCGAAATTGCCTTCAAAAATCAGGGCAAGCTGATGGCGGCCAGGACCGAGATTCAGGGTCCGGTTGGATCTGTTGTAATCAAAATTATCAGTTTCACCGTCAACCAGCTCGAGGGTGTAATGGCTGGGCACCACAAACTCAGCTGCCATCAGCGCAGAAGAGCCGGACAGGGCAGCTGCTGCCACTGCCGCGATGATCGCATGTCTAAATTTCATCAAAATTATCCTTGAAGCAGATTTAGCTTTCAGTTGGTTTCGCTTAGCGAGCCTGGTCTATTCTAGACCAGCCGCCTTAAAAATCAAATTCGGCGCCCAGTACAAATTTATCTTCCCCAAAGCCGTAGGGCAGGGCTTTGCCGTAGAAGCGCTCGGGCTCGGCTCCCAGATCGATCTGGCTTTCTGCAAAGATCTTAAAGGAGGGTACGGGCTGATAGTACACGCCCAGCTTTAAATCGGCAGTCACAAAGAAGTCTTTGTAATGCTGCAGTTCCACGCCGCCGTTGATGCCCATACCGTTGAGGAAGCTGTAGTTGAGGGCCAGCTCATAGGTATAAAGCTGATGATTGAGATACTCGTAATCAGTACCGGTGAAGAGCAGGGCGGCATAGGGCCCCGATCCCAGATAACCATAGCTCAGGGCCACACCGTAATCGTATTTGTGTCCCGGCTTGTGGCCGTTGAACCAGGCGGCGGCTTCCTCTTCACTAATCCCGCGGTCCCGGGAGAAGATCTGTGTGAAGTAATCGCCCATGGCGGCGCGGGAGGAGCTGTCCTTGTAGGTCAGATCGCTGTAGCTGATGCCATAGGCCAGGGTAAAGTCATGAAAGATCTGCGAGGACAGCGAGGCGGCAGCGGCATTGCGCACCGCAAAGGGCGTGCCGTTGATTTCCTTGCCTGAGGACTGATAGGACAGCCGCAGATCATAGCCCAGAGCGGAAAGCCGATACATGACCTGGCCGGGCAGGGTGTCGCCCATGGCGTAGAAATCATTGGAGCGGTTGTCCAGGTAATTGTAGATATCGGTGGCGCCGGCTACGGTATAGAAGGCACTGTCGCCGCGGCCGAAGAGCAGGGTGCCGTAATTGTAGGCATCCACACCGGCAAAGAGATAACGGGCGTCATCCGCCAGCGTGCCGTCATCCATATCCCATTCGGCCATCATGAC
Source organism: uncultured Enterobacterales bacterium (assembly GCA_964424565.1). Lineage (GTDB taxonomy): Bacteria > Pseudomonadota > Gammaproteobacteria > Enterobacterales > Succinivibrionaceae > Avisuccinivibrio. The sequence goes on from CAYRIZ010000004.1 coordinate 3,923, forward strand.
GGCATCCAGGCCATCGGTGATCCGCGTGCGTCCAGCCACTCCCAGGCGGACAGTGGAGGCTATGTTATTGCTGTCGCCTGCGGCGTAGACCCGATCCGGCTGCGAGGCATGCTTGGACAGCAGCAGGGCCTGCACGCGGCCGAAGATCTCAAAAGAGGTGTCCTCATCCTGATAGACGGTGGCAGCCTCAGCCGCTCCGGCCGTCAGCGCAGCAAGCAGGGCTGCAGTGGTTAGCTGGTGTATCTTCTTCATAGCTGTGGAGCACCCAAACCCGCGGCAGGCAGCCTCAGGGCTCAGGGAGCCGTTCTCCTTAAGTTTAAAGCAGTGTGTTCAGCAGATTCTGATCTGCCTCAGATTTATGCGTGCAGGACCAAAGCAAAGTCAGGCCTTCCGGCAGATCTGCCCTGGCATGTTCAATATTCTACACATTCTACAGCCTGAGACGCGGCTGTGCACCGGCAGGGTGAAAAAAGGACGGAGCCCCGGCCGGCCGCCGATCCCTCTTCAGGGCCGGTTTTCCCATACAGAGAAAAATGAAATAACCAAATTGCTTCATGATACAAAGAAAAATTGGCTCATGTCTGAACCTGCCTGAACCAGGTTGGCGCAAAAAATTCATGAAAATTTATGGTCTGCCGGTATTTTCAATTGAACATTTGTTCAAATGATGTATAATGAACTCATCAATTGAGCAGTTGCTCAAATGTAAATTTGAAAAACCATGCCGCGACCGACTTGGAATGCGTCGGCGGCAACAATAAACCCCGGCAGAGGGGAATGAGGTGACACATGAAAGTTCGTTTTGATATAGAGGGTCTGGACTGCCCGCACTGCGCCTTAAAGCTGCAGGGCCTGATGCAGAAGCTGGACGGCGTCGAGGATGCCGTGATCAATTTTGCCTTCAAGTCCCTGATCGTGGAGGCAGCAGAGGGCATTGATGAAGAAGATCTGCTGCAGCGCCTGCAGCAGACTGCCGACGACTTTGAAGACGGCATCAGCATAGACTTCAAGGACTAAGCCGACTTTTCCCGGGGCTGCGTTGCGGCCCAGGCCTTTCCGGCCGAAACACAGATTGCGTACGAGCTTCCCCTGCGGGAGGCCGAGGAGTTTTTTATGCTCGCTTCCATCGAACTTAAAGACAAATTAAGGCTGGCCTTCGGGCTGCTGATCATGGTGCTGCTGCTGTGCGGCGTACCGCTGCCGCCTTACGGCGATCTGCTGCTGGCGCTGACTGCCTATGCAGTGGTGGCCTACGGGGTGGTGATTGAGGCTTTTACCTCTCTGGTCAAGCGCCTGCGCATGACTGAGCAGTTTCTGATGGTAATAGCCACCTTCGGGGCCTTCATGCTGCAGGATTATGCCGAGGCCCTGGCGGTGATGATCTTCTATCAGGTAGGCGAGCTGTTTGAGGCTTATGCCTCCGGCCGGGCCCATAAGGAGATCACCACCCTGGTCAAGCTCAAGCCTTCACAGGTGAGAGTGATAGCAGAAGACGGCACCGAAAGCGTGGTCAAGCCGCGCCGGGTCAAGACCGGCAGCCGCGTGCGGGTCCTGGCCGGTGAGGCTGTGGCCATAGACGGCCGGCTGGAGAATGCCGAGGCCCTGATGGATCTCTCCGCCCTGACCGGTGAGAGCTATCCGCAGCGCTTTGTCCGGGGAGAGGAGATCCCTTCCGGAGCTATTAACCTGGGACAGGTGGTGGAGCTGACCACTGTATGCGAGAGCAAAAATTCCTCCATTACCAGACTGCTTAACTTAATTGAGGACGCTGCCGCCAACAAATCCAAGCCCGAGGCCTTAATCACCCGCTTTGCGGTCTACTACACCCCTATAGTGGTAACCATGGCCGCCCTGATGGCCGCCGCTCCTTTTGTGATTGACGGTCTGGACAAGGGAGATTATGTCACCCGTGCCCTGGTGTTTCTGGTAGTGTCCTGCCCCTGCGCGCTGGTGCTGTCAGTGCCGCTGTCCTTCTTTGGCGGTCTGGGGGCCATTTCCAAGACCGGTGTAATGGTCAAGGGCTCCATCTTTATTGAGAACCTGGCCAAATTAAAGCAGCTGTGCTTTGACAAGACCGGCACCATTACCCGCGGCGTGTTTGCCTTAAGCAGGGTTCATACTGCCCCTGAGGCTGAGGTCAGTCAGGATGCACTGTGTGCCGCCGTGGCGGCTCTGGAGCAGGGCAGCAATCATCCCATAGCCCGCGCCGTGGTGCGTTATGCAGCCGAGCACGAGCTCAGCCTGCCGCAGGTAAGCGAAATCCATGAAAAGGCCGGTTTTGGTCTGCAGGGACTGATCGACGGCGCCCTGGTGGCGGCCGGCCGGCGGGTCTATATAGAAGAGCTCACCGGAGAGCAGATTGCGCCTGCAGCCGGTGACGGTACTGCCGTGTACTGCGCCTTAAACGGCAGATACGCCGGCGTGCTCTTCCTGCGCGATGAGGAAAAGCCCGAGGCCGCCGAAATGATCAGTAAGCTCAATGAGCTGGGGATCAGATCCTGTCTGCTGACTGGTGACCGCAAATCCGAGGCTGAACTGATTGCCGGCCGCCTGGGCATTACTGAAGTACACTCTCAGCTGCTGCCTGAAGACAAGCTGCAGATCTTAAATCGGTTAAAGCAAAACGGTCAGGTAACCGGCTTTGTAGGTGACGGCATCAATGATGCCCCGGTGCTGTCCGCCTCTGATGTAGGTATAGCCATGGGCCGCGGCGGCTCGGCTCTGGCCGTGGAATCTTCAGATGTGGTGGTCATGAATGATGATTTACGCAAGATCCCCCGGGCCATCATGCTCTCCAGACGCACCATGAACCTGGCCATGCAGAACATAGTCTTCGTCATAGCCGTCAAGGCCATCATCCTGCTGCTGGGTGCTTTGGGTATAGCCAATATCTGGCTGGCTATTTTAGGTGACGTGGGGCTGTGTGTGCTGGCTGTACTTAATGCCATGCGTGCTCTGACCTTTGTGCGGGAACCCACAGCCGGCAGCGGCGCTGAGGGCAGACCGTCAAAGGCTGCTGATCCGGTCTGAAGAATGAAGAAGTAGTCATTAAATCAGCCGACAGGTCTAACTCCGGCCAGGATCGAAAATCATCAGGAGGCAGTGCAGACTGCCTCTTTGTCGCTGTGCCCGACCTGAGGGCGGCCGGCGGCGGCAGAAGCCTTGATTTTCAGGCTTACTTTGCATTTTAATTGCGGGGACAATCTTCCTCGCCCCGGACCTGGCACATGCAGGTGCAGACCGAAGGACCGGAGTGGGGAGATAAGCAGTCCCAAAGAGGTGTGCCATGCAGAAGGAAAAATACAGCATCAGCGGGATGAGCTGTGCCGCCTGTGCCGCAAGGGTGCAGCATGCCGCAGGCTCGGTGGAGGGAGTGATCTCCTGTCAGGTCAATCTGCTGCAGAACTCCATGCAGATCACCTTTGATGAAAGCAAGGTCAATTCAGCCTTAATTGAAGCTGCAGTACAGGCAGCAGGCTACGCAGCCCAAAAGCAGGAAGCCGGGACTGCCGCCCCCACTGCAGATGAACAGGCCCTGAGAACTCAAAAAAGGGAGCTGATCTGCTCTTTTATCCTGACCCTGGCCCTGATGACCGTGTCCATGGGGCCCATGCTGGGCTGGCATTTAATCTCCGATGCCTTAACCTGCGCCCTGGTGCAGGGAGTGCTGGCCGCCGCCGTCATGCTGCTGCAGCGGCAGTATTTTATCCGTGGTTTCCGGGCTTTAGGTCACCTCGCTCCCAACATGGACAGTCTGGTGGCCTTGGGTGCGGCCGCTTCCTTTGTTTATTCCCTGTACCAGAGCCTGCAGCTCTCTCCCGGCCTGCCGGCACATGTGCTGCATGGGGAGTTTCCACTGTATTTTGAATCGGCGGCTTCCATTCTCTGCCTGGTGGGCATAGGCAAGTACTTTGAGCACAAAGCCAAGGTTAAAAGCTCAGCTGCCATCTCCAGCCTGCTGGATTTAAGTCCGCGGCTGATCAGGGTCAGACGGGACGGTCAGGAAAAGCTGCTCTCCCCCGACGGAGTGGTGCAGGGAGATGTGGTGATCCTGCGCGCCGGGGAAAGCCTGGGCGTGGACGGCGAGGTCACGGCCGGGCAGGGCTTTATGGATGAAAGCTCGCTTACCGGTGAAAGCCTGGGGCAGAAAAAAGTACCAGGCTCCAGGGTATTGTCCGGCACACAGCTCTCTCAGGGCTATCTGGAGATCAGGGCCGATGCTGTGGGAGCTGATACCACCTTTGCCAAAATTCTGCAGCTGATGGATGACACCGTAAGCCAAAAGGTGCCCATAGCCCGTATGGCCGACGTGATAGCCTACTACTTTGTGCCGGTGGTGATAGCCCTGGCCGTGCTGGTCTTCCTGCTGTGGTACTGCGTAATCTCTTTGCCTTTTAATCAGGCCCTGAATTTTGCCCTCTGCGTGCTGGTGGTGTCCTGCCCCTGTGCCCTGGGTCTGGCCACCCCCACGGCTGTGATGGTGGGCATGGGCCGGGCAGCCAGGCTGGGTATTTTGTTTCGCAATCTGGCCGTGCTGGAGACCTTAAACCGGGCAGATGTGGTGGTCTTTGACAAAACAGGTACCCTGACCACAGGATCCATGCAGCTACTAGAGAGCATTGAGGCCAGAGCTGGCATCCGTTTTCTGGCCCATATGCTGACTGCCTCCATAGAGGACAAATCCTCCCATCCCATAGCCCGGGCGCTCACGCAGGCGCTGGCAGATCAGGTCAAAACCAAGCTGGAAGTAGAAGACTATGAGGAGGAAGCAGGTCTGGGGGTTAAGGCCGTGATTTCCGGGGAGCAGTATGCCATAGGCAATTTAAAACAGGTGCAGGCACGCCTGGCGACAGTAAATCCGCAGGCGGCAGCCCGGGCCGCTGAGATCTCCTCCCTGCACGAGGCCCGCGGCCGCATAGTGCTGCATTTAACCAGCTCTCAGGATCTGCTGATGAGCTATATCTTAGGCGACAGCATCAAGCCCGATGCGGCAGCGCTCATTTCCGATTTGAAAAAACAGGGGCTGACCACTTTGATGTTGACCGGTGACCGTAAGGCTGCTGCTCAGTATGTGGCGCAGGAGCTGGGGCTGGACGGCTTTAAGGCAGAAATGCTCTCCGACGGCAAGCTCGCTGAGATCAAAAAACTGCAGCAGCAGGGCAGACGCGTGGTGATGCTCGGCGACGGCGTCAACGATGCCTTGTGCCTGACCCAGGCTGATGTGGGCATAGGCGTGCACGGCGCCAGTGATGTGGCAGTCTCGGCCTGCGATGTGGTGTTTATGAACAACAGCCTGCTCACCTTGGAGCGGGCGCGGGAGATCTCCCGGCTGACTTACCGCAATATCAAGCAGAACCTGTTCTGGGCCTTTATCTATAATGTGCTCACCATTCCGGTGGCCGCCGGGCTGTTCTATCACAGCTACGGCCTGGCCCTGAGCCCCATGCTCGCAGCTCTGCTGATGTCACTGAGTTCCATCTGCGTGGTCACCAATGCACTGCGTCTGAATTTCGTCAATATCAACGGCCCGGCTGCAGCGGGGCAGGATCATGCCCGCAGCCCGGCTTCCAATCCTCAGGAGGAGTTAATCATGACCAAGGTAATTTCCATAGAAGGTATGCACTGCGCCCACTGCACCGCTTCCGTACTGTCAGCCTTAAGTGCACTGCCCGGGGCCCAGAATGTCAGCGTCAGCCTGGAGGAAAAGTGTGCCCGCGGCGATTTCCCGGCCCTCATCTCCGATGAGATGATCACCGGCGTGGTAGCCGGCCTGGGCTTTACCGTCACCGGCATTACCACTGCCGCCTGACACCCTATGGTGGCCGTCTGCCGGGCCTGACATCTGATCTTTACGGCAAGGCAATAAAACATTTCATGTTGACTGCCGTTTTGTTTTCCTGGCATATAATGTGGCAGACGTGAAAAACACCAGTATTACGAATTTGAGGTTAATCATAAATGTGGGACTATTCTGATAAGGTAAAAGATCATTTTCTGCATCCGCGCAATGCCAGGGTGATTCCCGATGCCAACGGCATAGGTGATGTGGGCTCCATCATCTGCGGTGATGCGCTGCGCCTGATGCTGAAGATCAATCCCGTCACCAATGTGATTGAAGATGCCTCCTTCCAGACTTACGGCTGCGGTTCAGCCATAGCTTCATCCTCTGCCTTAACTGAGATGATCAAGGGCAAGACTGTGGAAGAGGCTCAGAAGATCACCAATCAGGACATAGCAGATTATCTCGATGGTCTGCCCCCGGAAAAAATGCACTGCTCGGTCATGGGCCGCGAGGCTCTGGATGCTGCAGTGGCCAATTATCACGGCAAAACCTATGAACAGTCCCACGATGACGGCGAGATCGTCTGCCACTGCTTCGGCGTAGGCATCAATAAGATCAAAAAGGCAGTGTGGGAAAATCATCTGACCACTGTAGAGGAAGTCACCAATTACACCAAGGCCGGCGGTGGCTGCCAGTCCTGCCATATGCGCATTGAAGAGATCATAGATGAAGTGTGGGTTGATCTGGAAAAATGCGGCGTGGCCCGTCCGGGCTTTGTCCCGACCCCGCTCGAGGGCATCAAGATAGCCACTTCCACCACCAGAGTGACCACTTCTGCTGCTCCGGTCGCCGCTGCTGCCAGCTCTGCTGCAGAGTCAGAGTCTCCTTACTATGAAGCAGTCAAAAAATGCCTGACGGCCATCAATGACGGCCTGCCGGCTGACGGCTCCGGCATTGAACTGGTCTCCATTGAGGGCAAAAAGGTAGTGGTACGCATGAGCGGCCCCATAGCTGCAGGCATGATGGCTGAAATGACTTTGGCTTTTGCTGCCGGCAAACTGCGTGAAGTGGACAGCTCCCTGGAAGTAGTCAGGGAACAGGCTTAACCCCCAGGACAGAATTTGAGGAAAATCATGGATACAAGTAATTTAGGCGAGGGCCTGGGCGGCATCTATCTGGACAACAATGCCACCACCCGTATTGCTCCCGAGGTGGTTGAGGCCATGATGCCTTATTTCACCACTTACTACGGCAATGCCTCCTCTCAGCACGGCTACGGCCTGCCGGTGGAAAAGGCACTGCAGCGCGCCCGTGAACAGGTGGCCGATCTTATAGGTGCCCGCTACCCCGATGAGATCATCTTTACCTCCTGCGCCAGCGAATCCGACAATACGGCGCTGTGGACCGCTTTGTGGACGCAGAAGAACAAAAATGAGCTGGTGACCACCAAGGTGGAGCATCCGGCCATCATAGACACCTGCTCCTTCCTGGGCAATCACGGCGTCAAGGTGCACTATATCAATGTGACCCGCACCGGCGACATCCGCGAGGATGAGTTTGCCGCCGCCTTAAATGAGAAGACTGCCCTGGCCTCCATCATGTGGGCCAACAATGAAACAGGTAATATTTATCCTGTGCCGCGGCTTGCTGAGATCGCCGCCGAGCACGGAGTGGTCTTCCATACCGATGCCGTGCAGGCAGTAGGCAAGATCCCCGTCTGCGTCAAAGATTATCCCATCAACATGCTGTCCTTCTCCGGCCACAAGCTGCACGCCCCCAAGGGCATAGGCGTGCTTTATGTGCGCCGCGGCACCCGCTTTATCCCTTATCTGCACGGCGGACATCAGGAGCGCGGCCGCAGGGCCGGCACCGAGAATGTGCCTTATATAGTAGGTCTGGGCTGCGCCTGCGAGCTGGCCAAGGCTCATCTCGATGATCTCAATACCAGAGTACGCGCCCTGCGCGACAAGCTGGAACGGGGCATTGTCTCCTCCATCCCCGAGTGCCTGGTGATGGGCGATGAGGGTCACCGCACCCCCAATACCCTGAATGTGGCCTTCAAGTTTGTCGAGGGTGAAGCCATATTGCTGATGCTCAATGAGTACGGCATCGCCGCTTCTTCAGGCTCGGCCTGCTCCTCGGAGTCCCTGGAGCCGTCGCATGTGATGCAGGCCATGGAGATCCCCTTCTCAGCCGCCCACGGCACCATACGCTTCTCGCTGTCGCGCTATACCACGGAAGAGGAAATAGACAAGACCCTGGCCGTGCTGCCCGGCATCATAGAGCGGCTGCGTCAGCTGTCTCCTTACTGGAATCAGAACAAACCGCAGCTGATCAATGCCGATCATGTGTTCGATCCTGATTCTCAGGAGCGCCGGGCCTGATGCCTGACCTGACCGGCTGAAAGAAAAAAAACACCGCCTGGAGCACCAATTGTGTGCAGAAACAGACAGGCGGTTTTTTTGTGCCTTAGAATAGAACACCAAAAAGCTGCAGCAGAAGCCAAGCCTGTCTGCAGCTGTATCTGTAAGTTTGATAAAGGAGTGTGCAATGAGCTCATTTATTGATATGGCCAACGGCGGTCTGGCCAGACTGAAGCCTTATCAGGCCGGCAAGCCCATAGAGGAAGTACAGCGTGAACTGGGCCTGAAGGAAGTGATTAAGCTGGCTTCCAATGAAAACCCCTACGGCATGAGCCCTAAAGCCCTGGCCGCAGCCAAACAGGCCGTGGAGCAGGCCCACTTTTATCCCGATTCCAACGGCTATTACTTCAAGCAGGCCCTGCAGAATAAATACGGCTACAATCCCGACTGCATTACCTTGGGTGACGGCTCCAATGAGCTCATCAATCTGATTTTCCAGACCTTTGTCAATGACAAGGTCAATGTGGTGCTGCCTGAGCTGTCCTTTATCGTTTACCCCATGGAAGCCACTGTGGCCAATGCGCAGATCCGTTATGTCCCCCTGCAGGATTACTTTGTGGATACCAAAGCCCTGCTGGAGGCCATAGATGAGAATACCCGCCTGGTAGTGCTGGCCAATCCTTCCAATCCGGCCGGAACTGCCATTAATATTCATCAGCTGCACGATTTTGTGCGTCAGGTGCCGCCGCAGACCCTGGTGGTGATAGACGAGGCCTACAATGAATATCAGGAAGGCGAATACGAGGATACGGCCAAATGGATTGAGGAATGCCCCAATCTGATGGTCTGCCGCACCTTCTCCAAGGCTTACGGTCTGGCCGGCCTGCGCATAGGCTACATGGTTTCCAATCAGGAAATTGCCTCCATAGTCAACCGCCTGCGCGCTCCCTTCAATGTCAACATAGCCGCTCTGGCTGCTGCCATAGCCGCTCTGGATGATGAGGAGTATCTGCAGATGGTGGTCTCAGGCAACAACAGCGAGCGGGCCCGCTATGCCGAGTACTGCGCCTCCCGCGGCCTGAAGATGATCCCCAGCTCAGCCAACTTTGTGGCTGTGGATTTTCAGCGCGATATCATGCCCGTATACACCTATCTGCTCAATCGCGGCATCATAGTCCGTCCGGTCAAGGGCTACGGTCTGGATACCATACTGCGTATATCCATAGGTACCCCGGAGCAGAATGACAAGCTGTTTGCCGCTTTGGATGATTTTTTAAATGCAGACCCTGAAGCTTGAGAAACTCTCCCGGGCATACGGTGAGGTAAACCTGCCCGGCTCCAAAAGTTTGAGCAACCGCGCGCTACTGCTGTCGGCACTGTCTGCCGGCAGTACCACCCTGCGCGGTGTACTGCGCTCTGATGATACCGAGCGTATGCTCGAGGCGCTGCAGGCTCTGGGTGTATCCCTGACTGCAGCAGGCGATCAGGTGCAGATCGACGGCCTGGGCGGTCCTTTTGAGCATCAGGGAGACACTCTGGAGCTCTTTTTGGGCAATGCCGGCACGGTAATGCGTCCGCTGTGTGCCGCTTTGGCTCTCTCATCCGGCAGTTTTGTGCTCACCGGCGAGCCGCGCATGCTGCAGCGGCCCATAGGAGCCCTGGTGGAAGCCCTGCAGTCCATGGGCTGCAGCATAGAATATCTGCAGGAGCCGGGCTATCCGCCGCTTAGGATCACCGGCAGCAGTGCCAATGCTTTGGAAGTGGCAGTTTCAGGCTCCACCTCCTCGCAGTTTATCTCCGCTCTGCTGATGGCAGCCCCGCTGACCTCAGGACTTACCGTCCGCGTCCGCGGCGAGCTGATCTCCAAGCCCTATGTGGCCATGACCCTGCGCCTGATGGAGCGTTTCGGCGCCCGGGTGCAGGCCAATGAAGATCTGTCCTTTACGGTGGCAGGCGGCGGTTACCGCTCACCCGGCAGTTTTCAGGTGGAAGGTGATGCCTCAGGGGCGACCTACTTCCTGGCCGCCGGAGCTGTGGCCGGCCGGGTAACCGTGCACGGCATAGGCCGGTCCAGTGTACAGGGAGATGCCCGCTTTGCCGAGGTACTCGAACAGATGGGGGCGGTGATCGAGTGGGGAGACAATTGTGTCACCGCCTCCCGCGGTGCCAGTCCCCTGCACGGCATTGAGATCGACATGAACGATATGCCTGATGCCGCCATGACTTTGGTGCCGCTGGCCTTGTATACGGACGGACCGGTAGTGGTGACCAATATAGGCAGCTGGCGCGTCAAGGAAACAGACCGCATTGCCGCCATGGCCGCGGAAATGCGCAAGCTGGGCGTCAGGGTGGAGACCGGAGCTGACTACATAGCCGTGGATGCGGCCAATCGCAGCGCCGGTGAGGAGCTGCCCTGCTTTGCCACCTACAATGATCACCGCATGGCCATGTCCATGAGCCTGGCCGCCTTTGACCGCGCCGTGGTCATCTGCGATCCCGGCTGTACCAGCAAGACCTTCCCCGGGTACTTTGAGCTCTTCTCCGGCATTTGCTCTCAGGAGAAGATCTAAGACAGCAGGGAGCAGGCAGATATGCTGGGAGCTGTGATCGGTGATATTGCCGGATCCCGCTTTGAATGGGGCGGCCGCCCGCCCCGTGATTTTCCTCTGTTCGCCGCCGGCTGCCGTTTTACCGACGACAGTGCCATGACCGCGGCTGTCTGCGCCGCCCTGCTGCACAGCCGGAAGGATTTTGCCGATCTCAGCCGGCAGGCGGTGCATTTTATGCAGAGCATAGGCCGGCAGTATCCGCACTGTGGTTACGGAGCCTCCTTTATCCGCTGGATCTTCTCCGATCAGCCCCAGCCTTATCAGAGTTTTGGCAATGGCTCGGCCATGCGCGTCAGCGGCTGCGGCTGGGCCGGCGGCACTCTGGCGGAAGTACAGCAGCTCGCCCGGGCCGTGACGGTGATCTCCCATGATCATCCTGAAGGTATCAGGGGAGCGGAAGCGGTGGCGGCAGTGATCTTCCTGGCCCGCCGCGGCTGCAGCCGGGAGGAGATACGCTCTCATATCCGCCGGCACTACTATCCGCTGGATTTCACCCTGGATGAGATCAGAGACAGTTATCAGGGCAATGCCTCCTGTCAGGGCACGGTGCCGCAGGCCATTGAGGCTTTTCTCGAGGCTGAAGACTTTGAGCAGGCAGTGCAGCTGGCCATATCCTTAGGCGGTGATACCGATACCCTCGGGGCCATGACCGGCTCCATGGCCGAATCCTGCTTTGGCATCCCCTCTGCGCTCAGGGAGCAGGCGCTTGCTCTGCTGCCCGGGGAGCTGCGCTGCATCCTGCTGGACTTTGAGGCTGAATATCCGCCGGTGGTGCTGCCTTAAGGCAGACTGCCTCTCTTCTCTTATTTCTTATCTTCTGCCTGAGGATCTACTGATTTTCAGGATCTGATCCCGTCTGTTGGCGCAGCTGCGACGGAGCCTTGAGCAGCAGAATGATGCTCATCAGGATCAGCAGCGAGCCTGCCAGCGGAAAAACCCAGGATATATGAATATAGGTGGCAATAACACCTGAGATCAGCGGTCCTGCCGTACCACCTATCTTTTGGGCGGAAAAGAGCAGTCCAAAGGCAGTGCCCCGCTCTGAGGTTTTGGTATTGACCACTACCATGGAGTTGGCTGAAGGCAGAATGCCGGCCATGCCCAGCCCGGCCACAAAGTTCAGGGCAGCAAAGGGAATGAGGGTATTGGGGATAAACTGTGCTGCAGTCAGGATGCCGCCGGCAAACAGGGAGATGACTTCCATTTTAAAGAAGCCGCGGGCCTGTCCCAGCCGGCCCCAGATCGGAGCGGCAATCACTCCGGCAATACCGGACAGGGAGAAGACTATGCCGGAGACTATCATCAAATCATCCAGCGTGCCGTGCAGTTCGCCTACATACAGGGCCATGATGGGCTGCAGCATCATGAGTACCATGTTGGTCAGGGCACTGCACAGCAGCAGCATGCGTATGGAGGGGTTGCGCAGCATGGTGCCAAAGGAGGTGGTCTGTACTTTTTTGCCGGGACCGGCAGTTTCCGGGCGGGGAGGCTCCTTGATGAAGAGCAGGGTGATCAGAGTGATCAGGGTCAGCGCCGAGCCGGACATGAAAAAGGACACGCGCATGCCAAAATTTTCTGCCAGCACGCCGCCGAAGAGCGGACCTATAATGCCGCCGCAAATATGGGCAGACTGCATGATGCCCATGCAGATGCCGGCCTGATTGCGGGGAGCATAGCTGGACATCAGCGATAAGGAAGCCGGCCACAGACCGGCGGCAAAGCCCTGCAGGATGCGCACAAAGAACAGCTGCAGCGGGGTCTGCACCATGCCGCCCAGGAAATAAGCCAGGGCAATCAGGGAGGAAGAGCGGATCACCATCAGCTTGCGGCCGCGGCTGTCGGACAGCCGGCCCCATACCGGGGCCATGACGGCAGTGACGGCAAAACACACAGCAAATATGGCGCCGGTCCACAAATTGACCACCTCAGGATCAACCTTGAGTTCATGGACCAGATACAGCGGCAGAAAAGGAATGATCATGGTGTAGCTGGCACTCATCATGGTCACGTTGACGGTCAATATTGCCAGTACTACTTTCCAGTTCATCTTTTATTCAGCTCCTGTGCCCGGTGGCGGGGCTTTTGTCTGGCTACTGCTCTTTTTGCCTGGCAGCTGAAGCTGAGGCCTCTGCCTTGCGGGCAGCTTCAGCCTTCATCTGCTCTACTATTTCCTGTTTGATCTTGTCTATATTGTCCTGCTTGAGCTGCGTGGCGCTGTTGTCCGGGCCGCTCTTGAGGCGCATCTGAGCCGGCGCCTTGAAGAACAGGATGATGCTCATCAGCACCAGGATGGAGCCGGCCAGCGGGAAGATATAGGCCAGATCTATAAAGGTGGCAAACACACCGCCGGCCAGCGGGCCTATGGTGCCGCCTATCTGCTGAGCAGAAAAGAGCAGGCCGAAGGCCGTACCTCTCTCCGAGGTCTGGGTATTGACTATGATCATGGAATTGGCCGACGGGAAGATGCCGGAGAAGCCCAGGCCCACAATAAAGTTCAATATGGCAAAGGGGATGAGGGTACTGGGAATAAACTGCGAGCAGATGAGCACGCCGGCGGCAAAGAGGGATATGACCTCAGTCTTGAAGAAGCCGTGGGCCTGACCCTGCCGGCCCCAGATGGGGGCGGCTATGGCTCCGGCTATACCGGAGAAGGAGAAGACCAGACCGGAGACCAGCACCAGATTTTCCTGGGAACCGTGCAGCTGACCTATATACAGAGGCATGACCGGCTGCAGCAGCATGATCACCATATTGGTCAGGCCGCAGCACAGCAGCAGCATGCGCATGGTAGGATTTTTCAGCATGGTGCCGTAGGAGGCAGCCGGGACTGTTTTAGCACCGGCCGGAGCTTCCTGCCGCGGCGGCTCCTTGATGAAAAAGAGGGTGATCAGGGTGATCAGGGTCAGGGCGCCGGCGGCTATAAAGAAGGACACGCGCATGCCAAAACCCTGAGCCAGGATGCCGCCAAACAGTGGTCCTATGATGCCGCCGCAGATGTTGGCGGACTGCATGATGCCCATACTGATGCCCACCTTGGCTTTGGGTACATAGCCTGACATCAGCGACAGGCAGGCCGGCCACAAACCGGCGGCAAAGCCCTGCAGCATACGCACAAAGAACAGCTGCAGCGGGGTTTGTACCAGACCGCCCAGCAGGTAGGCTATGGCAATCAGGGAGGAGGAGCGGATGACCATTAATTTCTTGCCGCGGCTGTCGGACATCTTGCCCCAGATAGGCGCCATGACGGCGGTAATGGCAAAGCAGACGGCATAAATGGCGCCGGTCCACATGTTGACGGAAGCAGGATCGGCTTGCAGTTCTATACTCAAATACAGCGGCAGGAAGGGGATGAGCATGGTGTAGCTTGAGCTCATCATCACCACATTGACAGTCAAAATTGCTAAGACTACTTTCCAGTTCATCATATAACATCGGCGCTTCCGCCGGGTTGTGCGTACGCGGTCGGAAGGCACTCCTCCAAAATAAATCAGACGAAATGAGAGCAGCTGATGCTCCGCTCCTAAGATTCCGGGCACAGCTGCCGGCGGCGGGATGGGGTTTGGTCCTGTCCTGGATACGGCTGTGCACTGCTGCCGGGCATTTTACTGCAGACTGTGCCGCGGGGATAATACAGGCGGGAAATACGCAGTCCTGCAGGGAAGCAGGCAACGGAAACTATTATAAGTCCTAAACTTTTGTCCTGCTGCGCTGGGGTGACAAATTTAATCCGCTGAACTCTCCGGCCACAGCAGGTGCCTGCGGAGAGAGGTGCGGTGGGGCAGGCGGAAGCCAAAGCCCCCGCAGGCGGGGGCTTTAGTCATAAGATCAATAATCAACTGCCAGGCTCTGCTCAGGCAGTCAGCTCAGGCAGCAGGCAGCTTACAGCTTATGCGGGAAAAACACTTCCATTACCTGCCGGCTGCTGCCGGGGCGCAGCTGCATGCAGATCAGGGCAGCCAGCAGGCCGGCCAGACAGCCCCAGACTATGTTGTGGAAGCCGGCTATATTGACCTTGAGGACGGAGAAGACTATGTACAGCCCCAGTCCGGCCACTACCGAGGCCAGCGCGCCTTCCTTGTTCATGCGCGGCAGGAACAGCCCCAGCACCATGGGCCACAAAAAGGCACTTTCCAGGCCGCCGAAGGCAAAGAGATTGATCCACACCACTATGTCCAGAGGATACATGGCCAGCAGAATGCAGGATATGCCCAGCACGGCAGTGATGAGGGCGGAGATCCTCCGGGCCTTGTGATCCTCGCACTCGTGGCGGTGCACCTGCAGATAGAGATCGCGTACCACAGCTGAGGTGGCGGCTATCAGCAGGGAGCTGACTGTGCTCATGGTGGCCGCCAGCGGACCGATGATGGTCAGTCCGGCCAGCAGGGGATGCATGGAGCCGGCAATAAGGGTGGGAATAATGGCATCGCTGCCGCCGGCGGGCATTTCGGTCACCACGGCCCGGGCAAACACGCCCAGCAGGGTAAGACCTATCATCAGGGCGCCGCAGATTATGGTGGCCACCCACATGGCCTGATGCAGATCTGCCGTGGAGCGGTAGCTCATGCAGCGGACCATGGACTGCGGCAGGCCCAGGGTGCAGAAACCTACCAGCAGCCAGGCTGAAAACAGCAGGGACAGCGGCAGAGCACCGCCGGCATTGAAGGTAAACAGCGGGCTGCGGCCGCCCTCGGCATCAATCTCGGCCAGTCGGCTGCACACGGCAGCCAGACCGCCGCCGTCATTTAATATAGTAGCGCCCAGCAGCACCATGCCGGTTAACATCAAAATTGCACAAACCACATCGGTGAGCACCACGGCGCGGAAGCCGCCGGCTGTATACAGCACGGTCACAGCGGCAAAAAGCAGCAGACCCAATTTGTAATCAAGACCGGTTATGGCCGCAAAGATCTGCGCGCCGCCTACAAACTGTCCTACTATGGTGGCGGAGAAGAAAATCAGCAGGACCAAAGACAGCAGGATGCAGAGGCTGCGGCTGCCGAAGCGGGCATAGAGCAAATCGATGACGGTCAGGCTGTTGGTGCGCCGCGAGAGCACGGCCATTTTTTTGCCCAGGATGCCGAGAATTAAAAAACCGGTGATGATCTGCGGGGCGGCAAAGACCACCCAGCCCAGACCATAGCCCCAGGCCAGACCGGGACCGGAAACATAGGTGGAAACCGAGCCGTAGGTGGCCACCAGGGTCATGGCCAGCACCACGCCGCCCAGACTGCGGCTGCCCAAAAAGTATTCACTTTGGAATTTGGCGGCGCTTTTGACCTTTTGATTGGCCTTCCAGCCTACGATGAGCAGCAATGCCAAAAAAGCTGCCACCGGCAGCAGAATCAATAAAACATTCATAATTTTTCACTCAGCCTCACTCGTTTTCTGTCTGCGGGAAAAGCATTCAGTCGAGGGGGAAATTACGCATGAAGCGGCGGATTAAGATGAAAACCGCGATGATGGAGATGAAGTAGCCGCCTATGCAGCTGAGCATAAACCACAAAGGCAGGGAGAACAGCAGGACGGCGCTGTCATGGAAGAGATAGATGCTGAGCCAGAAATATAAGGTGATCACCGCCGCTGCCACCAGGGTGGACAGAGCCTCCCTGTCCATCTGCCTGAATTTATCGCTGTAGGAAAGCCCGGCGGCTTTATCAGGCTTCATGCTTGCTCTCTCCGCTGCAGCCGCAGGATTCGCCTGCCATCTGTCTGATGAAATCAGTGATCTCGCCGCCTATGGAGCTGTGGCGCATGGCATATTCAATAAAGGTTTTGACATAGCCGGCCTTGTTGCCGCAGTCGTGGCTGCAGCCCACTATGCTGTAGGCATGGACATTGTCTATCTGCATCAGCATGTCTATGGTATCGGTCAGCTGGAACTCGCCGCCGGCGCCCAGCGGGGTGCGCTTGAACAGCGGCCAGATCTCAGCCGGCAGCACATAGCGGCCGACCACGGCGAAATCGGACGGGGCTTCCTCTATCTGCGGTTTTTCTATAATGCTCTTAATGGGCACGTCTTCACCCGGAGCCGGGGTGGCACCCTGCAGATCCACTATGCCGTAGGCGCTGACATTTTCCCGGGGGATTTTCTCCACCATGATCTGGGCCGTGCCGTTTTCCTCAAAGCGCTTGACCATGGCGGCCAGATTGTCGGCATGAGGATTGGAGCGGGCATCGTCTATGATCACATCAGGCAGCAGAATGGCAAAGGGATTTTTGCCCACTATGGGCTGGGCGCACATAATGGCATGAGCCAGCCCCTTGGCTTCACCCTGACGGACGTGCATGATGGTGACATCCTTGGGGATGATGTTCTGTACTTCAGCCAGCAGCTGGCGCTTGACGCGCTTTTCCAGGGTGACTTCCAGCTCAAAGGAGGTGTCGAAATGATTTTCTATGGCATTCTTGGAGGAGTGGGTAACCAGCACAATATTCTTGATGCCGGCAGCTACAGCCTCCGAAACCACATACTGAATCAGCGGCTTGTCCACCAGCGGCATCATTTCCTTGGGGATGGCCTTGGTGGCAGGCAGCAGACGGGTTCCCAGGCCTGCAACAGGGATGATGGCATATTTGATATTGCCAAAGTTCATATCAGGCATGAAACAATCTCCTTGTCCAAGAATTTAGTGGATTTGGGTCAGCGTTGTTTGTTTTTGCTGTTTTCCCCGAGCTCATTGAAGACCTCGGGATTGCTGCGCAGCAGATAGAGGCAGCACAGCAGAGCAAAGATAAAGTTCAATATGGCATTGCCAAAGGTCTTGTAGTCCACCCACCAGGATTCAGCTTCTTTGGCGCTGATGCCAAATATATCCGGCAGGTAAAAGGCTATGACCACGTTGAGGGCGGCCGCGGCGGTAAAGTAAACCATCCACAGCTGGCCTAAGGTCTGCCAGGCGGACAGCGGCAGCTTGAGCTCCTGTCCGAACAAATAGGCAAAGGGATTTTTCCTGAGGATAATCTGGGTGACAAAAATCAGCAGGGCCAGCAGCAGATTGACGGCGGTGATCTTCCACTTGATGATCTCAGGATCATTGAGCAGTACTGTGGGCAGACCAAAGACGATCACGGCGGCAGTGACGAAAACCTGCATGCGCGAGACTTTTTTGAACAGTACGTACTGCAGCACAAAGGCAGCCGCGGAAGTGCCGATGATGACGGCGGTGGCTATGATCAGATCGGAGCTTAATTTGTAGGCGGCAAAGAAGGCCAGTGCCGGGGCAAATTCCAAAATTTTAGGCAGCATATCAATCCTGCAGATTAATCAGAGCTTCTGACTGGGGTAGAAAAAACTTTTGGGATTATAGCACGCACGGGACGCTGAAAAACTAAACGCAGCAGACTGATGCCTGCTGCGCTGGTTTTCAATGCTTACTGCTGCTTTAAGGGCAGGGACTCGGGCTCCAGGGCTATATCAGTGAAATTTTCCTGGGTTTCCCCGCTTTCCCCTTTGTCCCCGGTTTCTGCAGCTTCGGCCAGCCTTTCCCTGGCGGCTCTGGCCGCTTCCTTTTTCTCCCGGCGCTGCTGCAGCTCCTCAAAGAGGATATAGGCGGCATCATCGAATTTGTCGGCATAGTAGAAATTGACGTCGGCACTGACCTCAGGGGGCAGCTCCCGCACATCGCCTTCATTGGCCTTGGGCACTATGATGTTGAAGATGCCCATGCGCCTGGCGGCAATCACCTTTTCGCGTATGCCGCCTATGGCCAGCACCTGTCCGGTCAGCGACAGCTCACCGGTCATGGCAAAGCCGGGCTTGGGCGGCAGGCCGGTGGCCAGGGACAGCAGGGCCGTGGCCATGGTCACACCGGCTGAAGGACCATCCTTGGGGGTGGCGCCTTCAGGCACATGCAGATGCACGGCTGCTTTCTTAAAGAATTCCCCGGTTTTGCGGCCGGCAAAGCGGGCCAGATTGGCCTGTACATAGCTGTAGGCTATATTGGCCGATTCCTTCATGACATCGCCCAGCGAGCCGGTCAGGGCAAAGCCCTTGTTCTCGCGGTGCACCAGGGAGGCCTCTATGGGCAGGGTGGCGCCGCCCACAGAAGTCCAGGCCAGGCCGGTCATCACGCCCACGCCGGAGATGAATTTCTCCTTGCGGAAGGGAGCAGTGCCCAGCAGCTCCTCTACCTTGTCATCGCTGACCGTAAAGGAACTCTCCCCCTCGACTATTTTCACTGCGGCCTTGCGGATGATCTTCTTCAAGGCCCGCTCCAGGGAGCGCACGCCGCTTTCGCGGGCATATTCATCTATGATCCGGCTCAGCACGCTGTCTGCTATCTTGATCTGGGAGCGTTTGAGCCCGGCTTCCTTCAGGCCGCGCGGCCACAAATGCTTTTTGGCAATCTGCAGCTTTTCCTCGGCTATATAGCCGGACAATCTAATGGGATCCATGCGATCGAGCAGCGGTCCGGGTATGGTGTCTATGCTGTTGGCCGTGCAGATAAACATGCAGTTGGACAGATCCAGTCTCTCATCCAGGTAATGATCCAGGAAATTGGCATTCTGCTCGGGGTCCAGGGTCTCGAGTAGCGCCGCCGACGGATCTCCCTGATGGGAGCGGGAGAGCTTGTCTATTTCATCGAGCATGATCACCGGATTCATCACCTTGCATTCGCGCAGGGCCTGCACCAGCTTGCCGGGCATGGCGCCTATATAGGTCTTGCGGTGGCCCTTGATCACCGATTCATCATCCACGCCGCCCAAGGACAACCTGAAGAAAGGCCGGTTCAGGGCTTTGGCTATGGATTTGCCTATGGAGGTCTTGCCTACACCGGGAGGGCCGACAAAGAGCATGATGGAGCCTTTGGTTTCGCCCTTGAGGACACCTAAGGCCATAAACTCTATGATGCGGTCCTTGACGTCCTTGAGGCCCTCATGATCCTTGTCCAGGATCTCCCGGGCCCGGGGCAGGGAGATCTTCTCCTTGGCGGTGCGGCCCCAGGGTATGGAGGTTAGGACATCCAGATAATTGCGGGTGACGGCATACTCGGGGGAGCCTGTTTCCAGAACCTGCAGCTTTTTGAGCTCGCTTTGGAAGCGATCTCTGATATTGACCGGCGGGTGCAGCCGGCGCATTCTTTTTTCAAATTCCTGGGCGTCGGCACTCTTGTCGTCCATCTTGAGGCCCAGCTCTTTTTGAATTTCCTTGAGCTGTTCCTTGAGGAAGAACTCCCGCTGGCGGCGGGACAGCTTTTCTGAGACGCTGCCTTTGATCTTGCTCTGCAGCCTGGCGGCCTTGAGTTCATGGCTGATCAGCTGCATGGACTTCTTCAGGCGGGGCAGCAGATCCACAGTATCGAGTATATCCTGCAGTTCGGCGGCTCCGGCAGAGGATATGGAAGCCGCGCAGTCGGCCAGCATGTCCGGATCGTTTTGATTGAAGCGCAGCAGATACTGGCGCATCTCCTCGGTGTAGAGGGGATTTAAGGGCAGCAGCTCCTGTATGGAGGAAACCAGGGCCATGGCATAGGCCTTGACCTCCACGCTTTCCTGACTGTCCGGCTCATAGCTGACCGTGTACGGAAAGGAAACCCGGGTCAGCTGTCTGGGCACGGGAGTGACGCCTTCCTCAATTTCCACGCGCATCAAACCCTCACAGATGAAATGAATATCACCTGAGCTGGCCTTGGCGTGCAGCAGCCGCACCATACAGCCTACCTGCGGCAGTGGGGCATTGGCTATATCTTCCGATCTGCCGGCTTCGTTTTTCTCTCCCACGGAGAAAATGGCAAACACCTTGTCGCTGCTCTCGGCTACCTTGGAGAGCAGCTCGCCCCAGTCCGCGCTGACCTGTACCGGGGTGATCTGACTGGGCATGACCGGGCGGCCGTAAATGGGGAGGATATACAGCTTCTCAGGCAGCCCCGAGCTTTCCTCCCGGGGCTCTGCCTCCTCAGATGAGGTCTTGTTCCTGTCCGGGTTCTGTTCGTCCTGCTTTATTTGTTGTTCAATTTTGGCCATCAGCTGTTCGAGGCTTTTGAGGTCGTTTTTGCTGGAGTCGCTCATGATTTACTGCGTGATCCTGATAAATACAATTCTGCTGATTACATGGAGGCGCCGTCCCGGCTTTTCAAGGCTGCAGTTTGGGCTTGTCCTGTGGGGAAATGATACTTGATACTGCCAGGGAAGGTGGCGGCAGTTGGATAGAGACTGGAGCGAGTGACGGGAATCGAACCCGCGTTAACAGCTTGGGAAGCTGCAGTTCTGCCATTGAACTACACTCGCCGCGAAAACAGGGGCTATTGTAAGTGACTGCCCTGAAAAAGGCAAGCCCCCTGCAGTGACAAATAAGCCCGGACACAAGGCGCTCCGGGCTTAGACAGGTTTTTAACAGATAGGGTGCAGCAGAGCCTGAGGCTTACTGCTGTCTTAAATACTGATCCACGGCTGCAGCGCAGTCACGGCCTTCCTTCAGGGCAAAGACCACCAGGGACTGTCCCTTGCGGCCGTCACCGGCGGCAAAGACCTTGGGGACTGAAGTCTTATAGGCTTCAGGACCGCTGAGCGAGGCTCTGATATTGCCGCGATTGTCGGTATCCACTCCAAAGGCTGAGGCCAGGGCGGTGGACGGACGGGCATAACCCATGGCGATCAGGGCCACATCGGCCTGCACATGTCCTTCAGTGCCTTCCAGCGGGGTGATCTTGCGGCCCGGGCCCCACTTGACCTGCACTGTATCCACACCGGTGAGGGTGTCTTCACCGCAGAAGCGGGTGGTATTGCAGGCAAAGAGGCGGGTGCAGCCTTCTTCCTGAGAGGTGGAGGTGCGGAACTTGGCCTTCCAGTAAGGGAAGTTGGTAAAGGCATCCACATGCTCAGGCAGTTTTTCATGGTAGTCGAGCTGTGTCACCGAGGCCGCTCCCTTGCGGATGGAGGTGCCTATGCAGTCGGAGGCAGTCTCACCGCCGCCGATTACTACCACATGCTTGCCCTTGACGTCTATGGGATTAATGCCGCTGCCGTTGTTCTCGCGGTTCTGGGCAATCAAAAACTCCAGGGCAAAGTGAATGCCCTTGAGGTCGCGGCCGGGCAGGGGCAGATCGCGCGGTACCTCGGAGCCGGGGCAGAGCACCACGGCATCAAAGGAGGCGAGCATCTGCTCGGCTGACAAATGGAACTGGGCATCGCTGTGCACGCCGCTTTCCAGCTCACTGCCGCCCACCAGGGTGCGGCAGCGGAAGGTCACGCCTTCCTGCTCCAGCTGGCGGATACGGCGGTCGATCAGGCCCTTGGAGAGCTTGAAGTCGGGAATGCCGTAGCGCAGCAGACCGCCCGGGCTGTCGTTTTTCTCAAAGACCACAACCTGATGGCCCAGTCTGGCCAGATTTTGGGCACAGGCCAGGGCAGCCGGGCCGGAGCCTACTATGCCTACCTTGCGGCCGGTGGGCTTCTCGGCAAAGCGGGCCTTGACCAAACCGTGCTCAAAGGCATATTCGGAGATCTTGCGCTCCACGGACTTGATGCCCACAGCCTGGTCGATCAGGCTTAAGGTGCAGCCTTCCTCGCACAGGGCGGGGCAGATGCGGCCGGTGATTTCCGGGAAATTGTTGGAAGTCTCCAGCAGATCGTAGGCCCGGCTCATGCGGCCTTCACACACAGCCTGATTGATTTCAGGCATGACATTGTGCAGCGGGCAGGCATGGGAGCAGAAGGGGATGCCGCAGTCCATGCAGCGTCCGGCCTGTATCTGAGCGTCCTTATCGGACAGCACACTGATAAACTCATTGAAATGTCTGATGCGTTCAGACACGCCCTGATGGGCAGGCTCAATGCGCTTAAAATCGATAAAACCACGTTCAAAACCCATGATTAATCCTCCCTGCCTGCTAATTTTGCCAATGCCTTGAAGTATTCCTGCGGGAAGACCTTGACGAATTTGGGCAGTTCCTGCTCAAAGTGTTCCAGGATCCAGGTGCCGCGCACACTGTGGGTGCGGGCGCAGTGTTCTGTGATCAGCCGTCTTAGGATCTGCTCATCGCTCAGGCCCTGATGCAGCGGGATGGAGCTGTCACTGAGTTTCTCCGGACGAACATTGCTGATGATGAATTTGCCTTCGGCCAGCTTGCTGCGGAAGGTGCCGTCCACATCGTAGACATAGGCCATACCGCCTGACATGCCGGCAGCAAAATTGCGGCCGACGCGGCCGAGTACCACCACGGTACCGCCGGTCATGTACTCACAGCCGTGATCACCCACACCCTCGGCTACGGCATCGGCGCCGGAGTTTCTGACGGCAAAGCGCTCACCGGTGATGCCGTTGAAGAAGGCACGGCCGGAGATGGCACCGTACAGGCAGGTATTGCCGGCTATGATGTTGTGCTCGGCTCTGCCGGCAAAATCCTCATCCTTGCGGACGGAGATGATGCCGCCGGACAGGCCCTTGCCTACATAGTCATTGGCCTCACCCTCGAGCTCCACGGTCAGACCCTGCATCAGGAAGGCGCCCAGAGACTGGCCGGCGGTGCCGCGCAGGCTCAGGGAAATGAAGTCATCAGGCAGTTCACGGCCGGAGGCGGCAATAACACCGGACAGATAAGTACCGGCGGAGCGGTCGGTGTTCTGAATGCGGGAGCTGATCTTCAGCGGCTCATTCTTCTCCAGGGCCTCTTTGACTGCGTCGGCATACTTGTAATCAAAGCTCTTGTCGAGTTCATGCTGCTGCGCAATGCAGGCATAGCTCTTGTCGGATGACACAGGCTTGAAGAGCACCTTCTGCAGGGACAGGCGCTGTACCTTGATGAAGTGGGTCAGATCTTCCTGACGCAGCAGCTCGGTGTGACCGATGAGATCATCAAAGCGGCGGATGCCCAGCTCGGCCATGATCTCGCGCACTTCTTCAGCCACAAAGTGGAAGAAGTTGATCACATGCTCGGGCTTGCCGGTGAAGTTGCGGCGCAGGCGCGGATCCTGAGTGGCAATACCGGCCGGGCAGGTGTTCTTCTGGCACTTGCGCATCAGCACGCAGCCCATGGAGACCAGCGGAGCGGTACCAAAGCCGAACTCGTCGGCACCGAGGATGGCACCTATGACTATGTCGCGGCCGGTCTTGAGCTGACCGTCCACCTGCACGCGCACGCGGGTACGCAGGCGGTTTAAGGTCAGGGTCTGCTGTACGTCAGCCAGACCAATTTCCCAAGCAGAGCCGGCATTCTTCACTGAATTGATGGGAGCGGCACCAGTACCGCCGTCATGGCCGGAGATCACTATGTGATCGGCCTTGCACTTGGCCACACCGGCAGCCACGGTACCTACGCCGTTCTGGGCCACCAGCTTGACGGACACCAGCGAGCGCGGATTGACCAGCTTGAGGTCATAAATGAGCTGGGCCAGATCCTCAATGGAGTAAATATCGTGATGCGGCGGCGGTGAAATCAGGCCTATGCCGGGCAGGGAGTGGCGCAGGAAGCCGATGTAAGGGGAAACCTTGTCACCGGGCAGCTGACCGCCTTCACCGGGCTTGGCGCCCTGGGCCATCTTAATCTGAATCACATCGGCGCTGGCCAGATAGGGGGCATTGACGCCGAAACGGCCGGAAGCCACCTGCTTGATGCGGGAGCGCAGGCTGTCACCCTTCCTGAGCGGAATGGGCACTACGGCATTTTCGCCCAGAACGTCCTGCAGAGTGCAGTCTTCCTTGATCTCCTCATAGCGCTTGGGATCTTCACCGCCTTCACCTGAATTGGACATACCGCCCAGACGGTTCATGGCCAGGGCCATGGTGCAGTGGGCTTCAGCGGAGATGGAGCCCAGGGACATGGCAGCGGTGGAGAAGCGCCTGACTATGTTGTCGGCGCTTTCCACTTCCTCAATGGGAATGCTGCCGCCGCGGCTCTTCTTGAAGGAGAGCAGGCCGCGCAGGGTCATCAGACGGCTCTGGCGGTCATTGATAATGGCGGAGTACTTCTTGAACTCCTCATAGGAGCTCTCGCGCACGGCGCGCTGCAGATGCACCACGGCATCGGCAGTCCACATGTGTTCCTCACCGTCCTCACGCAGGTTGAGGTCACCGCCTGAAGGCAGCACAGCCGGGGAGGCAGTGGCCGGGGCAAAAGCCTGCTCGTGCATGGCTACAGCCTCGCGGGCCAGGTCAAACAGACCTATACCCTCAATCTGGCTGGGGGTGTTGGTGAAGTAGCGGTTGATGAAATTGGAGGACAGACCCACAGCCTCAAAGATCTGGGCGCCTATATAGGACATATAGGTGCAGATGCCCATTTTGGCCATGATCTTGTTGAGGCCCTTGTCCAGGGCGTGGATGTAATTTTCCTGATACTCCTGGGCGCTGTGGCCGGCCGGAGCCATGGCGGCGGCAGCCTGCAGGGCGGCGTAGGGGTAAATGGCCTCGGCGCCGTAGCCGGCCAGCAGGGCGCAGTGATGCACCGTGCGGGCGGAGCCGGTTTCCACCACCAGACCGGAGGAGGTACGCAGACCATTTTCCACCAGGCACTGATGTATGGCCGACACGGCCAGCAGGGCCGGAATGGCCACGCGGTCGCGGCTGACATAGCGGTCGGTGACGATCAGAATATTGACGCCGGACTTAATGGCATCTATGGCCGCGGCCTTGAGACTGGCCAGGCGGGCTTCAATGCCGTTGGGACCCCAGGAGATGGGATAGGTAATATCCAGTTCCTTGGAGTGGAATTTCTCCTGGGTGTAGGAGGCTATATGTCTGATCTTCTCCATGTCCTCGGCCAGCAGTATGGGCTGCTCCACCTCCAGACGCACCGGAGGATTGCCGGCCATGAGGTCGAGCAGGTTGGGGCGCGGGCCGATAAAGGATACCAGGGAAGTCACCAGCTTTTCGCGTATGGGGTCAATAGGCGGATTGGTCACCTGGGCAAAAAGCTGTCTGAAGTAATCGTAAATGATGCGCGGACGCTGGGAGAGCACGGCCAGCGGTGCGTCATTGCCCATGGACATAATGGCCTCGGCACCTTTTTCAGCCATGGGCTTGATGATGCGGTCCATGTCCTCGCGGGTGTAGCCAAAGACCTTCAAGGTCTGCTCCAAGGTCAGGGAGCCGCGCTGCGGCTGCGGATGCTCCTTGATGTCGCCCAGACGGATGCGCAGACGATCCACCCACTCCTGATAAGGTCTGAGGGTGGAAAGGGTGGTCTTGATCTCCTGATCGTCAATGATGCGGCCCTGCTCGAGGTCGAGCAGCAGCATGTGACCAGGCTCCAGGCGCCACTTCTTGACTATGTGCTTTTCATCCACCGGCAGGGTGCCGCTTTCAGAGGCCAATATGAGCTTGTTGTCATCGGTCAGCAGATAGCGGGCCGGACGCAGGCCGTTGCGGTCCAATGTGGCACCGAGCTGGCGGCCGTCGGTGAACACTATGGCAGCCGGGCCGTCCCAGGGCTCCATCATGGCGGCATGATACTCATAGAAGGCCTTGAGCTTGGGATTCATCAGCTCATTGCGCTCCCAGGCCTCGGGGATGAGCAGCATGGCAGCCTGGGCCAGGGAATAGCCTGACATGGTCAGCAGCTCAAAGGCATTGTCAAAGGAGGCAGAGTCGGACTGTCCCTTGAAGATGAGCGGCCAGACCTTCTTCAAATCATCGCCGAACAGCGGGGAGGAAATGTGCTTTTGTCTGGCCTGAATCCAGTTGAAGTTGCCGCGCAGGGTGTTGATTTCACCATTGTGGGCAATCATGCGGAAGGGATGGGCCAGGGACCACTGCGGGAAGGTATTGGTGGAGAAGCGCTGATGAATGACGGCCAGGGCGGAGACGCAGCGGCTGTCAGCCAGATCCTTATAGTATATGCCTACCTGAGAAGCCAGCAGCTGACCCTTGTAGACCACAGTGCGGGCCGAGAAGGAAGGAATATAAAATTCCTTGCAGTGACGCAGCTGCAGGGCTCTTATGGCTATGGAGCTTCTCTTGCGGATAATGTAGAGCTTGCGTTCAAAAGCATCAGTGACCAGGATGTCCGGACTGTGACCCACGAAAACCTGCCGGATCACCGGCTCTTTCTGGGCTACGGTCTCTGACATGGGCATGGAGTGATCCACAGGCACATCGCGCCAGCCCAGCAGGATTTGACCTTCGGCGGCAATGGCACGCTCGATCTCTTCCATACAGGCATGACGGGAGGCTTCTTCCTGCGGCAGGAAGACCATACCTACGCCGTATTCACCGGGAGGAGGCAGGGTAATGTTGCAGGTGGCCTGCATGTCATCACGGTAAAGTTCGTCGGGGATCTGCAGCAGAATACCGGCACCGTCGCCCTGCAGGGGATCGGCACCTACGGCACCGCGGTGGGTTAAGTTTTTGAGAATCTGCAGACCGGAATTGACGATGGCGTGTGATTTTACACCTTTGATATCAGCAATAAAGCCGACACCACAGGCATCATGCTCATTGATGCTGTTGTATAAACCTTGTGCTTGCATGTGAAAAACCTGTCATCAGCCTCCCCTGCGGAAAGAGAAACGGGGAGGCTTGTTCTTGTCTGTTAAAAAGGAGAGCTTAACTTACAGGGAGTAGTAGAGCTCAAATTCTGCCGGGTGCGGGATTAACTGCACCTTGGAGACTTCTTCCTGCTTGAGTTCAATGAAGGCATTGATGAAGTCTTCGGAGAATACACCACCCTTGGTTAAGAACTCGTGATCAGCCTTCAGGGCAGCCAGGGCCTCATCGAGGCTGCCGCAGACCTGAGGAATGCCGGCGGCTTCTTCAGGCGGCAGATCGTAGAGGTTCTTGTCCAGCGGATCGCCCGGGTTGATCTTGTTTAAGATACCATCCAGACCGGCCATCAGCATGGCGGCAAAGGCCAGGTACGGGTTGGCCATGCAGTCAGGGAAGCGCACTTCGATGTGGGCAGCCTTGGGGTTCTGGGCATGCGGAATGCGGATGGAGGCGGAACGGTTGGCGGCGGAGTAGGCCAGCATTACCGGAGCCTCAAAGCCCGGAACCAGTCTCTTGTAGGAGTTGGTGGACGGGTTGGTGAAGGCATTTAAGGCCTTGGCATGCTTGATGATACCGCCGATGTACCACAGGGCTTCCTGGGACAGGCCGCCGTACAGGTTGCCGGCGAAAATGTTCTTGCCGTCCTTGGCAATGGACTGGTGGCAGTGCATGCCTGAGCCGTTGTCACCGGCAATGGGCTTGGGCATGAAGGTAGCGGTCTTGCCGTACTCGTCAGCGCAGTTCTGCACTACATACTTGTACATTAAGACTTCGTCGCCCTTCTTGGTCAGGCTGTTGAAGCGGGTGGCAATTTCGTTCTGGCCGGAGGTTGCCACTTCGTGGTGATGAGCCTCGATTACCAGACCGAGCTTCTTCATGGTGGTGCACATGTAGGAGCGCAGATCCTGAGAGTGATCTACCGGCGGAACAGGGAAGTAGCCGCCCTTGACGGCAGGACGATGGCCCTTGTTGCCCTCGGCATATTCTCTGTCGGAGTTCCAGGCGCTCTCGAGATCGTCCACAAAGACGCAGGAGCCCTTCATGGAAGTCTTGAAGCGGACATCGTCAAAAAGGAAGAACTCAGGCTCAGGACCAAAGAAGGCTTCGTCACCGATGCCGGTGGAACGCAGATAGTTCTCAGCGCGCTTGGCCACGGAGCGGGGATCGCGATCGTAGCCGCTTAAGGTCTGAGGGTCGAGAATGTCGCAGCGGATCACCAGGGTAGGATCAGCATAGAAGGGATCGACAAAGCAGGTGTCCAGATCCGGCATTAAGATCATGTCGGACTTGTCAATGCCTCTCCAGCCGGCGATGGAGGAACCGTCGAACATCTTGCCCTGAGCAAAGAAATCCTCGTCCACGGCTTCGATAGGCAGGGAGATGTGCATTTCCTTGCCGCGGGTGTCGGTGAAGCGCAGATCGGCGAATTCAATCTTCTGCTCTTTGATTAACTCGAAAATTGCTGAGGTGTCCATAAAAATCTCCTAAGTCAAAGAATGAGGCTATCTTAATTATAAAGAGGCCCATTTAAATGCACTGCACCAAAATATCCACAAAATAAAAGCTGATGTATTAATCTGGTGCAACGCAAAGTTTGAACTCGGTCAAGACTTGGTTATGTTGATTAATACCAGGATTACTGTAGTTAATATACTGGTATTGGCAAATCAGTATTTTTGCATTAAAAACAGCATCCTGTTGTCAGGCACTTGTGTGCACAAACAGTGCAGCCATGCGCTTTGAGTACGCAAAACAGGCTAAATCTGGTGCAAAATGCATTATGCATCATTTTGATGCCTGCACCAAATTGGTGTGCAAAAACTGCAGCCCGGCACTGCCGCGGATCTCCGCCGCCGCGTATTGTACCTTATACAGTCAAAACAGTGCAGCAGCAGGCGGCCGTCCCTGCGCACTGCAGCAGGGCCTGTGCCGACTGAGGCCGATCTGATGCATAATACCTGCCTTAAGAAAAGTGCCGCCGCAGTATAGCAGTCCGCCTGACTGCAGGCACCCCCTCTGCACCACTACACAGCCTTCACAGGAGGATTTTCATGCTCTGGATTGCTGCCGCCGCCGCAGGCGGCCTGGGCGCCCTGCTGCGCGTGGGCATCATCTCGCTCTGCCTGCGCCTGCCCGGCCCGCTGCCGGCCGGTACCCTGGGGGCCAATGCCGCCGCATGCCTGGCCGCCGGACTGATCCATGGCCTGCAGCCTGAGCCTGCACTGCAGCTGCTGCTCATGGCCGGGCTGGTAGGCGGTCTGGGTACCCTGTCCTCCATGTGTGCCGACTGCCTCAATATGCTGCTCTCTCGCCGGTGGCTCTTACTGCCGCTGTATCTGCTGCTGCAGATTGTAGTGGGACTGCTCTGCTGCCGGGCGGGGCTGAGTGCCGCGGCTCTCATTGGATGAGATGAAAGCAAAGAAATGAATGGTGAAATGAAGATGCAGGGAGGGCAGCACACAGGCGACAGTAGCGGAGGAATAAAGAAAGCAGCCGAACCGGCAGTTATCGCCCTGATCATCTTTGCCGGCGGGGCGGCCGGCACGCTGCTGCGGCTGACGCTGGATCTGCTGCCTGCATACTGGGTGCAGTATGCCAATATTCTGGCCTGTATTTTGATGGGCGGCAGCTGTGCCCTGCTGCGCCGCCGCACCCTGGGACCGCTCTGGCGGCAGGGGGTCAATGCCGGATTCTTAGGCGGGCTGTCCACCTATGCCGCGCCTGTGCTGCAGTCGCTCTGCCGGGAGAATGGTGATTTGGTCCGCGCCGCCCTGGATTTTCTGCCGCAGCTGGCGCTCTTTCTGTTGTGCTGTGCGCTGGGCTTTGTGCTGACCCTGCGCCTGGAGGCCAGAGTGCGCCGCAAACGCTGAGCTGCTGCCGTCCCCTGAGATCAAATCTCCAGCTTGCGCTTTAAATACTGCATGGCCTCCATCATGGTGGGGGTGTCGGTAGCCGAAGAAGCCGAGGTCACATACTTCAGCCCGTCAAATTCCCCCCCGAAGATCTCGCCGTAGGCCGTCAGCGGCAGCACCGAGCCCTGCAGCCGCAGGCCGTAGGCCTTAAGCTCGCGGCAGACGGCCACGGTGTAATCGGCTCCGGTGGAGTACACGGCCTTAAAATCCCGGCAGCGCTGCAGCACCTGACAGGCTATTTCGCCGTAGCCCGAGGAAATGATGTCCACGGCTTCAGAAGGCGTGCGCCCGGTGTGCTCCACCAAATTCATAAACTGCGTGACCTGCTGCGGGGTGGCGCCCAGATTGTCGGATATGGCTATGGAGATATTGTACTGTCTGGCCTGCAGCACGATCTCGGTTACCACCCGCTCTATTTCCCCGGCCCGGCGCTGCTCATCCTGCAGCAGCTCGAGGTTGCGCACCGGCACAAAGTGTACCTGCTCATTGAGGCGCAGCAGATCGGCCTGAGCGGCAATCAGCGGGTTGCTGCCGCCGATCAGCCCGAAGATGCGCGGTTGCCCCTGCAGCTCCTCCGAGGTACGGCGCATGACCTTGCGGGCTAAGGTGGCGGTAAAGGGACCGGGATCTACAGCCAGATATTTGATGCCTGAGCTCAGCACGGCATCGGCAATGAGATTGATGTCTTCCTGCCCGGCGCAGTCCAGCACTATGGCGCGGGCGCCGCGGCGGCTTAATTCCCTGATTTTGGCTGCCAGATAATCACAGCCATGCATCAAATCCTTTAAATACAGGGGCTCGGCATGATAGCGGAACTTTTCTATAAAAAGTTCGGCTACCCGGCCGCTGCGCTGCGGCTGCAGCTCTTCCTGGCCCACTATGGTTTTCTGCTGCGGCCGGCCGTCCACCAGGATATAGCCGCCTATATTGGAGCGGTTTAAGGCCGGAAAAGCCGGCACCACTATGGCTACGCGGTCATGGTCGCCCAGGGCATCGAGCATGGCCTGGGTTTCGGTGCAGGGATTGCCGCGCATGGCCTGATCTATGCGCTTGGCATAGATCTTTACCTCCGGCTTCTTGAGCATGCGGGCGGCATAGAACACCATTTGATAACTCTGCTCGGCGGTGAGATTGCGGCTGTTGGTGGAGTAGACCAGACAGTCAAAATCCCCGCATCTGCTGTCCTTTAAGGCCTGCGTGCTGATGAGAGCGCAGACGCTGCAGCGGTTTTTCTCAAGCAGGGCTCCCACCGAGCTGCCGCCGGTGATTTCATCGGAGATAACAACGCATTGCACCATGTTCTTTAGATCCTTTGTTTTTTATTCTTGTGATCCGGTAACTCACTCAGTCCAGGCCTGCTATACGCGCGCGCAGCATCAGGACGCTGGAGGGAGCTACCGACAGCTCATCCACTCCCATGGCCAGCAGTTTTTCCGTAAAGTTCTCATCGGCGGCCAGCTCGCCGCACACTCCCACCCATTTGCCGGCGGCATGGGCATGATCCACCGTCATTTTAATGAGCTTTTCCACCGCATGGTGATGCGGATTTAAAAAGCGCCCCAAAGAGGCATTCTGCCGGTCCACTGCCAGCGTAAACTGCGTGAGATCATTGGTGCCTATGGAAAAGAAGTCCACCAGGGGGCTTAATTCATCTGAGATCAGAGCGGCCGCCGGGGTTTCCACCATGATGCCCACCTCCAGATGGGGATCGAAGCTCTCCCCGCGGGCCGTCAGCTCGGCTTTGGCCTCCTCGAGCAGGGCCCGGCAGGCGGTCACTTCCTCCACCGAGGTGATCATGGGGAACATAATGGCTATGCGTCCGCAGGCGGAGGCGCGCAGGAGGGCCCGCAGCTGTGTTTTGAAGATCTCCGGGCGGGACAGGCAGATGCGCACTCCGCGCATACCCATGGCCGGGTTGTCCTCATGTTTGAGCATGAAATAATCGGCAGTCTTGTCGGCGCCTATGTCCATGGTGCGGATGATGATGCGCCGGCCTTCCATGCTGACGGCGGCATCGCGGTAGATCTGAAACTGCGTTTCCTCATCCGGAAAGTCCTGGGATTTGAGATAAATATATTCGCTGCGAAAGAGACCCACGCCCTCGGCATCCGAGGCCTTGACCAGATCTATGTCATCGGCCGAGCCTATATTGGCATACAGCATGACCCGTCTGCCACTGCGGGTGACTGTTTCCCGGCCGCGGAACTGCTCGAGACGGGCGCGCAGGGCATCGGCCGCGCGCTTTTTCTCGCGGTAGCCGGCCAGCAGCTCTTCATCGGGATCTATATAGACCACGCCGGCAGCCCCGTCCACCACTGCATAATGCCCCTGCAGGCTGTCGTTTAAGGCCTCGCCCATGCTGATCACTGCCGGAATGCCCATGGTGCGGGCAAAGATCACCGTGTGCGAGCGGGGAGAGCCGGCTGAGGTCAGGATGCCGGCCACCTGATGCTTGTCCAGCTGCACAGTTTCGCTGGGGGCCAGATCGTCAGTGGCCAGGATCAGCTGTTCATCCCCGTAGCTCTGCACCTGATGGCCGGGGGTGATGCCGCGGGCGGTGAGCAGATTGTTGATCACCCGAAAGGACACATCCATGACGTCGGCAGCCCGGCCCTGCATATAGTCATTGTCCATGTTCTCAAAAATGCGGGCAAAGCGCTGAGCCACCTCATGTACGGCATACTCGGCATTGCAGTGCTCGCTGTGAATGAGCTCGGTGATCTGCGCCACATAGTCAGGATCTTCCAGCATCATCTGATGGATTTGAAAGAGCACGGCATTCTGCTCGCCCAGCTTCTCCAGGGAGGCTTCATACAACTGACCGAGCTGTGCCGACGCCTGTACGCGGGCTTCATTAAAGCGCGCCGTTTCCGCTTCAGCGTCCGTGACTGTAAACTTTTCCGAAGGTTCAGCCTGCCTTTTTAAAAAGCTGATGCGGCCGAGGGCAATGCCGCGGCTGGCCGGGGTACCGTGGAGTTTTTGCATATCTTCCATGCTGCCGTGCCTTTTGTCTTCCTGTAAACAATCATCCCAACCTGAGATTCGGATTAATCACCAAACCCGGATTCCAGATTCTAGCTGTATTTGGTGGAAGTGCGTTTTTTGCAGCAGCGCTCTGTGAGCTGCAGCAGGGTTTTGCCCCGGAATAAACCAAGGCAGGCAGCCGGTCCCGGGTAACAATATGAGAGGAAGGGGGAGGCTGGGGGAGGGGGAGGACCGCCGCAGCGCACAAAAGCCAAAGATCGGTGGGCGGCCTGCCTTTCAGTGCTAGAATAGGCGCAGTTTTTGGTTTAACAGTTTTATAGTTTTAGGATATTTCCATGGTGGTGAAAACTCGCTTTGCTCCGTCTCCTACCGGCTATCTGCACGTAGGCGGTGCCAGAACCGCCCTCTTCTCCTGGCTGTATGCCCGGCACTGCGGCGGTAAGTTTGTTCTGCGCATTGAAGATACAGACAGGGAGCGCTCCACACAGCCGGCCATCGATGCCATATTGGAATCTATGCAGTGGCTGCGGCTCAACTGGGATGAAGGCCCTTATTATCAGACCCAACGTTTTGACCGCTACCGGGAAGTCATAGATCAGCTGCTCTCCGAAGGCAAAGCCTATAAATGCTACTGCTCCAAAGAGCGTCTGGAGCAGATGCGTGCCGATCAAATGGCTCGGGGAGAAAAGCCCCGCTATGACGGCCGCTGCCGCTGCGGCTGTGCAGAGCACAGTGCCGATGAGCCCTATGTAGTGCGCTTTAAGAACCCCACTGAGGGCAAGGTGGTGTTCGATGATCTGGTCAAGGGTCACCTGGAGTTTGACAACAGCGAGCTTGATGACTTCATCATTCAGCGCACTGACGGCACCCCCACCTACAATTTCTGCGTAGTGGTGGACGATGTGGACATGGGCATCACCCACGTGATCCGCGGCGATGATCATGTCAACAACACCCCGCGGCAGATCAATATTTATCATGCCCTGGGCGCTCCGGTGCCGGTGTTCTGCCATGTGGCCATGATCCTGGGCGATGACGGCGCCAAGCTGTCCAAGCGCCACGGAGCTGTAAATGTGATGCAGTACCGCGAGGACGGCTATCTGCCTGAGGCCCTGGTCAATTATCTGGTCCGTCTGGGCTGGGCCCACGGTGATCAGGAAATCTTCTCAGTTCCGGAGATGATCGAGTTCTTCCAGCCTGCAGACATCAACAAGTCCGCCTCCTCCTTTAATACCAAGAAGCTGGACTGGCTCAATGCCCACTACATGAAGACCCTGCCGGCAGATGTAGTGGCAGCAGAGCTGGTGTGGCATTTAAACAAGCTGGGACTGGATCCGGCCGCCGGCCCCGATCCGCAGCTGGTGGTCAAATGCTATGCCGAGCGCACCCATACCTTAAAGGAAATGGCCGAAAAAGCTGCCTGCTACTATCAGGATATTAGCGGCTACGATCCGGCCGGAGTTAAAAAGTGGATGAAGGAAGGCTCGGTGGAGGTGTTAAGACAGGCGGCATTATGCCTCCAGGCAGCAGAGAGCTGGGAGGCTCAGCCTCTGGATGAGGCCCTCTCTGCTCTGGCCAAACGCCTGGAGATAGGCATGGGCAAGGTGGGTCAGCCTCTGCGCATAGCCCTGACCGGCAGCGCCATGAGTCCGGGCATTGGCGATACTCTGGTGCTCTGCGGCCGCGAGCGGGCACTGGAGCGCATAGCCCAGGCCATCAGTCACTTTTCAGCCGCCTGAGGCGTAAACCCGGCCTGTTAAGGCCACAGCAGTTTTGCGTACGGACCGGAGTTTTGAGGCTCCGGTTTTGTATATGCAGAGCCTGCAGCCCTATCTCAATCAACACTGTCTTCAGGAGACTGACTTATGTATCTTTCCTTCAGACGAATTTCCGCTTCCGGAGCTGTACTGCTTGCCGCAGCAGTCCTGCAGCCTGCCGCTGCCCACATGGGTGAGGGGCAACACTACTACAACCGCGGCCTGGGGCAGCATATCAGCTTTGAAAACAAGGATGTTATGGCCCCCTGGAACGATCCTGTGCGCAAAGACGACATCATGGCACCGTGGAACAACAGCGTCGACGGCAAAAGGGAAACCAATCGTTACCTCAGGGACAATAATGTAAAGCAGGGAGAGTACTACTGGCATTAATCCTGTGTACTCTGCAGGCTGAGGCTGGCTGTATGGCTTTGCTGCCGGCAAAGTCTGGGATAAATGACGCAAATTCAGCCGGCTGAAGTGCCGCAGCCTGCGCAATCGCGCTATATTTCGCAGCAGATGACAGCGTGCATACTGCCATCTGATTTTTGGTGTGTACTGCATTGTTTGGAAGATTGTGCTGACGGATCACTGGATCATGAGCAAACGTGAACTGTACCGGCGTTATGCCTTTTTTGTCTGTGCCCTGATTGTGGGGGCTCTGGGGGTAACCATGGTTACCCGTTCCACTCTGGGTGTCAACTCAGTGGCCTGTTTTTCCTATGTGTCTTCTGTGTATTTCCCGGTGACCATGGGCACCATCACCATTTCCTTTAATGCGTGCATGCTGCTGGGCCAGCTCTTTATCTTCACCCGGGAACAGCGGCGCCGGGAAATGGTCAATTTACTGCTGCAGGTGCCGGCCATATGCATATTCGGCATGATGGTGGACTTTTGGATGTGGGCGCTGGCCGATCTGCCGCTGTACAATTACGCCTTTAAAATGGGCATGCTGCTGCTGGGCTCGGTGATCATCGCCCTCAATATAGCCATGCAGGCCACGGCTTCAGTCACCATGCTCTCCTGCGATGCCTTTGTGCTGCATTTGTCCCGCCGCATAGGCAAAAAGATGGGCCGGGTCAAGCTCTGCTACGATTTGCTGCTGGTAGGCTCGGCTGCTCTCATGAGTTTGTACTGCTCAGGCTTTACCGAAATTACCGGCATACGCGAGGGCACGGTAATCGGAGCCATTATTGTAGGTCCGCTGGCCCAGCGCTGGCTGCCTGTGGTAGGCATCTTCAAGCCCTGGCTGGACCCTGACGGGCGGGCAGCCCGGGAAGCACAGTCCTCCTGAAGGCAGGTCTGCTCCTTTTCTGCTCCTGCCGGGCTGTTCATTTTGGCCCGGCGTCAGCGGTACCATCTGCCGCCGGCACCACAGCTGTGCTTTCTTATCTCACTCCCTTCTTTTTTGGCATAATTGTGCGGCCGGCCCTCATCAGGCGCTGGCAGCCCGGCGGACT
This sequence comes from uncultured Enterobacterales bacterium, assembly GCA_964424565.1. Lineage (GTDB taxonomy): Bacteria > Pseudomonadota > Gammaproteobacteria > Enterobacterales > Succinivibrionaceae > Avisuccinivibrio. The sequence goes on from CAYRIZ010000004.1 coordinate 40,211, forward strand.
GATCCGCTCACTGCACGGCTGTGGCCGCTGCAGTACCAATTTTGTTTTGTGACATAGGGATTTTGTATGACAAAAACACTATCAGCTGCAGCTCTGGCCCTGCTGCTGGCCTGCTCCGGTACTGCCGCCCAGGCTGAAGAGACCACAGTGCATTATTTTGGTCAGCCTGACGGGGCGGTGACCGGCTCTCTGCCTTATGGCAACAATGAAGAAGCCGGGCATTATGTGACTGCCGATGATGTGGAGATCTACTATGAGGTCTACGGCAGCGGTGAGCCGCTGCTGGTGCTGCACGGCGGTGGTCTGGGCTGCACTTATGAGATGGGCCTCTTTATCGACGCCTTAAAGGACAATTATCAGATCATAGCTCCCTCCACCCGCGGCCACGGCCGCTCCGGTATAGGCACGGCAGCCATAACCTTTCAGAGCAAGGCAGCCGACATGATGGCCGCCGTCAATGCCGTGACTGCAGAGCCGGTGACCATTCTGGGCTTTTCAGACGGCGGCTACACTGCCTATGCCATGGCCGCCCTGTATCCTGATCGGGTCAAAAAGATTATTGCCATAGGAGCGGGGGAGAACAAACCGGCCCTGCGGCAGATCCCCTGTTTCACCCTGGACGAGCTGACCGTCATGGATCCGCGCTTTATGCAGGAAAAGCTGGCTTTATGCCCGGAGCCGGAGCGGCTGCAGGAGTACCTCAATGAGTACTACTCCTTTTTCAATCACGAGCTGATCAGCAAGGAGTTCTTTGCCCAGGTGCGCTGCCCGGTGCTGCTGATGGCAGGCGAGCTCGATCCCAACGCGCCGCTGGATACGGTAATTTCCGCCTACAAGATGCTGCCGCAGGCACAGCTGGCCATCATTCCCAATGCCGGACATGCTGCCTTTATGGACAACTTTGCGGCAGTCATGAACTGTGTGCAGCCTTTCTTGGAAGAGTAGTGAAGATCCCAGCCTCCGGATTAAACTCAAGCCGGGGGCTCCAGGCTCTCAGTCCTGATATTGCACTGCTGCAGCCGGGATGAACGCAGACCCGGCTGTATGCACAAACCCCCGGAGCCCGGGGGAATGCCAGTCTTATATTCCTTTTTTCCTTTCTTTGCGGCACTGCCGCGGCGGGTCTGATCTGCCCTGTGCCCCAGGGACACAGAGCGGAGGGGTTAGGCCTGGGCTGCTGCATTCATCCTGCGGATACGGCGGGACAGGATGGTGGCGCAGATAAAGCCCATGATGGAGAAGGCAATCATGATGCTGAACACATAGTTGTAGCCGGTGATGCCTTCATAATTGTCCAGCAGGGAGCCGTAGACGGCATAACCGAACATGGAAGGCATATAGCCGATCAGGCAGCCCAGGCTCATGGCTGAACCGGCATACTCACGCGGGGTACCGATTTCATCCATAGGGGCAAAGAAAATGGCGCGCTGGGAGAAAATGATGGCGCCGAAGCCTAAGGTGCAGCACATACCAAGGTACACATTCATGCTTTCATGAGGCAGCTGCATGAAGCAGAACATAGCTACTGCGGCAATGATAAAAGTGTATTTGAGGTAGACGGTAGGGGATTTGGCCACTTTGTCGGCAATGAAGCCGCCTACCGGACCGCCCACCATCTTCAGACCATACTGATTGATGATGCCGTAGGCACCGACCAGAGCCACCGGCAGACCATAGATGTCCTTGAGGAAGGGAATGAAGTAGGTCAGACCGCAGTAAGCTGAGTACACAAAGAACACGCAGAAGGCGGCCAGCCAGACATTGGCGCTTTTGAGCACGAATTTGATGCCCTGGAAGACCTCGGCATTGGCGGCGGCTGAACTCTTTTCGGTGCGCTTGTCATCGGCATCCACTACGAAATAGGTGATGACGCCTACCAGCATGGTTACTATGGTGTAGTAAATGAGGCCGGCCTGCATGCCTGCCTTGCCTTCACCAAACTGCACGAAGACGAAGAGGGCTCCGGAGGCAATGATCACGTCGATGACGCCGCGACCGGCTTCCAGGAAGCCGAACATACGGCCCTGTTCCTCCTTGGTACCGAGCAGACGTACAGCCTTGAGCAGTACCGGCCAGTAGACTACTTCACCAAAGAAGGCCAGGCAGCCGAAACCTATAAGGTAGCCGGTGAAGGGCGGCAGGGTGCACAGAAAGGCACCACACAGCGCAACACCTATGAGTCCGGCCGGCAGCAGGATCTTTTTGGAGAAACGGTCGGAGATATAGAGGGAGCTGAACAGACCTATGGTCTGCACAATGGTGTATACGGTGAAGCCCAGACCGATCTGAGTATTGGAAAGACCCCAGTCCTCCTGCATAGGAACGTAGAACACGTCCTTCATGGAGGAGATCTTATAGATCGTTCCGGCACCCAAGATCAAAAAACAAAGTCGTATCCACTTGTTCATGGCGATATCCTCGATTAGAGACAATATTTGCGGTTAAGCTCATGCAGCTTTTCCAAAGAAACCCTGATGCAGCGCATCTGTGCCTTCATCTCGATTTTTAGCTGTTCGCGGCTGATTTTGGCCGGGTAGTAGTACTCAAGGGGTTTGATCACATTGAAGTCAAACGGCGGCTCCTTGAGAGCAAAGGCTCCGCTGAACTGCGAGCCGTCATCCACCGGCGGACGGCGCCAGAAGTGGGAGGCATAGGGGAAGCAGGCTTCCAGATTGATCCTGGTGACCATGGAGTGCTCCACCAGCAGACGAAAGCATTCATCCACATCAATGCTGCCCTCGCCCACCGGCACGCCGCAGACCACCGGCTCGCCGCCGGCATCCATGGTCACTATGTGATCCTTGAAGTGGGTGCTTACGGTATAGGGGGCTAATTTGCGTACGGTTTCCAGGGGATCTTCCCAGACCATCATGCCGTTGCCTATATCACAGTGGGCACCAACCCAGGGAGAATCCACAGCCTCAATCACCTCTATGAGATCATCGGCTGTTTCCTCCTCGTGATTTTCAATACCCAGACGGATCCGGTATTTTTTCAGCAGCGGGACCGCTTCCTTAATCTCCTGAATAAGCTGCGGCAGACGGGAGCGATCATAGGTACCCAGGCGGTACATATAGATGCGCACGGCGTCGCAGCCCAGGGCTTTGGCAAAGTAAAGGGTTTTCTCCATGTCCTCTTTGGAGGTGAAGCGGTTGTCGAGCTCACAGTACATGCCGCGTTCCTCTATAGCCCGGCGGACGCGGCGCAGGTATTCAGGATCGCGGCTGTTTAAGGTGCCGTATTCCGGGTGCAGGCCCACATCGGTAATGATGTTGATCTGCACACCGTCACAGCCCAGGCGCCAGCTGTGCTCGATAAAATCAAAAATGTCCCACACCCCCTGCTGAAAGAAGAGATGGGCAGATTCAGTCTCCAGACCTATTTTCATCATGATCAAAGCTCCTCTCTGCTGGCTCTTATCTGCAGGCAATACACTCAATTTCCACGGCGGCACCTTTGGGCAGAGCGCTGACCTCAAAGCAGGCGCGGGCGGGGAAGGGTTCGGAGAAATAAGAGGCATAGACTTCATTGACGGCAGCAAAATTGCCTATGTCTGTAAGCAGCACGGTGGTTTTGAGCACCTTGTCCATGGAACTGCCGGCGGCCTGCAGCAGAGCCTTGATATTTTCCAGACTGCGCCTGGTCTGCTCCCTGATGTCTGCACTCATCTGTCCGGAGAGAGGATCGAGCGGGAGCTGTCCTGATACAAAGATCAGTCCCTGGTGCTCAATGGCAGCTGAATAGGGACCGACAGCGGCCGGAGCGAGAGTTGAATTGACTGCCTGCATGGTGGTTATTCCTCCACAAAAAATTAATTTCACTCAAATTTAGTTGAGTTAATTGTGCATATGGCTCAACTAAATTAGTGTGAAGTCACTTGCATTTATGCAAGTTCAATCAAATTTATTTGATTTAAGCGGATTATAAATGAAGTGCTGACACAGAGGCCTAAATGCACTTAAATAAGTTGATACGCCTCATTTTTCATCAGTTTCTGCACTAAAAGCGATTGTGATTGAGGTCACACAATTCGCTAAACTTAATTTTAGTGTTGCTGTCTGCATTCTCATTCTTTTCGCTCAAATAAAAATGATTGAAAAATTGCCGTGCCGAATGCCGGACTGACTGCAGGGGAGAAGAGGACAAGCTGAAAAGGAAGAGACCAGGCAGGATAAGATCCGCAAAATTACCTCAAGGACAGCAGCAGAAAAGGACAGCCGCCGGGCAGAAGTGACAGCTGAGTTAAAAATGCCCGCCTGACGGCGGTGGGTTCAGCTGTCTGCTGCCCAACCGGGCACTGCCTTCCTCACGGGTCAAAAAAGCCCCGGCAGTCAGGCTTTTTTGATACAATCAGCCCGCATTTATATCTTGGGCATTTTGTAGCTATCACTATGCAGCAGACAGAAACCGAACAGTTAAAGGTAAGTTTTAAAACAGCGCAGGCTGATGATGCCGGGCAGCGTCTGGATAATTACCTGGCCCGTACCTTGAAGGGAGTGCCGCGCTCCATGATCTACCGCATCCTGCGCCGCGGTGAGGTCAGGGTCAACCGCGGCCGGGTCAGTCCCTCCTATAAGCTGCAGGAGGGAGATGAGATCCGCATTCCGCCGGTCAGGGTCAGCCGCAGTGCGGTGACCATTCCTTCTTCCAATCTGCATCTGGTGCAGGATTTAAAGGACAGGATCTTATTTGAAAATGACGGCTGTCTGGTGGTGGACAAACCTGCCGGCATAGCCGCTCACGGCGGCAGCGGCATTGAGTTCGGGCTGATCGAGGCCCTGCGCGCCCTGCGGCCTGATGAAACCTTTCTGGAACTGGCCCACCGCCTTGACCGTGAGACTTCCGGCTGCCTGATTGTGGCCAAACGCCGCTCGGCACTGCGCAATCTGCATGAGCAGTTCCGTCAGCGGGTGGTCAAAAAGCGCTACCTTACCCTGGTGCCCGGCCGCTGGGACCGCCGGCAGAAGCTGATTGAAGCGCCCTTAAAGCGCAATGAACTGCGCTCGGGCGAACGCATGGTGGAAGTCAATTTTAAGGAAGGAGCCCCCAGTGCCACCTCCTTTGACATAGTGGAAAATTTAAACGATGCCACGCTGCTGGCTGCCATGCCGCATACAGGCAGAACGCATCAGATCAGGGTGCACTGCGCCTATGCTCGCCATCCGGTGGGCGGAGATGTCAAATACGGCGATGAGGACTTCAATCAGAGGCTGCGGGACCTGGGACTGCGGCGCATGTTCCTGCACGCCTTCCGTATAGCTTTTGAAGATCCGCAGAGCGGGCGCCTGCTCAAGATAGAAGCACCGCTGCCGCCGGAGCTGGAGGCGGCTGTCCAGGCCCTGCGTCCGCAGGCAGGACAGCAGCACAGCTGACTGGTTTGACTGCCGTCGTACTGCCAAAAGGAGCGTAATTTATGTTGAATTTTGTGGAGGGCAGGCGCGATCTGGAGCTTGACCTGAGCTTCACGCCCTGGCGCGGCTGCATTAAGGCTGTGGCCTTTGATCTGGACGGCACTTTGTGCGACAGCATCATGCAGATCGTGCAGTGCGCTTCCCTGTCCTTTGCCGCTGTGGGACTGCCTATTCCTGAGGTCAATGCCATCAAGGGCATTATAGGCAAGCGCCTGCAGGAGGGACTGACCGATCTGCTGGCTGCAGATCAGAAGCATCTGGGGCCGGAAGTGACCCGCATCTACAGAGAATGCTTTGCCGAAACTCCGGAAATTCGGGAAACCAGACTTTTCCCCTGGGTGGAGCCTATGCTGCAGCATCTAAAGGATCGCGGCCTGAAGATAGCCTTTGCCTCAGGCAAGTCCACCCGCGGTATAGAGCGCTCGCTGTCCGAAAGCATCCTGGGAGATTACTGCGACTGTTTCTGTGCCGGGGATGAAGTACCCTCCAAGCCGCATCCGGCCATGGCCTGGAAGACGGCACAGCGCCTGGGACTTTCCTGTCATCAAATTCTGGGCGTGGGGGACGCCGGCATGGATGTGCTGATGTTTCAGCAGGCTTCCTGCGTCAGCTGCGGCGTGCAGACCGGAGTGTGGAGCGGAGATGCCCTGCAGACGCTGCAGCCCAATCTGCTGCTGCCCTATGCCGGCCGGCTGACGGCCTGGCTGTAGTCTGCAGACCGAAAAAAGGCGGCAGGGTGTGCGCCTGCCGCCTGAAAATTCAGCTGCACCGGACAGTAACAGCTGATCGTCTGCTTCTTCTTTCTTTCCCAAGAGCTTTACTCTTTCTTAGCCTTCTGCCTCCTTGTCTTTGTCGTTACTGGAGCCGGCATAGGCCAGCGCATTTTCCACTATCTGCTGGGCATCGGCAAAATTACCGTTGTAGGCTGCAGCATAAGCCTGACTGAGCTCTTCCTTTCCGGGCTGATAAAGCGGCACAAAAGCCTCACGTCCTTTGCAGAAATCGCAGGGAGTGACATTGAGATAGGCGAAAACCGCTTTCTGACTGTCATCTGAGGTGCCGGCTGTAGAAGTATCGATCACGGTCTCGGTTTCGGTCTTAGTCTCGGTCTCGGTCACAGTCTCAGTTTCGGTCACAGTCTCGGTTACGGTCTCAGTCTCTGTTACGGTCACAGTTTCAGTTTCGGTCTCAGTCTCGGTTTCAGGCTCAGTCTCCGGTTCAGGATCGGTCTCAGGCTCAGGATCGGTCTCGGGCTCAGGATCGGTCTCAGGCTCGGGATCGGTCTCGGGCTCAGGATCGGTCTCGGGTTCGGGATCGGTCTCGGGTTCGGGATCAGTCTCAGGCTCGGGATCAGTCTCCGGCTCAGGATCGGTCTCCGGTTCGGGATCTACCTCAGGTTCAGGATCGGTCTCGGGTTCAGGATCGGTCTCGGGTTCAGGATCGGTCTCGGGTTCGGGATCGGTCTCAGGCTCGGGCTCAGTCTCCGGTTCAGGCTCGGTCTCAGGCTCGGGATCGGTCTCAGGTTCGGGGTCAGTCTCCGGTTCAGGCTCGGTCTCAGGCTCTGTTTCAGGATCAATTTCCGGGACATAAACCTCCTTGACCTCCAGCGTGCCTTTCTGCACCTGGTATTCATAGTTTTGATCCAGCCCGGTGATTTCCACATCTATCTCATAGGTGTCCGGATTGTCTGAGTAGCCTTCAGCTATTTTGAAGCTGATCTCAAAGTCATCCAGGCTTTCTCCTTCTGCAAAGTTCAGCTCCTCGCTGTTGCTGATGGAGGGACTGGCCGTTTCACCTTCATTGATGGTCTCATCTGAGATCACTATGGTGCCCAGATTGCGCTTGTTGATCTGAATATAGCCGCTGCCGGTCAGAGTCTGACTACCGCCGTCCTCATCCGGCTGCACCAGATAAAAGCCGTCAAAGCCCTGATCATTGGTCAGGGTATAGGCATAATGGCCGGCGTTTTTGACTTTGCCGTCGGAGGAGTACTGCGTATTGTTAAAAGAGAAGAGATCGCTTACCTCAAAGAGCGTGGCCGTGACATCCTCTTCATTGACCGTACCGGTTACGCTGACTGCGGTAAGTTCGTTGTAGTCATGGTATGTGCCGTCATATTCATAGGTAAAGTTGTCCACAAAATACGGCTGCATAAAGATCTTCAGGTGGCCGGTGGTGCCCTCCTCATCTTGGGCATAGAGCTCCAGGCTGTCGGCATCAGCTGCGGCAGCTCCCTCGGCAAAGGAGGCAGATGCTGTCATGCTGCCCTCATCCTGACCGACGGCGGCCAGCGTATCGCCGTTGAGCCCGGCGGTGACCCCGCTTAGGGTAATAGTCCCGGAGCTGATGCCGGCCAGGGAGCCGGCGACGGCAGCTGCAGCACTCAGAACAGCGGCGCTTTCTGCACTAAAGCCGGCAGTGACATTGCTCAGACTGCTGTCGGCAATTTCACCGCTCAGGGCACCGGCAATTAAATTGTCTGTACTGCCGCTGAGACTTAAGTTATCCACCTCCACATTTTCCAGGGTGCTGTTTTGTATAGTGCCGGCCAGACCACCGGCCTTTACCTGAGTATCCTCGTCTGCCGTCAGGGTGATGGTGCTGTCGGTAATGAGCAGATTTTGCACTGTTGCCCCGTCCAGACTGGAAAACAGACCGGCCTCGGTACTGTCCGTGCTCAGATTATAGGAAATACGGTTGCCGGCACCATCCAGACTGCCGCTGAAGCCTTCACCACCGTCCACAGTGTCGGTAAGCTCCAGCTCCACATTGTCGGTCAGCCAGTATTGGCCAGAGCTGCCTTCTGCTGAGGCCAGCTGCGTGAAATCATCGGCATCAGTCAGGGGAATTTCACCGGCATGGGAGATGACGGTATTTTCGCCCAGGTTATGTATGGTGTAGGCGGTGGTGACGTCGATGACATTTTCCGTGTCTGTTTTCTCCGGGGAGATAAAGCCCACATCAATACGGTCCACCGAGGACATCAGCTCCACCTTGCCGTCGGTCAGAGGAATGGACTGGTTATCAGCTGTAGTGTCATACTTCATAATATTGTTGGCATCACGGATGATGATCTGCCCGGCATCCACCTGCAGATCATTGGCATGTATGGTGCCCAGCAGACGCACCTTACCCATGCCCTGCCCGGTATAGGCAAAATAGGGGGCTGATCCACTGCCGTCAAATTGAGGCTCTTCGGAGTTGATGAATTTTTCAAACATTTCCTCCGTGACCCTGGCAGTGGAAAAGCCCAGATGCCGGCCCTGCACGATTGAGCCACTATGCAGATTGATGCCGTAGGGATTGACGAAATAAGCCGTGGAATCGGCTATGACCTTGCCGTAGATGTCGGAGGCCTTTTTGTCCCTGATGATATTCAGATAATTGCCATTGGCCAGACGCACCTCGCCGTCGGCGCTGACATCAAAGCTCTTCCACAAAATTACATTGTTCTTATTGTTGCCAAAGACCCAGAGAGTATTCTCGTTAGCCGTAAATGACGTAACATCACCATGCACCACCTTGTCCAAAACCGGCAGGGTGGCAGCGGCGGCCGGGGGCAGATAAAGGGCACAGGCGGCGCCGCTGAGCAGCAGGGCCTGCGTAAGGGGAGATAATTTGGGCTGCATAATAAACCTCTCAATAATCAGGAGCGGACGCCTTAAATGCGCACCCCGAGTTCACACCAGAATTTGCCCCGGTCCAGATCGTCATAGGGACGCTCACCCACCACGGCATCAAAGGATAAGGTCACGAAAAAGCCCATCTTGCTGTAACCCAGCTCCAGGCCCACCGAGTAGATCTCCTGACTGTCGCAGTGCTGATCGCGGGCATAGCCGGCCCTGAAATTGGGACGCATAAAGAAGTTTTCTCCGGGTATGGGCTTGAACTGCGGATAAATCTTGATGAAGCCGCCGCTGTCGCCGGCGAACACATTGCTGTCATAACCGGAGACGGCTCTGGCACCGCCGGGGAAGAACTCCTCTGAGCTGTCCACATCGTCTGCCGTCAGCTGCAGCTCAAAATCGACATTGAGGCTGCAGTAGGAAGCAATGTCATAGGAGTAGTAGCCGTTGATATTCCAGATGGTGAAGAAGTCCTCGTCATAGAGCTTGTATTCATCATCATTGAACAGCCGGCCTCCGGTGAATTTGACGCTGCCGCCGAAATTATGGCGGTCCACACTCTGAAAGTTGCTCAGGGCCAGCCAGCCGGCATGGCTGTGCTGTTCGAATTTGAGGTCAAATTCGGTGAAGCGGTCGGTGATGGAGCGGTAGCGGTACCCAGCTTCCAGCTGCAGTTTGTGATTGGTGCGCCTGTAAAGCGGCTCGCGCACAAATACAGCCCATTCCCAGGAACGCCCTTCAGCACCCAGCACTTCATATTCATGGCCCAGCTCATAGTCCGTCAGACAGAAGGAGGTGCCCACCACCGTGGGATGGGAATTGATCGGGACCTGATAGCTGAGGCTGTAATTGTTCTGGCCCTCCGAGGAGCGGGCGTAAAACAGGGAGAGGGCATCGGCATTTTTGGTGAGATTGAAAATATCTGCCTGTACGCCGTAGCGGTAACGGCCGGAGGCTTTGGTGCCCTTGTTGTCGGCAAAGAGGGTGACGCCGAAATACTCGGTGCGGGTGAGATCGAGCAGCAGATCCTTGTCGATGGGGCCGGCGCCGGGGCCGAACTCGCCCTGCAGATTAAAGACGCCCAAATCGGTGAGCTTGAGGAGCTGACCCTCCAGTTCATCCTCATTGACCGGCTCTCCCTGCCGGTCAGCAAAGGAGGCAAACAGGCGCTCCCGCGCAGAAGGCCATAAGACATCAGCGGCATCGTTGACTGTGGTCTCCCCCAGCAGCTGATTGGCCAGATAGATCTGCAGGACGCCGTCTTCACGGATGATCTGCTCCGGCAGCAGGGCGGCGGCCTGACGGTAGCCCTGCTCATGATAGTAGCGGCTGACCTCCTGCAGTACGCGCTCGAGCAGGGCCGCATCTATGCGGCTGCCGTAAAAGCTGGAGGCAATTTCATTGACCTGGGAGTCCGCAGCAAGCTGGCCGCTGAAACTGACCTGCTGCAGGGCCGGCCCGCTGTCGGCTGCCGCGGCCCCAAGACTCAGGACAGCAGCAGTCGTGCATGCAGACAATCTGCATACATGGCGGCACACACGTGAACTTTTATTCATGACGGCTCCTTTCTGTATTAAGCCAAAGGTTGGAAGAATTCCCCCCGGGCACCGCCTGTGGATGAGAGGCAGACAGGAAATAATTGACAGTGATCCACAAGGCAGAAAGCTCAGGGGGAGCTGACATCTTCAGGATGCTCCCGGGGACGGCGGCACCCGGCAGGGCGGGGAGAAGGTGAGCTTTGGGGAAAAAGTTTGGCGGTAAGAGCGCCTGCGGTTTTTGCAAAAGAGGGGCAATTTGTTACCACTGGCAGGAAGGGACGGACGGCAACTGAAGCCCAATCCGCCGGGGATTACAGGGCCTTGACGGCGGGCGGATTTTTATGCAGAAAGGGTCTGTTTTGCAAAAAGCCAAAGCCCCAAACGGCTGCACGCTTTTTGCAGAGACCGGGACGACGGCAGGGAGCTGCACTCCGGCGACAGTCATCCTTCCTGTGTTGGCGGCAGAGCGCGGGAAAATGCAGATCCTGGCGCAAAAATCAGGCTCTGATGAAGCGGGAAATCTTTTTGGTCATTGTAATTTGCCGGCAGGCTCTGCATAATAAACGACAGCTTGTCGGAGTGCCTTCAGGGCTGAGACTGCAGCAGCAGAATCCGTTTACCTGATCAGGTTAATACCTGCGGAGGGAACAAGGAACCTAAAGCTCAGGGCTATTCCGCATGCTGACTGTGATCACTTACTGGAGCATGCTGCCAATGGCTGAAGTTAAAAAACCTGTTTCCAGGCAGATTTTTCTGCAGGGAAAATCTCCGGACATCAAAGTCCCCTTCAAAGAATTAACCCTTTCCAACGGCGAAAAAATTCTGCTCTCCACCGTGGAGGGAGCCTGCCCTGATGCCAAGGAGCAGCCCAAACTCCGTGCCCCCTGGATCAATGCCCGGGTGGGCGATAAGCAGAAAACGCAGCTTGATTACGCCAAAGCCGGCATTATTACCAAGGAAATGGAATATGCCGCCCTGCGCGAGAGCCAAAGCTGTGCTGCAGATGCCGCCTTTACCCCCGACATGGTCTGCGCCGAGGTGGCAGCCGGTCATGCCGTCATCCCCTGCAATAAAAATCACCCCGAATGCGAGCCTATGGTCATAGGCAAGAAATTCTCCGTCAAGGTCAATGCCAACATCGGCGCCTCTGCCGTGTCCTCTGATTTTGCCGAAGAAATTGCCAAGCTGCGCCTGTCTCTGAAATTCGGTGCCGACACCGTCATGGATCTGTCCGCCGGCGTGGACAACCTGCAGGCCATCCGCACCGCTATACTGCGCGCCTCGCCCGTGCCCATAGGCACCGTGCCTGTTTATGAGGCCTTGGATCGCGCCCGCGGTGATGCAGAGCTGCTGACCTGGGAGTTTTTCCGCGATGTGGTAATAGATCAGGCCAAACAGGGCGTGGATTATTTCACCATACATGCCGGTCTGACGCAGGATCTGCTGCCTTATGCTGCCGAACGCCTGCTGGGCATAGTCTCCCGCGGCGGCTCCATCATGGCCTCTGCCATGTTGCGCCGCGGCGAAGAAAACCTGGCCTTTGCCCACTTTGATGAGCTGATGGAGATCTGCCGCGAGTATGATGTGGCGCTTTCCTTAGGCGACGGTCTGCGGCCTGGTGCCATAGCCGATGCCTGCGACAAGGCGCAGTACGGCGAGCTGGAAAATATAGGCAAACTGGCCCTGCGCTGCCGCGAGGCCGGAGTGCAGTGTTTTATCGAGGGGCCGGGCCATGTGCCGCTGGACCGCGTGTTTGAAAATCAGGATCTGGAAGACAAATTCTGTCACGAAGCGCCTTTTTATACCTTGGGACCGCTGGTGACCGATATTGCCCCGGGCTACGATCACATCACCTCCGCCATAGGCGGCTCGCTGATCGCCTGGCGCGGCACTGCCATGCTCTGCTACGTTACCCCCTCAGAGCATCTGGCCCTGCCCACTCCGGATGACGTCAAGACCGGCCTCATCACCTACAAACTGGCTGCCCATGCTGCCGATGTGGCCAAGCATCTGCCGGGGGCTACCCTGCGCGATAATGCCATGTCCCGCGCCCGTGCCGAGTTCCGCTGGTACGATCAATTCGCGCTCTCGCTCGATCCCGAGCATGCCGAAAAGGTCTGGAAATCGCAGATGCCTGATGACTGTGCCCATGAGCCTTCTTTCTGCTCCATGTGCGGCCCCAGATTCTGTCCCATTCGTTTAAATCGTCGTTTAAAGGCTGCTTTCAATGTCAAATAGACCCTTAGTTCTTCTGGCCGCCACTGTGGATTCAGGCGGCGGCGCCGGTATTACCGCCGACTGTATTACTGTATTTGATACCGGAGCTTTTCCGCTGCCGCTGGCCTGTGCCCTGGCTCCGGAGAGCCTGACCCGGGTAGGCACGGTCTCCTCAGTGTCCACCGCGTGCCTGCAGGAAAGCCTGGATATGGCCGCCCATGACTGGCAGCAGCCTGTAGCCGCCATCAAGGTAGGCCTCATTCCGCGGCAGGAAGCGCTGGAGGTACTGCTCTCCGCTCTGGAAGGCCCCCTCAGCGGCGTTCCGGTGGTCTGGGATCCTGTGCTCACCGCCACGGCAGGGCCGCTGGAGAGTGCCGATCTCAAGGGCAATCTCTCCCGTATTCTGCCGCACACCACTATTTTCACCCCCAATCTGCCTGAGGCCCTGACCCTGGCCGGCTGGGATGAGGAGCGTCTGGCCCGGGAAGGCACTGCCGCCTTGGGCCAGGTCTTTGTGCAGGCCGGTGCCCAGGCCGTGATCATCAAGGGCGGCCACCGGGCCGATCGCTCCCTGGCTGTGGATGTATTTGTCTCAGCTGATCTTACTTTTGCCATGGAGCATGCCAAGACTCCGGGTGACGGTGCCCACGGCGGCGGCTGTGCCCTGTCCTCGGCTCTGGCTTCCTTTATTGCCCAGGGTTATGCCCTGCAGGATGCGGCCGTGCTCGCCAAGGCCTATGTTACCGAGGGCATAGCCGTACCGGCAGTGGAAGATGACGGCGGCCGCCCGCCCATAGGCCATCACGGACTGTGCACCGATCTCCAATATTTCCCCACGGTGCGTGAGCCCGGCTTTCCGGCAGACTGCGGCGGGGAGCCTTTTGCCCGCTGCGTCAGCCGCATGGGATTGTATCCTGTGCTCTCCGATGTAGATACGCTGCAGAGCCTGCTTTCCCTGGGCGTGCGCACTGTACAGCTGCGCATCAAGGATCCTGCCGACCCTCAGCTGCGGGAAAAGATTGCCCGCGCGGTATTTTTGGGACGCATTTATCAGGCCCGCGTCTTTATTGATGACTATGTGGATCTGGCGGTGGAAGCCGGTGCCTACGGCGTGCATCTGGGCATGGAAGATCTGCGCACGGCCGATTTGAACAAGATTAAACAGGCCGGTCTGCATCTGGGCGTTTCCACCCACGGCCCTTATGAAATGCTCAAGGCCCTGCAGCTGCAGCCTTCATATATAGCCCTGGGACACATCTTCCCCACCAATTCCAAGAAGATGCCCTCCAAACCGCAGGGAGTGGAGAAGCTGGCCTATCAGCAGCAGATCCTGGGCGATTATCCCACTACAGCCATAGGCGGCATCAAGCTGCACAACCTCGACGGCGTACTGCGCTCAGGCGTGGGCTCGGTGGCGCTGATCACCGGCATTACCGATGCCCCTGACGTGCTGGCCGCCGCACAGCAGTGGCTGTATAGTGCCGGCCGCGGGCAGGGCGAGCCTGATGCCGTAAGGGATCCCAAATGACGGCCGCACAGAACACTGACGCCGAGCGCTATGCCAGGCAGGAGCTGCTGCCGGAATTTGCCGGCAGCCGCGAGCGCTTAAGCCAGGCCAAGGTAGGCATTGCCGGCTGCGGCGGGTTGGGCGGACTGTGTGCCTATCTGCTGGCCGCCGCCGGCGTGGGCACGCTGCATCTGGCTGACGGAGACGCGGTGTCGCTGTCCAACCTGCACCGGCAGGTGATGTATGACGCCTCGCAGATAGGCCAAAACAAGGCCCTCTGCCTGCAGGAGCGCATCAGGGCACTCAATGCCGGGAGCTCCGTGCGCACCTTTGATATGGTGACGGCGGATAACTTTACGGAATTTTCCGCCGATCTTGATTTGCTGCTGGTGCTCACCGACAGTCTCAAAAGCCGGGTGCTGCTGTCCGGTCTGGCGCTTAAACGTCAGCTTGATGTCATCGAGTGCGCGGTAACCGGTTTTACCGGGATCATGGCGGTTTTCTGCTACAGCCGGCCGGAATTTGTCAGGGAATTTGGCTGTTATGCCTGTCTGACCGGGCCGCTGGAGGCTCTGCCCGGCGGCGGGGAGAGCGTGCCTGCCGGCATCAGCGGACCTGCTGCGGCTCAAATGGCCGCGGCTGCCGCCGGCGAGGCTCTGGCCCTGCTCAATCACAGCCTGGCGGCGGATCATTACGGGCAGCTGCAGCTTTTTGATTTAAAACAGCAGAAAACCCGGAATTTCAAATTAAAACGCAGCACATGCTGCAGGGAGTGCAGGGATGCAGATTAAATTCAATCATGAGACCCTGAATATTGCCGAAGGACTTAATCTGGAGCAATTTCTCGCTTCCCAGGGGATTTCCGTCAATGACATGGTGGCCTGTGCCGTTGATCAGGAAATCATTCCCCGGGCACAGTGGAAAGACAAAGAACTGAAAGACAACATGCTGGTAGAAATATTTACCGTCGTAGGAGGAGGTTGATTTACATGACTGAGAAATTGATTTTGGCCGGACAGGAATTTTCATCCCGCCTGATTATAGGCACCGGCAAGTATGCATCGGCAGAGGCGCTGACTGCAGCCTGCCAGGCCTCCGGGGCTCAGATCGCCACCCTGGCCGTCAAGCGTGTAGACGTCAGATTCGGCAGAGATGACATAGTGGCTCCCTTAAAAGCCATGAATGTCACCTTAATGCCCAATACCTCAGGTGCCCGCGACGCCCGTGAGGCTGTTTTTGCCGCCAAACTCTCCCGTGAGGCTCTGGGCACTGACTGGATCAAGGTGGAAGTGCATCCCGATCAGAAATATCTGCTGCCCGATCCGGTGGAAACCTACAAGGCCTGCAAGGAGCTTTGTGCCGACGGCTTCAAGGTCTTTGCCTACTGCCCGGCCGATCCCTGCCTGTGCCATGCCCTGGAAGAAGTAGGTGTGGCTGCAGTAATGCCTCTGGGCTCGCCCATAGGCTCAGCCCGCGGTCTGGAGACGCTGCCCTTTTTGAAGATCATCATCCGCGAAAGCCGCGTGCCTGTAGTGGTGGATGCCGGTATAGGCAGTCCTTCTGATGCCGCTCATGCCTTTGAGCTGGGCGCCTCTGCCGTGATGGTCAACACCGCCATAGCAGCCGCCCGCGATCCGGTGGCCATGGCTGCCGCCTTCCGCAAGGCCTGTGAGGCCGGCCGCGAGGGTTATGAAGCAGGACTGGCCGACACTGTGGAAAGAGCCCGTGCTTCTTCTCCCATGGAACAGTTCTTAAGCGAGGCTATGAAGTAAGATGAGCTTTTTTGATGAAATCTCCAAGGTGGATGTAGATAAATTCGCTCCGCTGGTGGAGAGCCGTACCGATCGTGATGTGGAGCGTGCCTTAAGTAAAGAAGACAACCTGGATTTAGAAGATTTTGCAGCGCTGATCTCCGAACCTGCCCGCGTGCATTACCTCAAGGACATGGCCTACAAGGCCATGAATCTGACCCGCCGGCGCTTTGGCCGTACGGTGAGCATGTATCTGCCTTTGTATCTGACCAATCTCTGCAGCAACCGCTGCAAGTACTGCGGTTTCTCTACGGCCAACAAATTCCCGCGCACCGTGCTGACCATGCAGGAGATAGAAGAGGAATGCGTGGCCATCAACAAGATGGGCTATGAAAATATCCTACTGGTGTCCGGTGAGAATGAACGCCGCGCCGGTATGCCTTATTTTCGGGAAGTGCTGCCCATAGTCAAGAAGTATGCCGCCTTCCTGCAGATGGAAGTACAGCCGCTGTCCACCGAGGACTATGCCGAGCTCAAGACCCTGGGACTGGATGCCGTGTCCGTCTATCAGGAGACCTATCACCCCGGCTGCTATAAGGAAAATCACCTGGCCGGCAAAAAGAAGGATATGCGCTGGCGCATGGAAACCCCGGATCGTCTGGGTCAGGCCGGTATTGACAAGGTAGGCATAGGCGCCCTGCTTGGTCTTTATGACTGGAAGGTGGACTGCATGGCTGTGGCCATGCATGTGCTCTACATGCGCAGAAATTACTGGCGTACCCGTCTGTCGGTGTCCTTCCCGCGCCTGCGTCCGGCCGCCGGCGGTTTTCAGCCGCACACTCCGGTCACAGACAGCAAGCAGATTCAGCTCATCTGTGCTTTCCGCATCTTTGATCATGAGCTCGATCTGACCATTTCCACCCGTGAGTCCGCAGAATTCCGCGACATGGTCATTCCTCTGGGCATCACCGCCGTATCTGCCGGCTCCTCCACCGAGCCAGGCGGCTACGCCCACCGCGGCAAATACTTGGAGCAGTGGACAGTCAATGATGACCGCAGCGTAGATGAAGTGGTAGCAGCCCTGCACCGCAACAATCTGGAGGCAGTCTTCCACGACGCTTCCACTACTTATTTCAAGGCGGTGTAATCCGCTTTGGTCCTTTCAGCCGGCAGAGAGCCTGCCGGTATGCAGTACTGCCGCCTGCTGCGCTGACGGTACTGCAGCCACCAGAATCCTGCCTCAGCCGGCCGGCAGGATTTTTAATCCCCACCTATGATTTTTGTGCTGTACAGCACAGCTCAGCATAGCTTCCCCGCTTGCCTGGCAGGAGAAATATTTTGTATTTCTCTGTCCATATGTTTTAAAAAATTTATTTATGAGAAGCATAAGTAATTAATAATCTTAAGTTTCTGAAAATTTAGTAATCTAAAAACATCTGTAAGATAACATTTGTTATTGCTGCACTATAGTAAAAACGGCAGCCTTCAATGTGATTTAGATCACGTTTTTTTTTTTTTATAATGATGTATCCTAGGTATGGATTTATTTTTAATAAAAATAAACTTAAAATTAAAATTCAGCATTATGAATTAATCTCAGTTAAGAGCTTTTAAATGCTATGAGTTCTGGTTTTACTATTTCAAAAGAAGACGGTAAATTCATTTACCATATTGATACTGCAATATATTCCAAAGAAGCTATTGTGGCTGCTTTGTATCGTTTTGCAGGAAGATACTATATCTATCAGCAGACCGAGCAGGATAGTCCCAACATAATTGCAGTGACTTTTGAAGCGAAATCCAGTGATTCTGCAGCTGAGGACATAATTGAAAAAGATCTTAAATCATTATCTGTTGCACTGATAGATGAACAGGTCAGATACAACATCAATACGCGCTGTGGTCATATTCGTGATTTAATTGTGGAAGAGGCATTTAAACCTCTGAATGGGAAATGATGCCTCATGAATTATCAGATTTTGCCATACCGTTTTCACCGCTGTTCATCTGAAGAATATCTGCTTACCAATGATGCAGGTGAGTATATCTTTTTGAAGAATGCCGAATTTGAAAAATTAAATAACGGCACTTTAACTCCAGCTGATGAAGCATTTTATGATTTGGCATCCAAACAAATTATCACCTGCGATAGGATAGAAGATGTAGTTCATATGCTGGCAGTAAAATTTCGTACCAAAAAAAGTATTTTGCGTGATTTTACCAGTCTGCATATGGTGGTACCTACTATCAGATGCAATTCAAGCTGTATTTACTGTCAGGTAGCCAGACGTACAAAATGTGAAAATAACTCAGATATGAGTTTTGCTACGGCAAAGAACGTTGTTAAAACAATATTTCAAAGTCCTTCACATTTTATAAAAATCGAATTCCAGGGCGGCGATCCGTCTGTAAGATTTGATTTAGTCGAATATATTATTGAAGAAGTAGAATTAGCAAATATCAGATATAAAAAAGAGCTCAGCTTTGTTATCTGCACTAATCTAACTTTGCTTGATGAGAAAAAAGTAAAATATCTCAAAAAGCACAACTGTCTAATCTCAACATCTCTTGACGGTCCCAAAGATCTGCATGACATTAACAGACCATTGCAGGACAAAACTCTGGATCATCATGCTGTTTTTGAAACAAATCTTAAGATGATCAGAAAAATCTGGAATGACAACGACTGTGTTTCCGCTTTGATGACTACATCAAAATTCAGTCTTGGCCGTTTCAGGGAAATTATTGATGAATATATAAGACTTGGATTCAATAACATATTTCTCAGGCAGCTTAATCCTTATGGGTTTGCAAAAAAGTACAAGGATAAAATCTCGTATCCGGTGGAAGATTTTATTGAAAATTATAAAGAAGGCCTGGATTATATAATTGAGTTAAATAAACGGGGTACATTTTTTGTGGAAGGCTATGCCCGCCTTCTGCTTAGAAGAATTTTAACTCCTTTTGCTACAGGCTTTGTTGATCTGCAGTCACCGGCTGGTGCGGGTATTTCATGTGCCATCTATGATTATGACGGTAATGTCTATGTCTCAGATGAAGCCCGTATGATGGCCAGATTTAAAAATTACTTTTTTAAGCTGGGCAATGTCAATCAGGACACATTTGCCTCAATGTTTGGCGGAGAGCATATGCGCAGCATTACCAGTCAGGCCTGCACTGAATGTCTGCCCATGTGTGCAGACTGTGTCTATCAGCCTTACTGCGGTGCAGATCCGGTGCGCAATTACTCTGAACAGGGAGATGTGGTGGGCTTCAGGCCGACTAATGAGGTATGTCGTAAAAATAAAGCCATTATGGATTATCTGTTTACATTATTGCGCCGCAATGATCCTGCTGTACAGAAGATCTTCTGGTCGTGGGTGAGGTGATTTATGAAGTTTATTCACGGTACGGCATCAGGTTTCAGCGGCACTCTTGTCGGCAGAGTTACTTTTAAGAAAAAGATTTTTGGAAATGCTGATAAAATTCTGGTCTGCAAAGAAGCCCCGTCAAGAAGTTCAGGGCTGACGGCAGTGATTGCCAATACTGCATCCCGTGATGTTTCATATCCCTTATGTCTTGCCGAAGGCACAGATATCCTTAATGAAGGAGATGTAGTATTTTTAAATGACAATGGTGATGTTACTGTTGCCTTTGACAGTGGATCAAAACACAATAGCATAATGCTGACTGAGCGCTGTAATCACCGCTGTATAATGTGTCCGCAGCCTCCTAAAAATAAAAAGGATGATTTAACTGCCTATAATCTTAAATTAATCGATCTGATAAACAGCCACCCTGCAGAGCTGGGTATTACCGGTGGTGAACCTACACTGGTAGGAGATGATCTGTTTAAGATTATTCAAAAATGCAGGGATAAACTTCCACATACTGCCTTAACTCTTTTAACAAACGGAGTAAAGTTTGCTGATCAGAAATTTGCCGAAAAACTGTATCAATGCAGACATCCTGACCTCTTGATTGATGTTCCCTTTTTTTCTGATGTAGCTGTTTTGCACAATGAGATAGTGGGTGCCAAAACTTTTTATAAAACTGTACGTGGTCTGTATAATCTGGCTCTTTATGATCTCAATATAGGCATCAGAATTGTTGTCCATAAAATGACATTTAACCGGCTACCGCAGCTGGCTGAATATATTTATAGAAATTTTCCATTTGTATCACATGTAGCTTTTATGCAGATGGAAAATTCAGGACTGGTTAATGATAATTTCGATCGCCTTTGGATTGATCCATACGATTACAATCAACAGCTCCGTGAGGCTGTTTTAATACTGGTCGATCGTGATATAGAAGTTAATATTTACAATAGTCAGCTGTGTATTCTTCCTGAAGACATCAGACAGTATGCAGTGCAGTCAATATCTGATTGGAAAGATATATACATTGAACAGTGCAGGGACTGCTCTCGGCGGGGAGAATGTCCTGGTTTCTTTGCATCAAATAAGAATAGTCACAGCCGGCACATAAAAAGTTTTCAACTATAAAAACCTGCAATTTAGGAGAATAAGCTATGCGTAGGCTTTATTATATTGTTATGTTTATGGCGTTGACTGCAGTAAGCTTCTGTAGTTCGGCTTCAACTTTTGTCAGTAATAAATTTTCATCCCCATCCGCTACTGAATTAACGGCACAGCAGCAGAATATGCAGCGCGGTTTGATTTTGGAGAAAAAGGCAGACAGCAGAACTATGCTTGCCGCTCACTATTCACATAGTTCACATGCTTCTCATGTTTCTCACGCTTCCCATTATTCTCATTATTCATCAAGGTAATTGTCTGTAAGTTACAGATATTGAGGCAGATGAAAGCTGTTGCTGCAGTAAATGCTGTCTGCCTCCCCTCAGCACAATGCTCTTCTATCTGAATATGGCGGAGACACGAAGCCGATCGAGATCACACTGTTGATCCAGCCATAAATTTTTGGAAAAAACGTTCTAATCGAGGTGTGTCATGTTGCGCAGACTGCTGTCAATAAATACTTGTCTTGTCTTTTTTGTTGCTGTTTTTCCATGCACTGCCACTGCCTCTGCGGCTGATATTGAGCTTTCAGATGAGCAGTTTGCTCAACTGAAGACTGAAGCGGAACTCGGTGATCCTGCATTTCAGTTGCAGTTGGGAGATTGGTATTACGAAAACAGTAACTATGAATATGCTGCTCTATGGTATCCTAAAATCCGGGCTGTTTGTAGTGTAACCACTGAACAGCCTGGACGCAATGCCG